>CALKRK010000239.1 GCA_937989675.1 uncultured Arenicella sp. | reverse complement strand
TTTCTGCGCAGGCGTTTCATTGGATTTAGACATGGTTTTCTCATACGGGTTTGACCAGTCCAATTTACCATGCTTTCGCAACCAAACCAGAACCGTGCTACGACCTTGAATGCCATAGAGTTTTTGAGCTTGTTTGTAGGTCAATTCGCCTTTTTCGACCTGATCAACTACTGCTAATTTAAAGCCTAAATTGTAATCCTTCTGACTGCGCTTAACTCGCAACTGCTTTGTCTTCTTCATAAATAAGTCTCATTTATGTCAACTTATTTCAGGACGAGACACAATCCAGAAAAAAGGCCCTGCTTCAAAGCAGGGCCTTTTTTATTCCAATATTCACACACTGGCAACCAGAGTCATAAGCCTGCAAAGCTTCTGCAACTAAAACAGAAGATCTTCGATAACATCTTGAGGGTCTTCCAAGCCAACGGCGATTCTTACTAGGCCTTCACTAATACCCACTTCCGCTTTTGCCTCATCAGACCAGCGCGCGTGCGTAGTCGTAAATGGGTGAGTGATTGTCGTTCTTGTATCACCAAGGTTTGCGGTAATCGATAAAAGTTCAGTATTGTTAATCACATTCCACGCGGCCTCTCGACCTCCCTTCACCTCGAAAGACACAACAGCACCGCCGCGGCTTTGTTGTGAATTCGCTAATTCATACTGTGAATGAGTTGGCAAACCTGGATAGTACACCTTCGAGACTTGTTCAACGCTCATCAAGTGTTCAGCCAGTATCTGTGCGTTGTCACAAGCTTGATTAATACGTAATGGCAAAGTCTCGAGGCCCTTAGCGAAAGTCCATGCATTGAACGGGCTCATTGAAGGCCCGGCGGTTCGCATAAACGCCATTACTTTTTTGCCAACCAACTCCGCACCACCGACCACAGCACCGCCAACACAGCGACCCTGCCCATCGATAAACTTTGTCGCAGAATGCAGCACCACATCCGCACCCAATGAAAGCGGTTGCTGCAATATCGGCGTACAAAAACAATTGTCGACAACAACCAAAATATCGGGGTTATACGAATGTGCGAGCTCGGAAATCGCGGCAATATCGCCTATTTCCATCAGAGGATTGGTTGGTGTCTCGAAAAATACCAAGCGCGTATCGGGCTGCATAGCCGATTTCCAAGCGTCTAAATCTGTTAGCTCTACAAAAGTAGTATCTATTCCAAACTTGCTCAACAAGCCAGACAACATAATCTGGCTAGCCCCAAAAATCGATCTAGCGGCTACTATGTGATCCCCGGAATTTAACGCCGTCATGCATACGGCTAACATCGCCGCCATGCCTGAAGCCGTGCCAACGCAAGCATCGGCTCCTTCGAGCGCCGCTAAGCGCTCCTCAAAAACTCGAACAGTTGGATTTGTGAACCTTGAGTAAACATTACCCTCTTCTTCATAGGAGAATCGGGCCGCCGCCTGATCGGCTGAATCAAACACAAAGCTGGAGGTGGTATAGATAGGCTCGCTATGTTCACCTTCTTCGCCGCGCAACTGCCCAACGCGTACCGCCTTGGTCGCTGGGCGATAATCTCTTAGATCTTTTTTTTGGTCTTTTTTCATAGTCCACGCCTACTCAAATAATCGACAATCTAATTCGATATCTGACTGACGTCTCTGAGCTCCGACGGCTTAGATTCTTTGGCCAGCTTCGCACCATCGCTTCGCGCAGTTTCAAGCTCTTCGAAATACGCACTATCGACATCACCCGTCACATACTTCTGACTAAAACATGAAGTATCAAACGAAGTGATTTGTGGGTTACCTTCAGAGGCTGCATCAATCAGATCATTCAAATCCTGATAGAAAAGTTTATCCGCACCGATTTGTTCTTGAATTTGTTCCACCGTCCGATTGTTCGCTATCAACTCTGACGCTGCAGGCATATCAATTCCATACACATTTGGGTAACGAACTGGTGGCGCCGCAGACGCAAAATAAACTTTCTTGGCTCCCGCATCGCGCGCCATTTGAACGATCTGCTTAGACGTGGTTCCACGAACAATTGAGTCATCAACTAGCATCACATTTTTACCGCGAAACTCTAACTCAATAGCGTTCAATTTTTGACGCACGGACTTCTTGCGCATTTCCTGGCCAGGCATAATAAAGGTTCGGCCTATATAGCGATTTTTAATGAAACCTTCGCGATAGCGTACACCCAGCACTTGCGACATTTCCAACGCCGACGTTCGACTGGTGTCAGGGATTGGTATTACCACGTCGATGTCATGATCAGGCCACTCTCGCTCTACCTTACGGGCCAACTTCTCCCCCATGCGCATACGAGTTCGGTACACAGAAATACCATCAATCATTGAATCTGGGCGCGCCAGGTAAACTTGCTCGAAAATACACGGAGCGTAACTCGCATCATCAACACATTGGTGGCGTTCAACAGAACCGTCGATTGGCAAAATAATAGCCTCACCTGGCTTAACATCCGCCATGATCGTGTAGCCTTGGCTGTCCAACGCCACGCTTTCAGAAGCAACCATGTATTCGCGGCCGGCGTCGGTATCTCGATAGCCATAAATCAGCGGCCGGATACCATGCTTATCGCGAAAAGCCACAATGCCAACACCCATTATATAGGCAACAACCGCATAACCACCGCGACACCGCTTGAAAACGCCTTCAACTGCCTGAAAAATATGTTTATTGGTCAGAGAATAGTTACCAACACCAAGCGCATTATAAATTTCATGCGCCAGCACATTCAACAATATTTCGGAATCCGATGTGGTGTTTACGTGCCGCAAATCGTCGCGAAAAATACGACGGCGTAGATTATTGGCATTAGTTAAATTACCGTTGTGCGCGAGCGCGATACCAAATGGCGAATTGACATAGAAAGGCTGTGCCTCCGCAGGGGAACTTGAACCCGCTGTCGGGTAGCGACAATGAGCGATTCCTACATTGCCCGTTAACCTCTGCATATGTCGGGAGAAAAATACGTCTTTAACTAAGCCGTTATCTTTACGCAAGTTAACGAAGCCGTTTTCATCGCAGGTTAAAATACCCGCCGCATCTTGGCCTCGATGCTGGAGAACCGTTAAACCATCATAAAGGTTAGTGCTGACAGGAGACTTGCCAACAATTCCTAGCACACCACACATAAGCTCGCTCTATATTAGATTGTTGTGGTTATTAGTCAGCGCGACTCAATAAATGCGTCACGCTCTGAAAACGCGAATGATACAACATTTGTAACAACGAATACGGTTGTTACACTCAAATTACAGAAGAAATTTTTCTTCGACTAATTATCACCTTCAGTAACTGGCTCAGTTTCACTGTTGGGGCTTGGTATGTTCTCAACAGCCTGGTCGATTATTGCTTTTGGTAAGCCTGAATCACTTTGCCACTTTTCGGGAAACAAACCTTCGACATAGTTCATCAATGGCTCGAACTTGCTTAAATACTTCGAGTTCTGCCACCAATCTGACGAATCAAAACCGAAACCTCGAGCGACAACCAGCAAAGCCACAATAATTGCAGCGGCCCGCACAGCACCAAAACCCAATCCTAAAACTCGATCAACCCCTTTGATGGGGCCGCGCACAAAGACTTTAGTTATCGTGTAGCTAATAATTGCAAACACAAACAAGGCCCCAATAAACACAAGCGCAAAACCAGCCCACTCTCTAAATTTGGGGGTAGGAATACGAATGTATTGGTGAAGAAACTCGCCCGCTTCAGCGCAAAAGGTGAATGCCAGCCATATTGAAACGATCCATGACGTTATCGACAATGATTCTTTAATAAACCCACGAAACAGCCCGACAATAATAGATACTAGAAATATCGCTGCAATAATCCAATCAAAACCACCCATCTCTTAAATCTCTCTAGTTGTTATTTCAAAAAACTGCGGGTCAAACAATCCTAACTCTATCGCAACAAAGTACTGAGCTAAATTTTTCATCTAGGGGTAAACACGAATGAAACCATCTTTTTTGGTGCGTTGTACTAGCTTAGCATTTTCCTGTTCAGCCTCAGCACGCTTTGCAAACGGACCCAACCATACACGCGTACCTGTTTTTGGTCCGCGATTAGTATCCACAACAGTACTAGATGCACTAAACCCTTGTGACTTCAATTCACTAATCTTGGTCTCAGCACCACTTTTCTCAAGGTACAAACCGACTTGAACTACCCAGCCTACATCAACGCTTTTAGTTGCTTGTTGCTCAGCTTTGGCTAAAGACTCCGCCTCCAATGCGGCTTGCAGCTCTTTTTCTCGCTGCTCGCTTTCCTGCTTTTCTTTGGCAAGCTTATCTGCTTTTGCCTTCTCCAAAGCTAGCAACTTAGCTTCTTCATCGCGCTTTTCTTTATCTTTGTCCACCATTTGAGGGCCTTTAGCGGCGCCAGGTTTAACCACTTCTTCTTTGGGTTTTTCCGCTTGTTTTTCAGTGGCCGCAACTTGCTCGACCGCAGTAGCTTGTGCCGAGTCATTAAGCTGACTATCTTGCGCGACATCCAAAGGTGTAATTTTAGAAATATACACCGTTTCTTCTGGCTCAGAGTTGGCGCTGTCTAACTCAGCTAATAACTGATCTTCAAGCTCTGCAGGAGAACTGATAACGGCAACCTCCCCCTCTATCGCATCAACCTGTTTACTCGCTTCACTGGGTGGGCCAAGCAGCCAAGGAATAACGAGCGCTCCGAGAAACAATAGAACAGCCGCACCGGTAACTCGATGCTTAAGGTTAAACTCCTGTACCGAATTTGATTCAGGTTGATTTTTCTGCGTCATATTACCAATTCAATAACAGCTAATAATAGCTGTACAATTCTAGATTTAAGTCTCTTCGTTGAGCAATTCAAGTATATCACCTACGACGAAAAACGAACCAAAAACAACCAGACAGTCATCGGTCGTTAATGTTTCCTTCGCTGCCCCATAGGCTTGTATTATGCTAGCGTAATCGTATATGGGTGTTGTTTCGGCATCATTAAGCTGCAAATCACTACATAGAATATGCTTAAGTTCTTTTGCCGATGTTGCACGCTCACCTTTTAGCGTTGCTACATGCCACTCGGATACGCAATGAGAAATTCTCCTCAAGCTCGACGCGATTTCTTTGTCACGCAGCATCCCGCAAACCGCTATCGTTTTACCGGATACGCTATTTCGTTGAACAAATGTAGCCAGCTCAGCTACTGAAGCCTCATTATGAGCAACATCTAGAATGATCAAGGGTTCGGTATTAAGTATTTGGCATCGGCCTAGGATGTCCGCATTGGCTAAGCCTAGTCGCAGCGCCTCTTTAGACACTGGAAACACATTAGCAAGTTGTGTAACCACTTCAATGGCCAAGGCCGCATTATCAAGCTGCACACCAGACTGGCCAAACGGCAGGGGCAAATCGACAAATATTAGATCAGGCTCGTTAATCCTTTCCCAGCCCCATGCAAGGGCGTTTGAGCCGAGTTTGACTCCAAAATCGCGCCCTCGAATTTGTGTGAATGCACCAATCTGTGCACAGGTATCTATTAAGCTTTGCGGCGGCTTTTCCATACCCAAAACACAAGGGCGCCCCCGCCTAGCAATACCCGCTTTCTCAACTGCGATTTCTTCAACCGTATTTCCAAGCCAACCGGTATGATCAACGGAAATACTGGTAACGGCCGACACATCAGCATCAAGAATATTAACAGCATCAAGCCGACCACCTAAACCAACCTCCATCACCGCCAAGTCGACACCAGCGCGAACAAAGCACTCAATAGCAACTAAAGTACCAAACTCAAAAAAGGTAATTGGAATACTACCCCGTACACTCTCGACGCGCTCAAAGGCCTTCAACAACTCATCATCACTGACGGGCTTACCTTCAATATTAATGCGCTCATTGAAACGAACCAAATGTGGAGATGTGTACTTAGCGACTGCATAACCCTCAGAACGAAAAATCGACGATATAAGTTCTGCACTGCTGCCCTTGCCGTTCGTGCCAGACACACTAACAACCTTAAACGGTACACCAGCGGGCAGCATACGACGATATACTTGATCCACACGCTCAAGCGAAAGCTCTATCTCTCGGTGATGCAGGGTTTGAATGTAGTCAACCCACTGACTCAGCGTTCGGCTCATCGGTGATTCAGCTTGAAGTAACGGCATTGATCGCGGCCGCCAGCAGATCAAGATTTTTCACTCCAGGCGAATCCTCTACGCCGCTGTTAAAATCCACGGCGAACGGCTTCAACTCGGTAATTAGGCTCGCCACGTTATCGGCGGAAAGCCCACCGGCCAAAATCAAATTTTGCTCGCTATTTTGAGGCCAACATTGCGTGTCTAGCCGCTTACCAGTGCCGCCATGCTGCCCTTTTACATAAGGATCGAGAAGTAACGCTCGAGCACTTGGATATGAGTTCAATTCGGCCAACACTTGAGTTTCATCCCGCGCTCGAATGGCCTTAATAAAGGGCGTGTCTAATTCTTGAGAAAATTCATTACTCTCACTGCCGTGCAGCTGCACTAAATCCAAGCCAATACTCTGTGATAATTGGTTTATACGAAGCGCATCACAGTCGACAAAAACGCCAACCAAGGAAACAAAGGCAGGTACTTCACTGCGAATTTCTTTAGCTGCTTCAACACTGATCACTCTCGGGCTATCCGCATGCAAAATCATTCCAATTGCATCAACCCCCATGCCGACAGCCGCCTTTACTTTGTCTGGCTCAGTCATACCGCAAATTTTAATTCGAGTTCTCATGCTAAAAACGTCCATTCTAAAACGCTATCTGAATTGACTTAATCTCCCCAATAGGCAACCGTTTTAAGGCTGCTCGGCAAGATAAACTCATCGGGGTACTCAACGCCAACCAAATATAAACCATTAGGCGGCGCAGTAATACCGCCCTGCGTACGGTCACGTTTCTCTAGCACTTCGGCGATCCAATCGACATTTCGTTTACCGCAACCAACTTCGATTAAGCAACCAGCAATATTGCGAACCATATGCTGTAAAAACGCATTCGCAGTAACATCAAACCAGATCCACGACTCAGCGGAACTAAGTGAGAAATGGCTCAGGGTACGAACTGGCGAATGCGCTTGGCAGCCAGCAGCTCTAAATGAGCTAAAATCATGCTCGCCAAGTAACGCCTTGCCAGCTTCCGCCATCTTATTCACATCCAATTCTCGGAACTCATGCGTCACATGTTTGCGATACAAGGCACTCTGAATAGGTTTATTGTAAATAATAAATCGATATGAGCGAGTCAGAGCCGAAAAACGTGCATGAAAGTCATCATTGATAGGAACAACCCAATTTAGACGAACATCGTGATCCATAAATCGATTAGTTCCACGGCACCAAGAAAATTCGCTGCGTTCAACAGCCGAATCGAAATGAATAACCTGATGAGTTGCGTGTACAGCAGTATCCGTTCGGCCAGCAGTGATAATGGTTGTTGACTGATTCGCTACCTTACTTAACGCGGCTTCCACGGTTTCTTGAACCGTACGCACATCGTGTTTTTGCGTCTGCCAGCCACTGAAAGCGGCTCCATCGTATTCTACACAAGCGGCATATCGCATCGTTTTTGGAATCAAAGATTATACGCACAATGCGCTGATTAAAATAAAACAAGCCCACACTCAAATGAGCGCAGGCTTGTCAGCTTATTGTTACCCCACTGATACTTCAGCGGCGAAAAAAGGCTTCTATAACTAGTTGTTAATTGACTCCAACAATTCACGCGCGTCACTCAGAACCGCTTCATCGTTATCGTCGTTCGCAACCAGTTCATTAAGAATCTTACGAGCTCCGTCTTCATCGCCTAAGTCTACAAACACTTTAGCGAGCTCATACTGAGTCCGTGCTTCGTCGTAATCTGGGTCGATCTCCAAATCGCTGACTTCTTGAACTGAGCGAATCGATTGTTCTTCAATCTCATCATCATCTCCGTCAATGGTAGTTTGAGTACTAAAATCAAGCCCTGCATCAGCGTCGTCATCAAGGTCTATCTCAACCAATTTTTCTTCTTCAGAGCTTTCTTCCGCAACAGCATCAAGTGCCGAATCAGCGAATTCAATAACATCGGTCTCCGCTCCATCCTCATCTAAATCGAGCGCTGCAATTTCTACTTCGTCAAGCTCACTAACTTCACTGCGGCCATCGTCAAAATTAATCAGGTGGATTGAAGCGTCGTCGTCCAAAGAATCAACAATTTCCTCACCTGCCTCAACGGCGTCGTCAGCTGTCTCTTGCACACTGTCCTGAATTGCTTCATCAAAAGCGATTTCATCACCAGCGGGCTCAGCGTCTGCTTGAGGATCCTCTTTAACTGGCTCATCTTCTAGAACTGTGGAGTTCACAGCTTCTGCCGCTGATAAGTCGTCTACAGAAAGTGAAAACAACGGGTTATTCGGTGCGATTTCTTTACCCATATCGCTAACTTCTGACCAAATCTCGCTGGTTAAAATCTCACGCTGTGAGTAAAGCTCTTCCGCTAAACGCTCAAAACCCTCGGAGTTTTGATTCTTATGATACAAGCCCAATAACTTCTGCTTGATATCTAAACGATCTGGCTGATTCGCAATACCATCGAGCAATACCTCTTCGGCCTGCTCATCACGGCCATAAGCAATATACACATCAGCCTCAGCAACAGGATCAACTTCATCAGCCTGAACTACCGCGTCGCTGTCACTGTAGACCGTCAAGAAAGACGTTTCTTTATCCGGCGCAGCATCGTTACCAACTGAGGCTACAGAGGTAGACATTGAAGCCGACTGAGACGACTGGCTGTGACTGTCGCTTTGCATTGTATCAACGCTTTGCGAGTTGCTCTCGATTGAAAGCATGCTGATCTCGAACTCCTCATCAGCACGGCGGCGGCGAAACAACAGCAAACCGACCCCGGCAACAAGCAGTGCGCCAATACCAGCAAGCACTTTCCATAAACCGCCGTCAAACAACACCCCTTTTACTTTATCAAAAAAGGACTCAGATTTAACCGGCGCAACTACGGGTGCTTGAGTTTCCGCAGGCTCAACATTAGCTGTAGCATCATCGGTTTCTTCAAGGGCGCTAACAAATTCTGAACCATCATCGGCCAATTCACCGTCAAGCACGTCATCTAATTCACCCTCAGCATCTGTCAGGAACTCATCGACGGATGAAGAGCCATCAGCGGGTAGAGAGCCATCAGCGGTTAAAGAATCATCAGTAATTAGAGAGTCATCAGCTCCTAACCCTAAAGAATCGTCTTCAATCAACGCGTCGTCACTAAGCAGGTCTTCCGTAGAACCATCAATCAACTCTTCTGACGATTCAGTAAGAAATTCATCGATCGCGCTTGTATCGGCGTCAGCCGCAAACTCATCAGCATTGTTCTGCTCAGCAAGCGTAGACTCAAGGTTAGCAAGGTCAGCGTTCTCAACACTTAGCTCTGAAAGACGGTTTAGATCTGAAATCTGCCCTTCAAGTAATGAAATTCGCTCGGTGAGCTCTCGATTCTCTAACTCGCTAGAAGCTAGAGAAGATTGCAAATCAGATATTTGCTGCCTAAGAGCCAATACTTCGCCCTCACGGTTAGCTCCCTGGTCACTTGAGACGAAGTTGTCCGTTTCACTCGACGCACCAACCTGAAAACTATCTTGGCTCGAATCAGCAACTGTGGCATCTTCATCGCCGAAAATATCATCATTAAACGAATACTCGTCTTGACCAACGTTTAGCGAATCACCACCTGAAGGCGTTAGAACACTCGGATCCCATTCAGCAACCTGTTCTCTGAAAAAACGTTTGGACTCAGCAATGTCTACTGCGCGAATCTCGTTCAAATCACCGACATTCAACATCACGCCCTTGATCAGGCCGTTAATATTGTTATTAATGAACGCGTCAGGGTTTTCTTCAAACAGCACCTTCATAATCGCGTAGATGCTCAAATCCGGAAATTGTCTCTGTAACTCTTGCGCGATTAAGCTGAGAGACTCGCCTCCTTCAACTGGCCCGTAGCGAGCGCCATCATTTGGCAAAGTAGATTGATCGGCGGCTTCTTCCTCACTTGTATCTTGAGTTTCGTAAAAGTCGTCCTCAATAAGCGGTTCTTCTTCTACAGACTCTTGAACATCCTCTTCAACAACTGGTTCTTCAGTAACGGACTCGGAATCTATCGGCGCTAAATCTTCTTCGCTTACATACTCTTCTTCAACAGGAGGGTCGTTAGCTACGACTTCATCGTAGTCTTCTTCAGCTAAATCTTCTACCTGGATATCATTTTCTGGTTCATAAGATTGGTCAGTACCAACAGTTCGCGGCTCAGCTAAGGATTTAGGCGTTTCTGCTGCATAAACTGGTGGATCAATAAGCGCAGTATACTCGCGCAAAAAGCTACCGCCAGACCAATCAACCCGAACGAGAAAATGGATAAATGGCTCCTTGATAATGACACCATTACTATTAACCCGCAAAACCTTGCCACCAGCACCATCTTCAACGCCTAAGCTGATATTTTCTAAGTAGCTCGGATAATCGATCCCTAAGCTCTCGAAATCTTCTTTCGATGCAATAGAAGCTCTAACAGAATTTACGTCATCACTAGCGCTAGTGCGCAGCTCAATCGTGCCATCTAATGGTTGATCAAGATTCGACTGGACCTCCAACGCTCCTAAGCCGAGTGCGCCTACGTTTGTAGAAGCCATAAGAAAGGCCGCTGAAACGCCCAGTTGCTTTAATACTGAGTTGGCTGTTTTTGTTTTGGGGGTAGTCATTTTTCGTTTTGCCATATAGCGCTCCACGCTTCATAAGATGCTACTTCTTGGATGCCTGAAAATCTGTTAATTGGCATACTAGGACATCGCAAAAGAATGTTTTTTTTAATAGTTTTAGGTAGTTAGCAACGCATTGTAACAACTTACATCAGTTTTTAGCAAATCAACAGAGCAATCAATCAAAAAGTATAGAAGTCTTTAATCACTAAATCCCCTGAACTTAATAGGCAGAGCAATGAAAAGCTCTTATTTCCAAGAACTTACAAATAGTCTTTGACCAAGCACTCGGCGATTTGAACACTGTTAGTTGCAGCGCCTTTACGAACATTATCGGCCACTACCCACAGATTAATACCGCGCGGATGAGAAATATCTTCGCGAATTCGCCCAACATAGACAGGATCATTACCGGCAGCTTCAGTGACCGCAGTTGGATAACCACCATCAACCCGGTCATCTATAACGACTACACCAGGAAAGTCATTTAACAACTGGGTGACTTGCTCAACGCTGATTTTCTCTTTGGTTTCGATATGGCACGCTTCAGAATGCCCGTAAAAGACCGGAATACGTACTGCTGTTGGGTTCACCTCTATCGCGTCATCCCCCATGATCTTTTTAGTCTCCCAAACCATTTTCATTTCTTCTTTGGTGTAACCGTTCTCGAGAAACACATCAATCTGAGGCAAGGCATTGAATGCAATTTGCTTTGGATACACTTCGGTCTGAATGGATTTTGCGTTCAGCAAATTGGCGGTCTGGCCAGCAAGTTCCTCCATTGCGGGTTTGCCAGTACCAGACACTGCTTGATATGTGCAAACGTTAACACGCTCGATACCGACGGCATCATGAATTGGTTTTAGCGCCACCAGCATTTGAATTGTAGAGCAGTTTGGGTTAGCAATGATATTGGTTGCTTTATATTCGGCAATAGCGTGTTCATTGACTTCAGGAACCACGAGAGGTTTGTCATCGTCGTAGCGAAAATGCGATGTGTTGTCCACCACAACACACCCGGCTGCCGCCGCGATGGGTGCAAACTCGGCTGAAATTGACCCACCCGCTGAGAACAAACCGATGTGCGCCTTAGAAAAATCGAATTCCGCCAAATTTTCCACTCGAATGCTCTTACCCTTGAACTTCTTTGTTGTTCCTGCAGAACGTTCGCTAGCGAGCAAATAAAGATTATCGACTGGAAAATTACGTTCTTCGAGTACTTCAAGTAAGGTTTCTCCAACAGCCCCGGTTGCACCAACAATGGCGACATTAAAAAGGCGTTGATCACTTGAATTGGATTGTTCGTTCATGAGGTTCTCTAAATAAAAAGCTAAAATGGCACAGTTAAGTTTTGGCCGGTTGTTTTGACTAATCGACAGCCCTCTAA
Source organism: uncultured Arenicella sp. (assembly GCA_937989675.1). Lineage (GTDB taxonomy): Bacteria > Pseudomonadota > Gammaproteobacteria > Arenicellales > Arenicellaceae > Arenicella. Next base: position 1,818 of record CALKRK010000239.1, on the reverse strand, counting down.
TGTTCACACTTTCTGCTGCTTAGGCAAGCTAAACTGACCTTAATTGACAGCTTCAACGACAAGCGGTACCGTAGATTTAAACGTAGTCCGCGCAATAACGCGCGTTCAGCCGCGCGATTCTATCACGCAAGAGAGGTAGCAAAGAAGAGCAAATGAGCAAGCATTCTGCCCAAGATTCAAACAAATTCGCAAAGTCGCCGACTTTTACCGACTTCTGGCGAACTATCGCCAACGAACTCGGCAGCTCACGCCTCAAAATCAACGCGCGAGCCACTTCAATTCATAAATTCATCGATCGCAATAGCGACCACAAAGAATACCTTCGCCAAGCAATCCAGCAATCCTATAAACGAAGCCACTGCAATCATCTAAGAGACACGATCAACCTCGAATCCGTGCTGGATATATTAGGAGAAATCGCTTTCGAGCTACAAGGTGCGCAAGCAGACGATTTGCTGGATATTGAACTGCTAGAGGAAATCGCTTGGCTTATTGGCGAGCGGTTTCAATTGGCGCTGCCAGTGCAAGAAAATAGTACGCAATCGCAAGTTCAAGTTGTATCACTCGATAAGGCCAAAATTAGGCGCGCTAATTTGCGCTTATAAACAAAAAACACAATACCCTTGCAGAGGCGATTAAGGTAAACGCGGTCAGAAAAAGGCTTTAGTAAGCGAGGCTCTATGTACTCAAGCGCTCAATCATCGCGATCAAGCCATCCTCATTCATCATTTCTACACCCAGCTCCTCAGCTTTAACAGCTTTACTACCGGCATCAGCGCCAACCACAACCAAGCTGGTTTTCTTAGACACGCTGCCGGCCACCTTTGCGCCAAAGGCTTGGAGTTGCTTTTTAGCCTCAGAGCGACTCATACTTTGTAAAGCACCCGTCAAAACGATTGTTTTGTCCGCTAAAGGCAGATTTGCTGGATCTGGCCGCGCATTGACATCCAAAACCTGGTAATGAATGCCTGACTGAAGCAGCGCCTCCAGAACGCGTTGCTTATTCTCATCCGCAAAGAAACGTACAATATTTTCGGCTACGATTGGCCCGATGTCTGGCAGAGCTTCTAGAGCATCCGCATCGGCAGCTGCCAAAGCGTCTAATGATCCGAAGCTATTTGCCAACTGTTCAGCAGTGGTTTCGCCCACCTGTGGTATACCAAGCGCATACAGAAAACGATACAGCTCAGTGTTTTTACTGTCGTTTATCGAATCAATCAAATTTTGCGCCGACTTCTCCGCAAAGCCTTCCAGAGCTAACACCTGCTCATACGACAAACTATACAAACCAGCAACATTCTCAATCAATTTTTGATCAACCAGCGCGTCCACAATCTTGTCGCCCATGCCATCAATATCCATTGCCTTGCGTGACACAAAGTGCTTGATCGCCTGTTTGACCTGAGCACCACAAATCAAGCCACCAGTGCACCGCGCAATAATGCCCTCGCCTTCGGCTTGCACCTCAGAATCACACACCGGGCATCGATCTGGAAACTCAAATGGAGCGGAGTCACTTGGCCGCTTATCAAGATTAACCGATACAATTTGCGGTATTACATCGCCCGCTCTTCGCACAATGACGGTGTCGCCAACCCGAACACCTAAACGTTCAATTTCAGACTGATTATGCAAAGTAACGTTTGACACCGTTACACCGCCCACAAATAACGGTTCTAGGCGCGCAACTGGCGTAATCGCACCAGTGCGACCTACCTGAACATCGATATCGCGAACAATTGTACTCTTTTCCTGGGCCGGAAATTTATGCGCCAGTGCCCACCTTGGAGCACGCGATATAAAACCAGCGGACTGCTG
>CALKRK010000238.1 GCA_937989675.1 uncultured Arenicella sp. | reverse complement strand
TAAAGAAATTACAACGGAAAGTACTGTCCCCCAAAATCCCATTTCAATGCTCTCCCACATCTTAGCGAGGACCTTCAACAGATACCCAATTGGGTTTACCAAATACTCCACTTTTTGAGTTGTGTAGGTTTCGGTAAACGCGTCGTACTCATTGACTTCGCGTTCTTCAAGTCGGGAAAAAAACGGTAAATTGTCGCGATCAAAGTTTTCAACTCTGGACACTTCGACAGAGGATTCAAAAGTAAACGGAAACGCATCGTTAAGGAACCGCCCAGCACTATCCAACACTCTGGACTCAGTTGCCCCGGTTAACGCAATAAAAGCCTGCCCGGTTTCAATTGCGGCTCTGTCTAGTTCGGTGTTTTTGGCAGAAAAGCCAAGCGCAATCGATAACAAAAGAAGCATAACGATAAGCTTTGGCGTAATCGCTCGATGCAGCGCCCATTCAGAGTGGTGCCTCGTAATGTTGTCTGAAGGGTTACTACTCAGTGGTGTTGAGATATTCATGCGGCGACGACCTCTTGCGGAATATCACCCTCTGGTTGCCGAGGTTCTACCTTGATTTTGGGCTCTTGCTTATATATTTCAGTCAGTGCCGATTCGGAAATTTGATCCGGCGAGCCGTCAAATACAATAGCGCCAGCACGCATCGCGATGATTCGATCGGCAAATTCAAGCGCATAGTCCACTTGATGAAGACTGCAAACCACGGTTGTTTTATGTTGTTGTGATGTGTATTTAAGCGACGCAAGAACACTTCTACTGACGGTTGGGTCCAAACTGGCCACTGGTTCATCAGCCAACACCATTTCGGGATGAGCCATGAATGCCCGTGCGATAGCAACACGCTGCTGCTGACCACCTGAAAGTGCAGATACTCGGCGATGCAACTGATTTTCGCGCAAACCTACTTCAGAAAGTAACTGACATGCGCGCCGTTGATCATCATCGCTAAAGTGTTTGATCAAGGCTCTCCATAGAGGCAATGCGTGTAGCTTCCCGGAAAGCACGTTATGCAACATCGACAACCGCGGCACCAAATGCAATTGCTGATGGATCATGCTGATTCGTTGTTGTACTTTCTTCTGGTTGCGAGAATTCACTTCTTCATCATCCAGATAAACCGAACCGCTGGTTGGCAGAACAAGGCCATTTATTAAACCCATAAGCGTCGATTTGCCCGCACCGGAAGGGCCGAGTAATACACAGAACTCGCCATCGGGAATTTTCAGTGAGATGTTATCTACCGCTTTGGTATTGCCCGGGTAGATTTTCGAGACCGAATCTAGTTGCAACATGTTGGCTACCTACTAAGAGAGATTAGCGCCTGAGAAACGGTATCCGCGCCCCAGGCACTACTCGGCTTGATTAACGCTCGCCTGCTTTTTCAACCAAATCGCGTTTCAAGTCGTCAGTGACTTTTGATAATTTCTTTAAGACAGCCAACATCTTTTCTTCCGGGTAGCCGGCGTCGTAACGATCTACTTTCTTACCACCGTAACCACGGATTTTCTCTGGCGATACATGCTTGTGAATATTGTTGAACGCCTCACGAAGTTTGGTCTTTAGTTCTGGTGATAGTTTTCTGTTCATCGCCATTGGTGGATTTGGAATTGGCTCAGATTTAGCAAGAACCTTAAACTTAGATGGATCGATGATTCCCTTATTAACCGCCTTCTCCCATGAATTAAAGGAAGCCGCGGCGGCATCTACACGCCCCTCTTTTAGCGCCGCAATAGAATTTGTGTGACTGCCTGCAATGACGACCTTAGACAAGTCTTTTACTGGATCAACCTCAGCGTTGATAACCATCGCCATTGGAAAGTTAAATGAGGAAGTCGAAGAGACAGAACCAACCGCAAGACTCTTTCCTTTTAAGTCAACAAGCGACTCGAGGCCGCTATCTCTTGCTGTATAGATACCCGAATAGTAGACCGACTCGCCTTTTTTAACATCAACGGCGAGTAGTTCAGCGTCACAGAGATCCTTCGCTTGCCCATAAGTAACGGCACCGTACCAGGCAAGGTCTGTTTGCTCTTCACACAATCCCTTAACCACCGCCGCATAACTGCTACCGGCTTTTAGATCAAAATGAATGCCGTACTTATCAGCAATGGCATCAAAAACAGGTTTGTAATCTTCAGTCACATCTGCGCCGCCAGTGTCGGCAGGGATCATCATTACGCGCAACGGATCGTCTTTGGTTCCGGTGGGTAGATCACCCGCAACAACAGCGCTTGGCGCAGCCAGCACTACTAACGATGCGCATAAGGCCAAAACAGAAGATTTGATATTTAATTTAAGACTCATTGGGGGGACTCCAACTAAAGATAGTTTGTAGTTTAAAAGGTGACAGAAAGCTGAATTCGGTCTGACCGAAAGCGGGTTACCGCGTACTCCACGGGCAAGCCAGTGTCGGCATTTACGTTAAGGCTCTTGACTCTTAGAATCGGCAACATATGGGGCATATTCAAAAGCATGGCGTCGTCACCACGGGCCTGAATAGCAGTGACTAGACTTTCAGTTCGATTCAGTTCAAGTTTTAGCTTCGTTTTGATGAAGTGATGCAGAGATCCACCTTGATAGTCGGCTTCAATAAGCTCGAGACCTTCAAGTGGTAAAAAATGAGAAATCACACAGAAAGGTGCATCGTCGACTTTTCTAAGAGTTTCCATAAAAATCACCGACTGACCTTCAGCTATTTGAAGCTGATCGCTCACGCCCCCTCGAGCTGGGATAATTAATTTACGAATTACTTGGTTGTCGGCACGCTTTCCCTTTGCCTCAAGCGACTCAGTAAATCGTGACTTACTGTGCATTGAGTAATCCAGAGGGCGATCCACTACTCGCGTGCCTCTGCCATGTTGCCTTTCAACGTAACCGGAATGAATCAACTCATCGACTGCCCGCCTAAGCGTATGACGATTAACAGTAAAACGCTCTGCAAGCTGTTGCTCGGATGGTAAATAGTCACCCGATTCGTAAACAGCATCGATCTCGTCTTTAAGCACACGAGCGATTTGGCTGAATACACTCTCGGTACTGTTTCTATTTACGGCGTGCAAAGTCATCTAGACGTCTCCATCAATTTAACGTGAACAAATGTATCGACGTTTGGTGACGGCACGGCTACGATCGTGTGACGTTTTAGAGACGTTCTTGTTACAAAATCGTGACGGAGTTTCTTAGAGGGGGATAATTGAGAGTACTTTTAGATTGCTCGAATTTAGCTTGAGCCGATAAGACCGAGCTTGAACCACTTGCCGACGAAATATTGAGGGTCCGCACCATATCAGCTCCTAAACAATATTTTGGTGCTTCACCTGAGGTACTTAGAAAGCTTTGCAGCCTTAACGTTTTTACAGGTTGCCCACGATGAAAAGCTAACCTTTGACAGTCAGGCCCTACTGGATCTCCTCATTGTTAGTTGACCGTAAGAACACTCAGACGTAGATGAAGTCGACTTAGTGCCGCGCAAATGCTGAACGGAAAAGTCGGATGGCCTCACACTGTTGTAGTCACACCGGATACTGAGCCCTTCTTCGGGAAGCACATACATTGCATCAGATCAACTGCTTAATCTACTGAACAAGGTCCATATAACTTAGCAAAACAATCGCCCTGCCGCACCGGAACAAGCTAAGCGTACTGCAATCTATGTGATCCGAAAGTGGTGGCTCTTATTCCACCACTGATGCGGAAAGCGATAAGGGAATGGGGCTTAGCCCGCACCATAGCATCAAGAACCTATCGAGTGGTCAGAATCAAGCAGGTACGAGATGCAAGTACACAAATCCAATGAGAAACACGGAATGAGGAATCCTCGCCCAACTCATTAAACTAGTAGCAAGATCATTTCTATTTTATGAGGGTAAGATTTTGGTAGCAAATTTCCCCATTAGGTCGACCATTAGGCCCAGGAATAATTAAATCCTTATCAGGTGATCGTTTAAAAGCCTGCGCTCCACTATTTACATTCAATGAGCACATATCCATACAACCAGTTTTCCCTGGCGCATCGCATTGCCATTTCTTGGCGGTGGCAGGGCGAGCAACATCATTGATCAAACCATTGACTTTGTTATCGACGTACACGCAAATATTACATGGTATTTCAATAAATTCGTTATCGAGTAACTTGTTAGCGTCGCCTGGTTTCGCGGGCTTTGGTTTTGGCGCAGGTTGCGGATTACTTGGTACCTCTTTCGACAAACACTGCTTTAGATACGCACTCGCCTTAGTTTTATCGCTGCCAAGTTTTGTTTTATACGTATTAAATTGACTATCTGAGAAAAAGGCGGTTTCCGCTGGAGACACCGAGGTGAAATTTGGGCCCTCGCCAAAATTTATTGGCCAGCTCGGATGCCAGTCTATGACCTCAACGTCACCTAACAAACCAAAATCGATGCTCACATTCAAATCTACTCCAGTAGTGATCGAGAACCCAAAAGCATTGGCTGCATTATTGGCCATCCATAACTCGGAATAGAAGTCCCCCCAAGGTGATCTCTCTTGTGTCTCTAACGGCATCGTTGAGTTCACAATATTGAATTGACTGGAAAACGCAGCGCGTGCCTTCGGCGTTATATAGATTTCAAAATCCACATCAACCGCGTCGCTAACTAAGCCTGGAGGTAGATACTTTTCTATCTCACTCTTATCAGGAAACGCAATTCTGGCCGAGGCCGATACGGAGGTTGACGGCCAATGCTCGTTACCATTTCTTGCTAGTTTGAGATCAAAGTCGGGGCGTTGTTGCTTGTCTAACCCGTTCCATACATCGGAAAATTCGCGTGGGTCTCGATCACCAAATGCCACTTGGCTGCGCCACCCACGTGCACCCGTTGCTTCGCCAATGTAAGGAAACGCTATCGCATCGTCCACTCCGTAGGCGTTCACGAGTAACGGCGAAGCTGGCGCATTATTTGCAATTGTCCGTTCTGAGTTTAGCTTGAAAGGTGGTGTCACTAAGCTCTCTCGCGTTGTGTATTCAAAGGCTGGCGTTACCGTTACTGGCCCAAATGGAGTAGCAATTGTAAAGCCGGGATTCATTACAAGACGTACCCCCTTTTTGCTGGTCTCAGAATGAACATCCAATACGTAGTAACCATCGATCACTCGATTGATCAAGATTGGCGACGTGGTCGTGTTGAGATACTGTTTAGGCGAAAGCGGTTGTTTTCTGAGACTAATTTTGATGTCTTGCGCCACAGAATCGAAACACCCAACTATAGGCGCACAAAAATCCATAGTGCGATAACCCGAAAACGCTAGTTTATCGGCATCAAAATCAAGGTACCCTAATCGCTGCGAAAAAGACAAGTCGCCAAATTTTGGAATACTCGCCCGAAACTCACTAACCACCGGCCCTCCATTGGCGTAAGGAAAATCCGGAGAAAGCTCTCGCAACGCGCACATGACGCCCTCACCTAGGCGTTTACCATCGCTCATACGACTCTGAGTTTTAGAATAGACCGCGGTGTTTTCAGGTATGAACATAGCGCCAGCAATACTCGGACTAAGCGGTATCGACGACTCGGTTGTATTGCACTTCCAACTGTCTTCCGGATTCGGAGGGTCACACTTAAACCCTGGAAAACCTCCGACTTTGCATAAAGAGCTGATAACATCATCAACGATGCCCGTTGCACACCCTTTTGGAGTCAGTTTCTTACCAGGAAAGCGCACAAGAGATGCCCTAGATTTGTCATTACTCACAGGTGTTTTATATCCGGCGAAAACAGCACTTTTCGTCGCGGCTAATTTTCCGTCCCTATACAAATCGCAACTTGGGCCTCCCGCCTGTGACTTCAGCCGCAAGGCGTAGAGACCGCACTTTGGGTCTTTAGCACACTCCTCACCACAGGAGCGGGGCCTCGGAGGCGCCGCAAAAGCAATAGATTTATAGGCCTTACCAACAACCTCCGTATAATTCGACAGACTAAAATCGTCTAGTTTTGTCGGCAATTTATCGATAACCCCCGATACACAACAGTCTGAAAGCTGCTGAGGCTGTGCTCCACTTCCTTTCTTCAAGTAACACATGGCTGTGCTCGCCCCCGCGCCTTTTTTCTGAAACGTGAACGCCGTGCAGCCCTCCTGTTGAATACAAAGGTCAGCACACGCTTTTGAATTCGAGGAATTCAATGATTTTGTTGCTAAATTCGGACCAGTGTACTTGGCTCGATCAAGCGGAACGACCGCCGCATAAAGATCAATCAATAACGGTTTTTCTTTTAGACCTTTCCAGTTGAATGTTTCTCGAGGGTAATTTGAATCTAGTTTGACGTCGGATAATCTGGCGTAGCTTGAACCGCTAAAAAAATAGTTTCTATTTGGGCTTGGTTGATGAAAAGCAGCATCTACCCCTTTAACAAATGACCGAGGCAATTCCCAACCACCGGGTAGGTCTTGAGGGTATCCACTCTGAACTGTAATATCTTGTATACGTACATATTCATTGCCTTTGAAAAAGTAGCTATACCCACCTCGATAGATTGCTGCATCAATGCCCTCGCGAAAACTGTTGGGCAATTTTCTCCACTCGGAAATCGGTTTAGGATAGCCCTCCTCAACCGTTACACCCCTTATGCGCACGTATTGATCGGCACGAAAAAGATAGATGCGTTTTTTAACCGGATGATAAAATGCGGCATCTATACCCTGCAAAAATGCATCGGGCAATCCTCTCCAGCCACCCGGTAAACTAACGGGATAACCATCCTGAACTTGATCACCGTTTAATCGATAGTATTGCGCACCCTGAAAGAAGTATGTCACGTTACCATTATTGAGTGCCGCATCAATTGACTGGCCTAGCGCCTGCGGCAGCGTACCAACAGTAAGAATTAGACAAAACAAAAAACGTACATAGATATTTCGCATAGTGGTTCC
>CALKRK010000237.1 GCA_937989675.1 uncultured Arenicella sp. | reverse complement strand
GCGCGCGCATCACCGCGGTTTATCGATGAACGATGATGTGGTCAAGTTTTTGGTTAGTCGAGTTACGCGTGATACTTCAGAGCTGTTTTCTATTTTGGATAAAATCGACAAAGCATCGCTTGCCGAAAAACGCAGAGTGACGATACCGTTTTTACAGGATTTGTTTAAACGCAGTTAGACGCTGATTTCTCCGGGTTGATATTGTGAAACTTGCACATAGCAAACGAAAACCTATAAAGCGATAACTGCACCTTTGCCATTTTTAGTTGGAATGTAAAAGAAGAACGTTGGCACTAAGGATTCAAATGCGCCGATGGTGCAATTTTCGGGTTCTCGTTCTCTATCGAGCTGGTCGACGCCTCGCACTGGGGCGTTTTGGCAGAATCGCGTACTGGCCGCTCCAATGAGAGGGGAGTTTGAAGCGGGCTTACGAACATAAGTGGTATTCACCAGTTCTAAAGCATCAAGTAGAGGGTCTCCAAGCGCATTGCCAAAGCAACTTTGGTCTTCGCTCCAGTTGGATAAGCCAGAGGGCCAAGCTTGGTCGCATTGAGGTAGGCTGTTGCCAGCGATCACAGAGTTTGCAATAAAACTGATTTCTTCATTTGGTACAGTACCTGAAATGGCGCCCGCTGCACCATTGTTGTCGACAATGGTGGCGTTACGTATATTCATAGAATTAGAGCCATATAAGGCGATTGCTCCCCCTCCACCGGGCGCTGAGTTACCTGAGAGCGTGGTATTGGAGATAGTGAGTTCAGATTCATACAAGAATAGTCCACCCGTCTCGTTACTAGCGCTGTTGCCAACAATTGATGACTGCTCGATATTAATAAGCGATTGATCGCTATAAGCAACGCCACCACTACCATAGGATAATGAATCTCCAATGTGGCTTTTTAGTAGATCTAACGAGGCACCATTTTTTAGGTGGAACGCGCCTCCTTCATTGGTCGCGGTATTACTTTTCAGGGTACTGTTGATTATATTTAGTTTGCCGCTGCTTAAGTAGAAAGCTCCGCCGTCTGCATCAGAGCTGGATCCGCTCGCGCTATTGTTGTTTAGTTGAGCGGCGTTCAAGTAGATACGGTTCTCGCCATTGTTACTGATTGCACCGCCCTTCAGAGCGGTGTTCTTTGAGATGGTGGAGTTATTAATCGTTATAGTATTGTCATAGCTAGCTATGTTGATTGCACCGCCTCTGTCACTTGACGTGTTGCCAGTCACAGACGCGTTTTCTATCAAAAGGTTACCGCCAATACTCGCGAATGCGAAGGCACCCCCTCTGCGGGCATCGTTATATTTGATATCCGCCTCGCCATTGATGCTGACCGTGCTATATGAACTGATACGTACGCCACCACCGCTAAGAGCTGCGGTGTTTTTGCGGATTTTCCCGCCCGTCATAGTTAACGATGAGTACAGTAAATCTATAGCGCCACCACTGCCATTATTAGAGTTAAGGTAGGCAATATTTGATTCAAGCTGTGTGTCAATTGCATTGCAGCTTGATCGGTAGCAATGTATGCCTCCGCCATACCGAGCGTTGTTTCTCGAAACGGTTGAATCAATTAGCGTGAGCGTTGAAAAATAGCTGTAAATACCGCCACCAGACGACGTGCTGCTGTTTTCGGTGATACTGCTTTCATTGATCTCGATCTGAGTGCTTGATAAACCTTCGCGAACAAAAATGCCTGCGCCGCGAGAGGCTGAATTTAAACTCACGAATGAACTCGTTAGCGAGACTCTGGTTCCACTGCTAAGAATACCGCCGCCAAGAGTAGCGGAGTTTTGGTCAAATCTTGAGCTGCCGATTTCAACGCTTGGAGTGGAGCTACTTATAAACAAGCCTCCACCGCCAGAGTCAGCTCGGCAAGTTGATACGGCAATGTTCGTTAAGGTGACTTTTTGACTCGTTGTGATATCAATGCAGCCCCCATTGGTACTAGCGCTGCCGCCATTTAGGGTTAAGTTCTGCAGCGTTACTTCACCAGCGGCAATGTCAAACAGTTGGCTGGATAGATTCGCGTCTATGGTTAAAGTTTGAGAGCTTGGCCCTTGCACTGTCAGATTTGAGCTAATGGTGAGAGGGCCATTCTCTAAAGTTAATGTTGGGCGATTTACAAAGGGTTTAAACACGATGACGTCTTGGTCATCCATGCTTTCTAAGCACTTGCCGAGCGGCGCTAAGCCATTGGCTGAGCGAATGGCGTCTCTAAGTGTGCAGGCGTTATTATCGGCTAAAGCATCGGAGTTTGTGTTTACCTCAATTGTTGCTGCAAGCGAATGTGGCGTGATTAAGCAGTTTGCTACGGCTGAGGCGATCAAGCATTGTTTAAGTGTTTTCATGAGTTTCCGTTCTCTATTCTTTCTCTAGGGTTCAGTGGGGCAGGGCAAGTTGAGTTGTTTCCATAGGTCTATCGAGTCACGCCAAGCTTCCACGTGGTAGGGTGGCGCGGCCTCAAAGGTGCCGCCGAACGGTTTTTTGGGAGCAAAAGACCAGAGGATTAATCGGTCTTCGCTTAGATGTGCATGCGCGCTGGTAGCCGAGCCAGGCACTTCGGTGGCTCTGTCACATAGGCTTTGGTTATTCAAGTTACGTAAATCGTTAGCTAACGGTGCAGCGTGCCAACCAGGGTCTATTTCGCCAGCTGGTTGCAGATCGCCAGTATGACAGCTGCTGCAAAGTGTTGCCCTGGTCACCGCGCTATGAGTGCTGGGTAGGCCGACACCATTCGCGTCTCCACCAACTGCAAAGTTTGTGGCCTCAACGGCGTGGCAGTTTTGACAGCGAGGGTGTTTGAAAGTTAGTGCGATATCTTGCCCGAAGTCTAGCGATGTATCTCGTACCCATAGGGTTCGGACTTGAAGAGATTTAGGATTTGTTAGTACTAAGCCAGTGATAAAATCGAACGTGAGAGCCAAATTGTTTGCTGTGCCTTCGCTAGGGCTGGCTGACCAATAAGCTGACCCCGCGAGGCCGCCCTCGGTGTCAGGAAATATACTTGAGTTGATGGTAGGGAAGCATTGATATTCAGCGATGGAAGCCAGCTCTTTAATATTAGGCAATCGCCACCCATCGTATCCGCTAAAACTAGCGCGAGTTGTCGAGTTGATCGCCGCTCCCCAACTTAGCCTATCTCGAAGCGTGGTATCGCGAATACACATTTCCGCTCGCCCTGGTACACCGATTAACGGCGCTTGGTAGTTATAGCCGACCGGGCAGCGACGCCACATAAGCTTGGTTGGTCTGTGTATTACGACCCCTTTTGGCGTGAATCGATCTTGCTCGAATAGTATTTGAAAATCGCTGGTTGGGGCGGTGCTAGGCAGGTCCGTATGGCACACTGCCTCGGCGTTCTCTATGCTTAGTGAGAAGAGCGCACAGAGTACCAATTTTTTTAACATTGTCGTCAAATCGCTAATCATTTCGCACCACTCTTATGGCGTAGTGTGATTCTGTTTGCACAAACAATTGGTTTTCATTCGAGTAATCTTCTACATATGGAAGGATATTGTTTGGGTATGAACCCGCATAGAGCGTTGATGACCAAGACCGACCCGAGATTGGCCAAAAGTGCGATAAGGGAAGTTTTAGATAAGAGCCATCGTCGCTGGGGCTGTTACTACGAGCGAAATAATTTTTGATGCTGTGTAGCTCACTGATAGTGGGTAATCGCCAATCGCTGTACCCGCACCATGCGGCCGAGTTGAGCCGAGCTACGTATGCGTGTGTGTTACAAAAACTAGCTGGGTTAATTGGGTTGTAGCCAGGGCAGATATCTGCACCCATACCATTCATACCCAATGCGTTCGGATTGGCGCCGGTGCTCGACGGTAGGAACCATGTGAAGCGAGCCTTTGGGTCTTTTAGACCGAATTCAGGGCGACCGGAATCCCACATTAAACCGGTTACGTTATCCAAAACTGCGCAGGCGCTATCTAAACTCTGTGGTTGTTGTAGCTCTCCTTGATCATCGACTAAGGTAAAGCTAAAACCTGCATGACCATCTAAATTGTTTTGCGAAGCAACGTCTGAGCCATAGTTACAGTCTTGCGGCGCTAGGGCATTACTCGAGCATGAGTCGTTGAAACCGGAGTTGCCAAATTGATTGTCGGAGGCTTTCGTTATACCAGTATCATTTAGGTGCCCAGTGATCAGCGCTTTTAATTTATCGCTAGAATCTTCTAGTAACATCATGATGATTGGCACAAGTTGTTTAGATGGCTGAGCATAACTAAGGCTTGCTGTCAGAGTTATCAGCAAGACGATCAGCACCTTAGCGCTTAGGTAGCGGCTGTTCTTAGTCGTCATTTGCGTGCTAAAGCGAATGTGAGTAGGGTTTAATAGTCATATAGGGATTCTGAATCAGAGTTGTTACCATCGTCTATCACTGAGGTTAGGTATCTTGTCCACTAGAAGCTTTGTCAGCTTGACCTTATATGTGTTGATGCCTACCTCACTAGAGATAGGTATGTTGATTTTCAAAGTTGTATGCTATTTATGGGGAGTTGCTTTTCTTGAGCCTAGTGTGTCATGAGTGAAAATTTTTCCGTGGTCGTCGTAGAAGATGAAGTAGAAACTCGAGAGAGACTCGTTCGAGTAATTGATGATAGTGAAAAATTTGTTTGTGCAGCGGCTTGTGGTGACGTACGTTCCGCTAGGCAAGCATTGCTTGACAACAAACCTGATCTACTTTTACTTGATATAGATTTACCAGATGGAAACGGTTTGGAGTTAATCCAGTATCTTGGCGAGTTTGAATGCAGCACACGTGCCGTCGTTGTCACAGTCTTCGAGGACAGTCGGCATGTTATGGAAGCAATTAGTGCTGGCGCCTTGGGTTATGTGCTTAAAGATGACCCGTCGATTTCTATTGAGCAGGCCTTGCTAATGATTTTGCAAGATGGTGCGCCAATTAGCCCCGCCATTGCGCGGCAAATACTAGCAAAGTTCAGAGATTCGAAAGGCGAGGAAGATAAACCTCAAGAAATAGACGAGCCCGGCATGCGGGAAATAGAATCGTTAACACCGCGTGAGCGCGAAATTTTAGTGATGGTCAGTGACGGTTTCACCGATAAGGAAATCGCTAAACTCGAAAATATATCTTATTACACGGTTACCACGCATGTTAAACGTATCTACCAAAAACTCAGTGTCAAAACTAGAGTAGAAGCCGCTCGCCAAGCGATTCGATATGGCGTTATTGACTCTAACTGAGTAGGCACTATTTTGTCCTCGACTGTTGGCAAGAAACTATTTATTTGGCATTCCGCGGCCTTGGCGTGTTTTGCAGCGATTCTATTGATCAGCATTATTGACCCTGATGTTAATTTCTTTCCACCACCTAAGGTTGAAATTTCCATCGTTAGTGGGGAGTATCTAGGCAGCGATGTAGTGGAGTTTGAACAAGCGCTACTTAGCTCCGGTGAAGAGATAAAATTGCCTTATGATTTGAGGCTGCAAAGTTCTAATGACAATGAGTTTTGGTTCAAATTTTACTTTGATCAACCAGAACACAGCGCGGAATCACTATCGGTGTATATCCCGACGGTCAAGCAAAATATTGCCTTGTATCTCAATGGCCAATGGGTAGCTCAGGGAGGTGACTTTGAACCCTATCTTGCGAGGTTATGGAGTCACCCGCAACTGATTACTTTGCCATCGAGTATTGTTCAAAAATCGAATGCTTTGGTTGTTAGGCTTGTTAGTAATCGCCCTCAAGTGGGTTATCTAAGCCCCATATATATCGGTGATACTAAAGCCCTAAGCCGAGCTTGGCGATGGCGGAATACGATTAAAGTGAGCTGGCTTGAAGTTACTTCAACTCTACTAATTGTTATTGGGCTGATCAACCTTTACCTCTGGACTCTTCGCTCGCGAGACTCCTACTATCTCTGGTACGCGTTAGCCGCTTTTTGTTGGGGTATTCGCGGGTATCTTTTGGTGTGGCCGGTCATTCCCATATCAGATGAGTTAAGAGTGTTATTGAGAATGCTCACCCTGGGCTACGGGATTGTGTTTGTGGTGTTGTTTAACCATCGCTATTTCGGTTTGAAGTTGCCTTGGTTCGATCGCTTGATGTGGCTTTATTGTATTCCGGCTGCGCTACCCATGTTTTTTATGAATATGGATCAATTGTTATTTTATGGGCACCAGATATGGGTCAAGGGCAATTTACTACTAGGCTTATTTATCGCCATTCATTTACTGATTATTTTTTTTCGGCAACGTAATTTGGACGCGATCTATTTGTTGTACTCCGGGCTTCCATTACTCATTTTGGGCTTTAGAGACATGCTTGTATTGAATGATCATTGGAGTCCAGAAAACGGTTTTCTGATGAACCATGCAACACCACTGGCGTTGATCGTTGCTATGTGGTTTATAGTGCGGCGCTTAGCCAATTCTTTAAGATATGCAGAGCATCTTAATGTGAATTTGGAGCGTCGAGTTGAAGATGGTAAAGAGGAAATTCGCTTGAGTTATAGAAAGCAGGACGAGTTACGTAAGGCGCAACTTTTAAGCGGAGAGAGGGAGCGAATCATGCGTGATATGCACGATGGTATTGGCGGCCATTTGATTGGAATGAAATCGCTACTCGACTCAAATGGACCTAAGCTTAAGGACATAAACAGGTATGTTGATCGAGCTCTTGTCGATTTGAGATTGGTGATTAACTCGCTCGATACTAGCTCTCAAAATATATCCAGCCTACTAGGGGCTTTGCGTAGTCGATGGCAACGCCTTGCTGAGAGTAAGGGGAGTAGATTAGTTTGGCAAGTGTCTCGTCGTGGTCTAAATAGAGCTTTAGGGCCGGATAAAACGCTTCAGCTCATGAGAGTATTAGAGGAAGTATTTACGAATGTTATCAAACATGGTGTGCCGGGTGAGATTGTGGTCGCGTCTGGCAGAGATACCTTGAGCAATACCATGTGGATTGAAATTACCAATCCTGTTTCAGGTGAAACTTTGATCAAACAGGGAAGGGGCCTGAGCAACATAGCTCAACGAGTTCAAAAGATGGGTGGGCGGTTAGAAATATCATCTGAACGCAATATATACAGCGTACGCATAGATTTACCTGAACCTCAATGATGTTGTGGTTGTGTTGATGTAATGAGTTCTTCCTATTCGATATTTGGGTTTGAGCGCCTTCGGCTGGGCGAAGACGCTCAAAGTCACTTCTACCAATCTAGATTTGCGCCGGTTTGATACTCGGTAATACGTGTTTCGAAAAAGTTTTTTTCTTTGCGTAAACTCGCTTGTTCGTTTAGCCAGGGTAAGGCATTTTTGGCTCCAAGAAATGGTTCAGTGAGCTTGAGTTGT
>CALKRK010000236.1 GCA_937989675.1 uncultured Arenicella sp. | reverse complement strand
CCGATCGTAGGTGAGATGAAAGGTGTAATATGCTGCTGATCCCCAGTCCGATTGGTTCGACAACGTGGCCTCACGCTCAATCTGGTCTAGTTGTTTCAATTCCGCGATCTCCGCAGTTTGCTGCCGCACTTCACTCATACCGAGCATCACCGCAGAGGCCGAGAAAACGAAGGCCAGTGATAACCAGACCCCGACCGCTTTATCTCGGAGCATAAATTTCAATTCGCGCATCATGGTGTTAGCCTCCGAGCTGCGATCAAACCAATTCCCAACAAAGCTATAAACCAGAGCAAGAGTGACACGAGTTTAGAAGTTGCACGACTCAACCGATCAACTGCTTGGTCAGGTGTAAACCGGAAATCGTTCAACACCTGCCAGTTTGCAGCGTCGACACGTGCACGCTTCCAGCCTTCCTCACCCTTGTTTCGATTGATATCATCAATGTAGGAGAGTTTCTCAATATGCGCTTTGTTTAGCCCCTGTACAAATTCATAACGAATCGCCTCAGCTTCGCGCAGAAAACGATGATGAGTCTCCAGATCTGTTCCAGCCAGATTACGCGATGCGCCGCCAATCGCCAGATAAGGTGATAGCCACCCATAGGCCGCAAGATGCACCGCTTGTGCGCGTTCTCTCTGCATGCGTTTTTCCGCGTAAGCGTTCAGGGTTTGAGTTAGATCAGTTTCGCTCTTCGATGCAACGATCCCGCGAAAATTGACAGGTAAATCTTCAACCCGCTCAACATTATATTGCGCTAGCAAGTTCGCTCGTAACTTGGCAAAGGCCGGATCAGCGGCATTGTGGCCGTCACCCAGTTTTCTCAAATCGTCGTTCATGCGCATATCGGTCAAGATTTTGCCTTCTGTCGGTAGCGTTGCGCTGGCAGAGGTCACGCCAACACGGGGAATGACGAGTATGGTAACCACCCAAAACGCAGTTAAAACGCCCAGCGCGACCCCGCGCGAGCGCGTGATGATGGAAACGCACAGCGTTAACGCCGTCCAGACGCTAAGATAGAGTACATTACCCAAATAAAGCATCACACTTGCCAGTGGACTCTCGCCTAAGACGCTTGCTGCAATTGATGAGAATAGAGCGGGCAAAGACAACAGACCGATTAATATAGCCAATGCTAAAAGCTTGCCTCGGTAAAGACGCTCACCGGATACACCTTGCGATAGGAGTGGCCCCAGTGTGCGAGCCTCCCGTTCGCGCAAAATCACACCGTGACCAAGCGCTATAATTAAAAGCGGTAGAAAGAGGTAATAGAGCTTGGCTGGTGTCAACCCACCAAACCCGCCCGTGCGTGCCTTTGCGCGCGCATCGGCGAACATGGCAGAATTTTGTCGATGACCTTCTAAAAATATGGACTGCCCGGTTACGGCGTCAACCCCAGGATCAAACATGGCAAGTGGCGGCGGGGTACGAAAGACGTAGTGACCATAATGCACCATACGGTGTGGATGGCGGTCTGGCTGATTTAGAAAAGTCTCTTCCGCTTGTTCCTGTTGATGTAATCGTTTATGCCGCGCCTCTTGCATATCCAGCGTGGTTAGTACGGTTGTGAAAAACAGTAGCACGGTGAAAACGATCAAGCTGAGCACAGCGAGCCGTGAGCGTAACCATTGGCGCCATTCCTCTTTGGCTATTCGAGTTGCGCTGTTCATCTAATTATTCGCGCGCTCGGCAAACGCAGCGTGCACCAGATCGGTTTTAATTTGTTCCCCTTCAATTGCGTTGAAACTGCCAACCAGCTGTCCACGTCGTAATAAGCCAATTCGGTCGGCAATCTGGCAAGCGCCGTAAACGTCGTGTGTCACCATCAGTATGGTTTTGCCTAATTCTGCTAAGTTGCGTACCAGCGCGTTAAATTCATCAATTGCTACAGGATCAAGCCCAGAAGTGGGTTCGTCCAGTAAAAGCACCGGCGTTTCTCGCAAGATGGCAAGGGCAATCGCCACTTTCTGGCGCATGCCCTTGGAATAGTTATCCATGTGCCGAGACCGTGACTCGGCTTGAAGCCCAACCTCATCCAGAGTTGTATCTAACTGTGTCTGAGTCGTTTTCATACCAGCCAAATCCAAAAAGTACTCCAAATTCTCATAAGCATTCAGATGAGGATAAAGCGTGGCCGCCTCGGGGAGGTAGGCAATCTGCCGACGAAGGCGATCGATCTGTTTTGTAACATCCATGTCCAGCACCGTCACAGAGCCTCCATGCGGCGATAAGAAACCCAAAAGCGTCAATAAAGTCGTGGATTTTCCTGCACCATTGCCCCCGAGCAAGGCATAGACGCTGCCCGTTTCAACTGTGAAGGAAATCCCCTGCAGAACTTCCGTTCCGTTTCGGTTAACAAACAAGTCGTTGATTGCTATAGCCGTCATACACATCTCCGAATGATTTTTGATTGGGTATTCATGTTTTCACTTAAGGCACATTCTTTGAATGTGCCTTAAGTGACGATGCCTAATATTAGAAAGAATAAGTCGCGGTAAATCTCCAACGACGTGGCGTGCCTGGGCCAACCCAAACATTTGCAAATGAGTTGGTGTAGAAGGTTTCGTCAAACAGATTGTCTACATCCAGCCGCAGTGACAGTCCATCAAGAGGTTCGATTTCACTGAACACGCGCACCGTCGTGTAGTCTGGCAAGGTAAAGTCAGAGCCGACAAAACCATTTCGTTCATCCGTGTAAGATACACCGCCACCGACGCGAGCCGGCATTCCACCCAGACTGAGCCCTTTGCTTGCCTGAATATTCAATTGATGTTCTGGTGAGTTGATCACTGGATCTCCCGCATTAATGGTAAACCCGAATCCGTCGGCATCAGCAAAGCTGTTGCTAAATTTAGCATCAGTGTAGGCGTAAGAGACCCAGAGACTAAGGTCGTTTTCAAATTCCAGGTTTGCGTCGAGCTCTAGCCCACTACTTTCCGCCTCACCGGCTGGGATTGAGAAAAATCCAACTGCCGTGGCTTGCGGGCGGTCATCGTTGACGAGAAAGTTGCTTTGCTCAACCTGGAATAGGGTGATCCCGACTGAACCCTCTACAGATGTGCTGACCTCACTCAGGTCAACTTTCAAACCAATCTCTGTTGAATCGGTAATGTTTGGATCAAATTGACTGCCCTGGAAGTCCTGCCCGGTTTGTTGACGGTAACCCTCACCATAGGAGGCGTAAAGGCTAACACCGTCATTGACCCGATATACGGCACCAATCTGAGGTGAAAAGCGGTCGTCGGATGACGTGATCTTTGTTGCTGGTGATGCCAGAAAGTTTGTAAGATCTTGTTCGAAATCGTCAAAGCGAGCACCAATTCGAACTTGTAACTGATTGGTAAGATCAATCTGATCCTGTACGTAAATACCATAGCCCTTAAGTACTTCGTTGCGGTTGGTGTTGGCACCTGCTTCCGGATTTAGATTGGCGCCGTAGATGGGGTTGTTTAGCTCCAAGATCAAATCGTTGGCAATGTCCGCAGGCGTTAGCGCGTTAATATCTCCGCTAAATCTGGAACGAAAACGATCAATGACCAGCGTATTGTCGAACCGGTCGTAATCCATACCCATAATTACACGGTGGCGCAATCCACCAGTTTCAAATTCTCCGGCTAACTCGCCACGCAAAACAAGGTAGTCCGATTCAAAGTCCCGCGAGCGAAAGAAGCGCGAGATGCTTTGGCCATTCTGGAAATAAGTTTGACGTGAGCCGAATTGGGGTTCAAATGCATCACCTTCAAAACTGGTTTCACGAAACCCAATACCACCCAAAAAGCTCCAGTTATCACTGAAGTTATTTTGCAGTTCGATTTGATGTCCGATCACTTCAGTCTCAATCGGCACATTCTCACCAACGAAAAAATCGCGTGGAGAAAACCCAAAATCCTCGGAGAAAACGACACCGCGATCAAAGGGCAACTCTTGAGTGGTGTACTCTAGATCATAGGTAAGGTTGGTTTGTTCGGAAATATTCCAGCTCACTGAAGGATAGAATCCAAATTTTTCAGACTCCGCTGGTTCTCGAAAACTGTCGCTGTCTTCATATAAACCCACCAAACGGAGGCCGACATTCTCACTAGCTCCAAGCACGGTTTGATAGTCCCCTTCAAAACGAAGTTGATTCCACTCACCCACGGTACCTCGGACATACCCGCCATTTTCGAATTGCGGACGTTTGGTGACAAGATTGACTGTTCCGCCCGGTTCACCGCGTCCAAACAAAGCTGCGCGGGGCCCTTTTAGAATTTCTACTGATTCAACGCCTACCATGTCACGAGGGCCGCCAAAGCCACGACCCGCGTTAAACCCGTTCACCAGAAAACCACTCGGCAAATTTATATCCCCAGAGAATCCTCTGATCGAGAAGCTATTCCAGAGCCCGCCAAAATTATTCTGCCGAGCAACGGCGGCTGACAGGTCTAATGCGTCATCCAAGGTGATGACGCCAACTTGGCGCAGCAGTTCCTCACTCATCGATTGATCCGCGGTTGGCTTCTCCAACTCATCGAAGTTACCTTGATAAGCGCGCCGCTCACCGAGCACGAATACTTCTTCTAGTTTTGTTTTATCGGTTTCATTTTGCGTTTGTGCTGCCGCTGGTAACGCATTGATGATTCCGAGCGTAACGCCTAAGCTTAGCGCCAGTGTTCTGTTTATGGAGTTTGTCATGAATTCAGTTCTCTAACTTTTCTGGGGGGCGCGGATAGGTGCGTCCAGCAAATATTGTCTGGCGCGCTTATCAACGATGAATCTGGTGAATCTTAAAAGCTAGTCTGAAGGAGGGCCTGTGGACGGAGGCCTTACTGCCATGTTTTTCGGGGAGAAAAATTGATTAGCTAGTGGTAGCGGTGCAGATTTAGTAGATTCAAAGCTTAGCGCGTCAACCCGCGCTGTGGGCAATACATCCTCAAGCTCATCATTTAGAACTGTTAAACAAGCAACGCCATTGTGCTCGTGAGGCTCAGTACCGTGCTCTATCGCATGCGCAGCAAAAAACAATTGCCCAATGATGACTGAGGCAAGAATTAACATGGGCCTCAATTTGCAGAGTTTTAGCACTGTATGAGATTGTAGCTACGCGTTACTGGGTAAGAAGTTATATTATAACATTCCACTCAGCTCTTCAATCATAAAAGAAGGCTTGGAAAAACAAATGACGAAGCTACTTAGGTTCACTCAATGTTGAATCATAGAGTTGTCCGTTTAGGCAAAAATCTGGCATTGATTACTCTCAGTTACCGTGGATATCACCTACACAGTTAAGACTTAGCGATCAAACCTTAGACTTCATTAAGAAATAATGGGTGAGTCTTTTTACTATAATGAGTTCTCGACACTCCATTAACACTAAACCCCAGTCTTTATCGATGAGATTGCTTTTGTCAATGCAATTTTCTAATTCCTAAACGCTCTAACATGATTGTGGACAGTGAT
Organism: uncultured Arenicella sp.; assembly: GCA_937989675.1. GTDB lineage: Bacteria > Pseudomonadota > Gammaproteobacteria > Arenicellales > Arenicellaceae > Arenicella. The sequence continues at coordinate 6,762 of CALKRK010000236.1, read as the reverse complement.
ACTGAATAAGGGTGGGCTAAATCAGACTTCTTACTTTTTATATACAATAGATAACACTGCTAGTTTTTTGGTTAGATGAATTTTATATCTAACCCGAATGCTGATGCGGCGTGGACTAAGCTGGTTCCATAGACTCATCTTTAGGCGCAATGCCAAGAGAAACTGAGCCAATAGAATAGTTGATGCAGGCACTGACCGACATCATCCCAGAGATAATCGTCACTCCGTACTTTTTAGCTTTGTTTTGCAATGATTGAAACTCTTTTATCGCGTGTAATTCTCGAAGTCTGCCTGCATAAGAAACGTGAATAATTGGTAGATGAAGTCCGTGTTCGATACATCGCTCAGCATACTCAAAAAGACTTTTGATGGCTTGCTGATAATTGATTTTCAAATGATTAATCTTAAATTCATCGTTGCACAAGCTAACCAGTGGCGTATTTTTCTGAAGTTGACCTGAAACTGCGGAGGCCATTGAAATTGTTTTTTGCCCAACCATCCTCATGCGAGTGCGAGTTTGCATGATGTCTTTAATAATTGAGTAAGTTTTCACAACTTTCTTAAATCGTTCGGCGCTTTCGGATACGATTTCAGGGGCAATACCTTTAGCTAACAAAGCATCGGTATAAAGAGCGAGTATCGTCTGGCCTGAGCTAGAGTTACCACTGTTGCTGACTAACAACCTAAATGGCTCGGTTATACCTGCCATCTTTCTAACGACAAGAGCTTCCTTTTCTATAGTTACAGCGCACTCTTTTAAGTGCATAAAGACATCGCTTAAGAGTGCCGAGGTACTCTGAAAAATTGCGTAATCGTAGTGCGGTATAACTTCATTAAGAAGAAACACCAACATTTGTTCCGGTGTCGGGCTCGTGGCGTTCGCTTTAGCGCCGTCCTTTAATGGATTTTCTATATAAAACTGCCGGAGTTGTTCTGTTTCTATAAGATCTAGCCCTGTTTCACCCGCAATCTGCGTATTCAAAGGAATCGCTCTAACATTGCTTCGGGTTTTAAGTACGTGCGCAGGAATATTAGACATTGAATCTACAATAACAACGCTTTTCATATCTTTCCTTTGCTTATCAACGTTCTATAAAAAAACGGCATAACTATTACGGGAGTTAAACCGCTGGGGTCTAGGCTTACTTTGATCACATAAAGTAGCATGGTTCTAAAAGCAATACTGTTAAGTTCTTAAAAAAATCGCTAACGAGCTAGAGCAATTGGAAATTAGGTGTCTCAAATACAATTTTAGCTTGGGGTAACTCAACACGACTCGTTATACTGATCGAGGTTTTTGATTAATTGATTCGATTTAAGTTCTAACAGGCTGTTAGCAGTACGCAAAAGTTAATGAAGTTTCCTATTTTCTCCCAAGAATCAGAAGTTAGATTGGCTATAACATGTTGGTCTGGATATTTTTTGTATGCGTTTCTATATTGCTTGGTTTATCAACATCAAATTCTGGGAAATAATTTTGCGTTCATCGAGTCCGTTATTTGGGTGGCTACAGAGTGGGGGAGTTGGTTAGTAATAACTCCTCTCGCACTAAGGTGGTTAGTTCAGAATCGATTTAGATGCTCCAAGTTAGGGCCAACTATTGTTCTGGTTTTTCTCCTTACTCTTGCCGGTACCGTCGGCCGCTCAATTTTTAATGTGTTTATGGGCCACACTGACATTATTAAAAACGCAATAGATTTTGTTTCACCGAATTTAGCGGCGTCTGTAATAACCGTTTTGGTCTGGCACATTTCTCAAAAAAGGCAGGGTGATGCAATCTCGGTGTCTTCTAAAGAGCCGAGTCTGGAGACAATCTATGCTCACAAGGGAAGCTCAAAGGTTCTAGTCGAGATAGATAATATCGACTATTTTAAATCCTCCGGAAATTATCTAGAGATATACAGTAATGGCAATGACTATTTAGTTCGAGATACGATTTCTCAAATGCTAGCTCGATTGCCGAGTGATTTTTTCCTTAGATGCCATCGCTCGTTTATAGTGAATATCAGGTCAATAGAGAGAATTAACGCTAATAGTTCTGGAAATGCCACAATCGTTCTTACGAGTGGCGACGAAATACCGTTGAGCAGAACGCAAAAACAAGCCTTTGATAAAAAGTTTAGATTTACCTAATAAAACCTCTTATCACACTATTTGTTCTTTCATCCCAAAGTGCGCTGATACCGCTTATAGTTGCAGTAAAGTTTCTCCTGAACAGATCGCGACCTGTTTAATAGGTAGCGGTTGAACCTTAATGGTATTCAGGAGATAAGAAGTGAAAAGCAGAGCATTCCTTTTAAACAAGTTAGTTGTAAAAATTTCCCTAATATTTCTTGCAGCGAGTCTTATAGGCACATCGCATGCGGCTACCTCAAGAATTGGAATTGTGGTTTTTGACGGTTTCTTAACAAGCGATGTCACGGCGGCAGTCGAAGTTTTTGGTGCCGCTTCAAAGAGGGCGTGGTTTTCGTCGTACGAAGTTGTTCTGGTTTCGAGCACATCACAACGCGAAATAGAGTCTGAAGAAGGGCTAAATGTACTTGCTGATGTTTCAATCGACTCGGCTGGGATGTTTGATGCATTAGTTGTTCCTAGCTCATACGATATGCAACCGCATATCAAGAACGCACAATTGATCGACTTTATAGAAAAGCACCATCTAGCTGGTGCTTGGATGGCTAGTAATTGTTCAGGGGCAATGTTGCTTGGTGAAGCTGGTGTGCTGGATAACAAGTCGGCTACTACTTGGGCTGGCGGCGAAAGTGAACTTGCAAGAAAATTTAAAAAGGCCAAGGTGGTCTTTGATCAAAATGTTGTCATTGATCACAAGTTAATCACCTCTAACGGAGGCCCGGTTAGTTATGAAGGTGCATTGGCTCTACTCACACAACTTAGCTCCAAAGACTATGCTCAGGAAATATCAGACGCGATACAGTTTTCTCGATTAAAAAAAAAGCCAAATAGCGTGTTGAGTTCGTACGCGTTAACCTTGAGGTTAGCGCTATGGGATCACTAAAGTTCGGCATGCCGCCTTTACAGTACTTTAGTGGTACAGACAGGAACAAATTTTGTTAACCGAAATTTTTAGCAACGTTTATTCATAAAGTAAAGCTGTGGGTTGTGGCAAAGGATTCCTTACCTTACAGCTTTTGCCTGGTGGTAAGCTAGAAATGCTGGCAGTGCTGCAACCAGAACAGTTGCGCTGACGATAGATATCGTGATAACAAAACTGTTGTAAGTAAATAAGTTGCTACCCAGGTGTAAACCAACTTGGGCTGAGATCAACTTTTGCGTAACAGTAAGTGACGCATAGAGTAGGGTGCTTGCAAGTAGAATACTGATGACACTAATTAACAGAGCTTCAATTTGAAACAATATAAACAGAAAGCTCGGTGGCGCACCGATTATTCGCAGCAAGTGGCTCTCTTTCCTGCGCTCTCTGATGGAGGCGGCCATTACTGCAGCAAGCCCTAGCAAAGCCGCAACGAATACCATTGAGGATATCAAACGCAGTGTGCCTTCAAATACGGCCATCATGCGCCATAGCTCCGAAAGAGCGACTCCAGGTAGAATGGCCATTAGTGGTTCGTGTTTTAGCTCGTTGATTTCTCTTTGCAGACGAAACGTGGCAATACGAGATTTTAGCCCAACTATAAACGCTGTAATGCTGCTTGGTTGAAGTTGATCGCTAGTGAGATTTCCGTCTTGATGAATCGCCTCAATGCCTTCGAGTTTCACATGCACGGTTTGGTCAACAGGGGTGCCAGTAGGCGCTAAAATTCCGGTTACAGTAAACGGATGCTTATCGTGAACAGTAAAGCTGGTGTTACCAATTCCGTGTGTCAAAACAACCGGGTCACCGAGCTGATAGTTCAAGCTTGCGGCCGCTCCAGAACCGAGTACCACATCGAATACTGCGTCAAATTGATTGCCTTGACTAAAGTCAAGCGATTGCTTCTTGCCGTATTTAAAGTGCTTAAAATAGTCATTGGTTGTGCCGAGCACACGAAAGCCTTTATGTGAATCGCCTAATGATATTGGTATGGTCCAAGCCACATTCGTATTTGCTGCAATTTTTTGGTAAGAGCGCCAGCTAATATTGCTAACCGGAGAGCCTAAACGGAACACAGAATATAATAGAAGATTAAGGCGGCCACTTTTCGCGCCAACAATTAGGTCCGCCCCTGAGATCGTGCTAGAAAAGCTTTCTTTTGATTCTTTACGGATGTGTTCTACACCTAATAGCACAAAGATACTGATTGTCATCGCAATGCAGGTCAGTGCAACTGAGTTCTTTCTGTCAAGTAGGCTTTGAATGGCGAGTTTTAGCAGCATAGTATTAGGCGCTCTTATTTATGTCAGACATTGAGTCAATGCGATCAAAGTAACGGCTTAGTGAAAGGTCATGACTGACGAAAACCAGCGTCGTTTCATGAGCCTTTGCTGTGGCCATTAGAATTGACATGAAATTATCACGATTAGATTGATCCAAGGAGGATGTCGGTTCATCAGCGATAAGTAGCTGCGGCCTGTTCACTACAGCTCTGGCGATGGCGATACGTTGCTGTTGGCCAATACTTAATTGGCTGATCGGGCGATTCCAATGTTCTTGCGTAATATTCAGTTCCAATAGCAGAGCTTTCATCTCTAAACCGTTATTTGGATTGTTGTTACTTGCATCGCTGGCGTTTCGCGAGAAGTAATTTGCTAACTTGATATTATCAATCGCCGAGAGGTAGGGTATTAAATTGAAGTTCTGTGCTACGTAGCCAATTTGCTTGGCTCGAAATCGATCTCTCTGGCGGTTATTCATTGTTTCAAGAGCTTGCCCAGCGACATTCATGGTGCCACTGTCTGGGATCAAAATTCCGCATAACATGTTCAGTAGTGTTGATTTGCCGCTACCTGACTCCCCAATGAGTAGAACACTTTCCTCAGCAGCAACATTCCAAGAAGGTAAGTCCAGAACGCAACGCTCGGATTCCTTTGAATAGGCGAACCTAATCTGATTTAGATTGATGATTGCCTCTTTACTATTAAGACTCATAAATCGTATCTCTTGTATTGTCTTTGATATATTTGTTATAGTATAACATTACATGTTGATTTCAACTCAAACTCCTTTTGATATTTTGAACGCGCAGAGATTTCTTTCGTATAGCATAGAAACGAAACGGCTAACAGCTTACCTGTTCTGCTCGTTAACCATACTTTTGCCGAGCGCTTGTATTCAGCAAGCCGATGACTCGGTTAGATCCAAATACCAGGAGATAGGTTGGGAAGAACTGAAACCGGATGACGAAAAAGTGGTTGATCAGACTTCAGATTTACCAGCACTAGAAGATCTAGATGATTGGTATGCTGCTGATAAATACTCTGGTTTGCCAGGATTAAGTGGCGGTTATTATGGTGCGCCTCGACAAACATATTCAGTAGGTGTTGTCTCTGAGATGGATGGTCAAAATATCCGCTTACCTGGCTTTATAGTCCCGATTGAGTTTGAGGCGGAGAATTTAGTAACGGAGTTTTTTCTAGTGCCTTATTTCGGAGCTTGTTTTCATAAACCACCACCTCCTCCGAATCAAACGGTATATGTATCCAGCGAAAAACCGATCGAGTATGAGAGTATTTACGACCCAGTATGGATTATGGGCGCTATCAAAACCGAGCAGCAAGGTAACAATATAGCCACTGCAGCTTACAGCATGGATTTTCACGTGCTTGAACCCTATTTTGAATAGTGGACTTTCTGATGAACAGACCTGCTTTAATGGCTATTTCTTTTGGATATCTATTGATCAGTGCTAGCGATTTCACACAAGCGGGTGAAGCCCAGCACTTTCATACTCACGGTGTTGCTAATTTAACGCTGGCATCCGAAAACGGAGCCGTGGAAGTGCAGTTCGAATCACCGGCAATGAGTCTTTTGGGGTTCGAGCATACGCCCAGGACTAAACAGCAAATAGAGATCGTAGAAAGGACCAAATCATTTTTGACCAAGCCAGAGAACGTGTTATCTATAAATGGTGCTGACTGCTCATTTAGCGGTTCGAGTGTGAATATTCTCGGGCCAGCTGGAAAAGCCCTTAAAGATAATGAAACTGCAAAACGTGAACATGATCACGACCATCAAGACTCTGACGATCAACATTTCGAAAATGAACCAACCCAAGAGGGGCACAGCGAGGTATCAGCAAACTATCTATTAGATTGCGTTGATGAGAAAACACCTCAATCTATAAAGGTACTATTATTTAGGCGCTTTCCCAGTCTTGAAAAGATTGAAGTAAATTGGGTCACAGAGACCCAACAAGGAGAGAGCATTTTGCGCTCACAAGCTTCGACAATTGAACTAAGGTAGTTGCAAATGGGCGCGGTAATTGAAATGCTCGAAATCGCTGAGAAGGAATGCAAAGCTCATGGAGTGGCGGTAACAAAGAAAAGAGTAAAAGTGTTTTCTTTGTTGATATCGGCTAAGAAAGCTGTGTCGGCATACGAGCTTGCTGATTCATACGAATCTACGTTTAACCAGCCCGTGTCGGTAATTACTGTCTACCGAGTAATGGAATTTTTACAAAGTAAAAATTTGGTGCATAAGCTAGAAACCACGAATAAATTTGTTGCTTGCTCGCACATCGATTGTAAGCATGAACATCCTGCGTCGCAGTTTCTGATTTGTAAAAAATGCCTAAAAGTAAAGGAGCTAGGTATCAGCCCTAACAAGTTTAACGAAATAAAAGACACATTAGAGCAAGCCGGTTT
>CALKRK010000235.1 GCA_937989675.1 uncultured Arenicella sp. | reverse complement strand
AATTAGCCTTAGCGAAAGCGACCAGAAAAAGGTGCTCGCCAAAGTGATCCAACTAGGTGACCAAAAACAAATCGTTACGCCTGAAGATCTGCCCTTTATTATCACCGACGTATTAGAGAGCGGCGAAGCCCAGCGCGTTGTTCTAAAAGACTGTAAAACCTATAGCGACTTAGGTGGCCGCTCGGAAGTAGAGCTAGCGATTGAAGTTGACGGTAATAGTTATAGCGAGTCTGGCTCCGGTAATGGCGCCTACGATGCGTTTATCAGCGGCTTAGATAAAATCTTAAGTGCGCACACCGACCTGAAACGCCCCACTCTAATTGATTATCAAGTGCATATCCCCAAGGGCGGTAAAACCAGCGCTCTGACCGAAGCAGCTATTACATGGCAACTGGCCAATGGCCGTAAGATGACCACGCGTGGCGTTGATGCCAACCAGGTTTTTGCAGCGATTCAGGCGACACTCAAAGTTATTAACGCCGTATAATAATCCCCAAAAAAGTCTTAGCGGCATTTTTTAAGAGCGTCTGATTTAATGACACCCGCAATCGACCTACTTGCAAGCACAGGCACTCCGCACCAGCTACACACCTATAAGCATCACCCGTCAGCGGACAGCTATGGCTTGGAAGCCTGCGAGCAGCTTGGGTTGCGGTCGGACCAAGTGTTTAAAACCTTGATTGTCGAATTGAATAACGGAGAGTTGGTGGTAAGCGTATTACCAGTCGCTTTCCAGTTAAACTTAAAGTCAGTCGCACGATCACTTGGTGCTAAAAAAGCAGACATGGCCGATAAACAGAAGGCCCAGCGAATTACTGGCTATTTATTGGGTGGCGTTAGCCCGTTAGCGCAGAAAAAAGCTCTTCGAACACTCATTGATGAAAGCGCCCAACTATTCGACTCAGTGTTTATTAGCGCTGGGCGTCGAGGGCTAGAGATCGAGCTAGCACCAGATGATCTCTTAGCCTTAACATCAGCCGAATACGCTGAACTTTGCGCCAGCTAAGATGTTAAGCTTGCTCCCATATTCGCAAAACATAACTGCTTTAAGACACCTTATGCCTACAATATCCATACGCCCAGCCACCATTGAAGATGTTGCAACCATCATGCAATTTATTGTTGATCTTGCTGTGTATGAAAAAGAACCCGACGCAGTGGTCGCAACGGAGTCGCACCTGGAAAACACACTGTTTTGTGAAAACCCGCAAGTGCACGGTTTAATCGCGGAGAGTGATGGCTCGCCAGTTGGCTTCGCTGTGTATTTTTTCAATTATTCAACTTGGCTTGGTCAACATGGCATCTACCTTGAAGACTTATACGTTACGCCTGACGCTAGAGGCTCAGGTGCCGGTAAAGCGCTACTTCAAGAGTTGGCAAAAATTGCCGTGGCCAAAGATTGTGGCCGGGTTGAGTGGAGCGTGCTGGATTGGAACGAACCAGCAATTGAATTTTATAAAGCAATGGGCGCTGCGCCGCAAGACGAATGGACCGTATACCGACTTACGGGCAAGGCGCTTACGGACTTCGCCGCCAGCGATTAGCTCAAACACTCTTCGATAGGAATTTGTCTAAGTCTTCGGGGGTATCAATATCCTGATGTATACCTGAGTCATGCAACGATAGCTTGATCACCTTGTCTGCGTGGGTTTGAACAATAGACTTCGCACCCTGATCACCTGTGAGCGCCAACAACTCGTCAAAAAAGTTCGCGCCAAATGCCACCGGATTACCAACTCCTTTACACGTGCAAGGAACAACGATCTGATCAGAGGTCAGCGCCTCTACCAAACTCGCCAGCGTGGAGCCCGCAACAAAGGGCATATCGCCCAAACCTATTAGCCAACCTGCCTCTGGAACAGAAGCCTTAATACCAGCAATAATACTTTGGCTCATTCCACGCTCAGCCTGCTCGCACTCTATAGGCTTAGCGCCGCAAGCGAGAACTAAGTCGCGTATCCTCAAGTCCTGCGGGCGTACCACCACCGAGACTGATTCAAATACTTGCTGATAAGTCTCAATGGTATTCGCTAATAGAGCCTTTGGTAAATTCGAAGTTTCGGGGCTGCTTTGCTTCGTTAACGCGCCGGGCTCTGGCAAACCCGGCAACTCCGCCAGCATCTTTTGACTGCCAAATCGACGACTGGCGCCGGCCGCCAAGACAATAGCGCTAACTTGGCTAGTGAGTGCCATTGCGGTTCATCTCACTGATCACCTCGGCCAGTATAGAGACGGCAATCTGTTCTGGAGTCTGAGCTGCAATATTCAGGCCAACTGGCCCCTTAATCCGAGATAAGTTGCTCTCGAGCGCACCCATTTCAGAGAGCTGTTGCAAGCGATTTGCGTGAGTTCTTTTACTGCCCAAAGCCCCAACATAAAATGCATCAGAATTTAAAGCTTCGAGCACAAGTGGGTTTTCAAGTTCGTGCTCATGAAACAAAGACACCAAAGCTGTGTAGCGATCATAGTAATCACCCAGAAAAGGTTGCGCAGTGTTTAATAGCGTACCTCGAAACCCAGCCGTTTCAAGCGGTGCGGCGGCAGCATCATTTTGCACGACACAAAGCACATCAAACCCGCTAAGCGTCGCTAAGCGCGTTAAACTAACTAGAATCGGCCCTTGTCCAACGACGATGATTCTTGCCGTTGGGCGATAACATTTTTCAACACCTTCGATCATACGAGTGACCGAGCGGCGCGCTTGTAACTCGGCGTCAATTGAACTCAAATCGCTCTCACTCAGCGCGCAATCGAAGTGCACATCGATACCTGATCCGCAGGGCAATTGAATATCAAAAAATGGCGAATCCAAACCATAGCGGTGCGTTTTATTCGAGCCCTGATTAAGTACCGCAATCGCTTGATCGGCGATGGCTTGCTCAGCGCAGCCGCCAGTAATCTGACCAATAAAATCGCCGTTCTCGGCCACCAGCATCTGAGCGCCAACTGGGTAAGGCGCGTTGCCCTCGATATTTATCAAAGTCGCAAGCACGGGTTTCTGACCAGACTTGCACCACTCAAGCGCTTTGCTAATCAGCTCACGTGGGCTTTCAGCACAGTTGATAACTAATGACACTTACAAACTACCTCAGAATAGATAACTAGTGCACGCTGGTAACGTTACTTCGGTAGTTTGGCGGCTATCAAATCATGCAAACGTTCTAACGATTCATGGTTCTCATACTTTAAACTCAGGCGTGACGCATTAGCCCAAACTTGATCATTTGTCGCAACGGATTCGATTAACTCGTTAATGTTCAGGCGGCTTGGTTTAGCTGGCCCAGGAAAACCCAACTTGCGCTTCGCAACTCGGTAAGCCAACAAAGTGTTCTCTGGATTATTTGGCAAGAGAATCGATGGAATACCTTGCATTAGCAACTCATAAACCAAGTTGTGCCCACAGTGATTAATAAATACCCTGCATTGATCTGTTACAGCTTTGATATCAACATGCTCGCGCTCAAACTTTATGTTGTCCGCAGCGAAGTCTTGCAGAAACTTTGACGTCGCATTTGGAATAACGGCCAAGACAGGGTCGCCCCTTTTGCCGAGCTGTTCAAGCAATAGTTTTAAATGCGGCGAACGCGCATCCATATACATAAAAATTTTCTCACCTGGCACTTGTGGCCAAACGGGTGCCTGGACTCGAGCCGTATTCGACCAGCGAACCACATACGATTCTTCACGCCGCCCATAATGATCAATCTCAGGCAGAGACATAATCCACTGCGTAGCATGCGAGTAAATATCCTGTGCTTGCTTTATTTCTACTTTGTCGAAATTGAGCGCTTTAACGCTTTGGTTAACAACACCGAGTAAGCGATTATCTTCTGAAAAAAGTTCAGTATTATCGCCACCCTCTGCGTGCTTCCAGGGCGTAATACTTGCCACAGGATTACTGCGGCGCGGTATTGTGTAACCGGTACCCATCATCACACAAGGGGTCATCAACAGTTTACCCGCAAGCAGTGCTGTTGGTGAGTGATCAGTCATCACCAAATCGGCATCCAGCGTGGCCAGTAAGTGCAGCCAAGCACGCAGAATCGGCGTAAGGTTCTCTTCGCTATCGTACCCATGCTGTAATAATAAAGACGAGTAATTGATAGGCCTTGGCATTTTTTCATCAAAGCGCACATTAGCCCTTGGAGCTTGAAAAATAGAAGCCTTTTTAAATTCGGGCATTTGGTGCGCCATCGTGATATCGGCACACACAACACGCACCGTATGGCCTTGCGCTCGTAATTCAGTGGCACAGTCTGCGAGCTTTGCCATAAAACGCAAACCTCGCCCCAATTCGGAACAAAGAACAATTTTCGCCATTGGTATGTACGGAACTCCACGCTTGCTGCGACAAGCGAATTTTATTATTAGTTAGCGCCAGTTTAACGCCTTTTTATGTCATCCGCACCCTAGCCTTTGCCAATTTAAAAGACCTACTCTAAACATATCTGTCTATAGCCTTGAGCGAATCGCAGGTGTAAACTTATTGAGCGCCGACTATTTAGGTCTAAAATCACCCATATAGGTGAAGCACAAAGTCGTTTATTTTTAGATACTAGTTGCATCATTTAAGTAACCATACAGCGCATTTCATTAACTCGGGGGAGTGACAATGAAAAGATCAAGCAGAAACAAGGCGAGTAACATTAAGCTAAGCCGTAAGCAACGAAGCACATTGGAAATGTGGCAAGATCATCTCGCCGCCTTAAGCCGTGCAAGCGAACCAAAACCCGAAGCAATTGAACAACGCGCCAGGTTTATGAGTGAGCACAGCGTTGAGCCGGAATCTAGGCCCTCCTTTTTAGCCTAGTCACGCTTAACCGCCCAGCTTTCTTAGCTCCACTCTTCAAGTACGGCGGTGATATCACTGTCGCCACTTGGCTCAGTTACCTGCGATGGTGTGCGACTGAATTTAGGAGATGGTGCCGGCTGCACGACACCGTCAATCGTTTGATAAGCATCTCGCGCCTGCATATGCGGGTGTTCAACAGCCTCCAAGTAATCCAACACAGGTGCAAAACAAGCATCTGTTCCTTCGAGTTCCTGGCACCAAGCTTCACGCGATTTGGTCGCAATCACCTCGGCGATCTTAGCTTTCAATTTCGGCCACTTAGATGGATTGTTTTGTGCGTCAAAATCATCATCATCCAAACCTAATTTTTCACGCATTAACGCGTAGAATTGCGGCTCGATTGCCCCCAGTGATACATACTTATCATCCTGAGTTTTGTAGGTGTCATAAAAGTGGGCGGCTGAATCCAATAGGTTAGATTCGCGCTTCGCGCTCCATAAACCAACGCTATTCATTGTGTAGAAAAGTGACATCAAATTGGCCGTACCTTCAGTAATAGCGGCGTCTATCACCTGCCCTTTTCCTGAGTGCTTAGATTCGTGCAAGGCAGCCAAAACACCCATTATTAAAAACATGGTTCCACCACCATAGTCGCCGACCAAATTTAAAGGAGGAACAGGGTTTTCGTTAGCGCGCCCGATCGCATGCAGCGCGCCAGTGAGCGCAATATAGTTAATGTCGTGACCAGCACTCTGCGCTAAGGGGCCGGTTTGGCCCCAACCGGTCATCCGCCCGTAAATAAGTTTTGGGTTGCTGTTTTCGAACGCCTCAGGCCCTAGGCCTAGCCGCTCCATCACACCAGGGCGAAAACCTTCAATCACGATATCGGCCGCGGCTATCAACTCCTTAGCCGACTCAATACCCTGTTCAGATTTCAAATCGACTTCAATCACGCGTTTACCACGACGTGTTATATCGTTGGGAAAGCGAAATGATCCATTGGCTTTATCAATGATCACTACGTCTGCACCCATATCCGCCAACAACATGCCAGCCAACGGAACTGGCCCTATGGCAGACATCTCTATTACTTTTAATCCAGAAAGTGGCCCCATGATCAATCCAAAATGCTTTCGTAAGCTTCGGAAAAAATATCACGCCCTAATATTAACTTCATGATTTCAGAGGTGCCTGCGTAAATACGGCTAATGCGAGCATCGGTAAACATTCGGCAAATTTCGTACTCTTGCATATAACCGGCACCACCGTGCAACTGAACCCCAAGGTCCATCATTTTCCACTCAGTTTCGGCTCCGATTAACTTCAACTTTGCACCCATATTGGCGGTTAGCCTGCCTTGGTTATGCATTTCAACGCAGTGATCAAGGTAGACTTGTGCAACTTCAATCTCAGCATCCATCTCAGCCATCTTAAACTGAGTATTTTGAAAATCAGAGATGCTTTTACCAAACGCCTTGCGTTCCATTACGAAGTCGCGCGTCACATCAAAAGCCTTGCGTGCATTAGCTATTGTTCCAACTGCGTTGATCAATCGTTCCTCCGCCAAACCATCCATCAAATAAAAGAAGCCTTTGCCTGGTTCGCCAAGTACATTGCTCTTTGGTACTTCGACATTGTTGAAAAACAATTCGGCAGTATCCTGCGCTTTTAAGCCCATTTTATCGAGGTTGCGGCCTCGTTCAAAGCCCTCCATACCTCGCTCTACAACCATCAATACCATCGCGTGAGCGCTATCCGCGCCATCAAGCTTGGCCGCCACCACTACGTAGTCGGCTAATATTCCATTAGAAATGTAGGTTTTAGACCCGTTAAGTAAAAAGTGATCTCCTGCGTCTTTTACTGTGGTCCGCATACCAGATAAATCAGAGCCCGCGTCAGGCTCAGTCATGGCGATTGCAAGTATCTTCTCACCAGCTACGCAACCAGGTAAGAATCTCGCTCTTTGTTCTTCGTTTGCGTATTTGTGCAAATACGGCCCAACCAAACGACTGTGCAGCGTATTAAACCATTCGCCACATTGCTGGCGAACCGTTTCTTCGATAATGATTTGCTCGTAGCGAAAATCATTATCGCCAAGCCCGCCATATTCTTCGTCTGGCCACACCATAAGAAAGCCCTGCTCGCCCGCTTTAGTGAATGCCTCTCGATCGACAATGCCGTTCGCACGCCACTGCTCCATGTGCGGCGCGATATCTTGTTCAAGAAATTTGCGATATGCGTCGCGGAACATCACTTGTTCTTCAGTAAACTCTCTCATAATCAACGGCTCTCTAACGGTGCTCGCCGAATACACTGTTCGATCAGCAGTAACGGCTTAGAATGGATTTAAATCTATTGTAAATTTCGGTACCTATGGTTCAATGGCAAAAGGCATTAGAAATATAGACAACTCCTATTATTATTTAGTGAAAACTCGTGCTTTTAGACGCTATTTTTAAAAAATAATGTCTATTTTCATTCTCCGTATGTCATTGCTCGAGAAGCATAATCAGCTAGAATACTAATCGACATACCACATATTGAATGCGGACCGAAAACACACAATGCCTTATTCTGTCTCGCGAAATCAAACTACTAAAATTAAACTGCTAGGAGAATTTTATTAATGAACGTCAGTGAAGCTATAAAGCAACGTCGCTCGGTGCGAGCTTACCTCGATAAACCAGTTGACCCTGATCTAATTAAGACCATTTTCCTACAAGCGCAAGACTCAGCTTCGAACTGCAATACTCAGCCATGGCACGTTGTCGTGGTATCTGGAGCGGTACGAGATAAAATTGAACAAGCCATGGTCAGCGACATTATGTCGGGTAAGGAACCAACGCCTTACTTTACGCCTGGCGACCAAGGCCTTAAAGATGAGTACCGGAAACGACAAATCGCGTGTGCCATTTCTTTGTACGATGCCATGGACATCAAATACGAAGAAAAAGACAAGCGCCAACAGTTGATGCTTCGTAACTGGCAATTTTTTGGCGCACCATATGCCGCATTTTTCTCGATGCCCAAAACCATGAGCGAAATAAACGCCGTTGATATGGGTATTTATCTGCAATCCATTATGCTCTTGCTTACTGAAAACGGCTTGGCAAGTTGCCCCCAGGGTGCACTAGCGATGTACACAGACGCGGTGCAAGAAATGGCTAATATTCCAGAAAATCACGCCATCATGTTTGGTCTCTCATTCGGATACCCTGACGAGCAAAACCAGATAAACCAATTTGAAGTCGGGCGTGAAGAGCTCTCTCAATGTGTTGAATTTCTTGCCTAAGTACTCTCACCTAAGTACTTTCAATAGTTCTCTCAATAAACTTAGTGATTTCAGACATCGCCTTTTTAGCGTCGCTCAAGATCATCGACAAAACTTGAAAATCATGAAACTGGCCGGGGTAGTTCTGCAATAAAAGATCGACATCGGCCGCTTGAGCTCGTTTCGCAAAAGCTTGAATTTGGTCAGCGAATAATTCACCTCCGCCGAATTGAATTAGAGTCTTGGGCAAGCCAGACAAATCGGTATTTAAGAAGTTCACTCTTGGGTTGGTGTAATCTTCATTTCTCATCAATGCGGCGTAACTTGCTCCCAAAAATGAGGTCATTAAAAAATCATTCGCCTCATTACTCTTCATTGTGCCGCCTACCGCTGTTGGCTCTACCCAAGGTGAAATAAGTACTAAGCCGTCTATCGATTTTTCACTTTTTGTCTTGGCTATTTCAAGTGATGTACTTATCGCTAATCCACCACCAGCTGAATCACCACAAAGCAGTACTTTATGGTTTGGATACGCCTCGAAAACGGCATGCGCCACCGCTAAGCAATCATCCTGAGGCGCTGGAAATGGATGTTCCGGTGCTAGACGATACGCCGGAACCACCACCAAACAATTCGAATTAAACGCAAGCTCGGCGATCAACGCGCGATACGCCTTTGGTGACCCACACACGTAGCCACCTCCATGGTAGTACACGATTACACAGTTCACCGACGCTCCAACTTTAGGTGCTGCAATCATACAATCAACACCGTCCATTTTGCGCTGGCTAAAACGAATTTTCGAAACGGCTGGGTGCGGCGGGCTACCTTTATCGAGCTGAGCACGGAGCCATTCAAGCGATCTTGAGTTTGCGTCCATGAACAGATTTTTCAGATACCGAGAAAATAGTTCGGTCGCCCAACTGCGCTCTTCCATTCTACGCGCCGATCGGAGCATAGACAAAAAGGCGCTAAATAATCTTTTATACAATTGCCTTGCTCCCGATCTTTTCAGCTAAAGCATTACATTATGCCAAAGAGTATGCCGCTATACGCCCCAACATAAGCCATGCTTTTTATGCAAATAACTCACCGCTCTCGGCTCGTTCTTTAACGATGTCAGGACAAGCGAAACGTTCACCAAACTTCGCCTCAAGCTCTTCGCAACGCTGTATGAAGTTGTCAAAACCGTAGGTGTTAACGAACTGCACAAAGCCACCAGTATGAGCTGGTGCGCCAATACCGAAAATTGAGCCAATATTCGCATCAGCGACTGATCGTAACACACCCGTTTCAAGGCACTTCATAGTCTCGATTACCTGACGGAACATAAGCCGGTCTTTGATGTCTTGATCACTAATTTCATAATCGGCATTGTAGTAAAGATCATACAGCGGTGGCCAAATGTTCTTTGAGCCGTCTTCATGATACTCATAGTATCCACCACCATGGTGACGCCCACCACGGCCATTGTCGGTGATCATATCTTTGATCACGCGCCGAATTACATCGCCATTACCCCATTTATCAGTCACACCCATCTCAGCCCAGGTTTCCTGTGCTTTACGCGATAGTTCCAAACTGGTTTCGTCCTGAATTTGCAAAGGGCCAACTGGCATACCTATGGCTTTACCCAAATTATCTATCCGCTTCGGATGTGTGCCTTCGGTGAGCAATTGAGCCGCTTCATCCAGATAAGTTCCAAACGTACGCGAAGTGAAGAAACCAAGCGAGTCATTAACAACAATTGGCGTCTTACGAATTTGCATAGTGTAATCAAACGCTTTGGCAAGCGCTTCATCACTGGTCTTCTCGCCACAAATGATTTCTACCAGAGGCATTTTATCGACCGGTGAAAAGAAATGAATACCGATAAAGTTCTCTGGTTTAGCGCTGGCTTCCGCCAACTGTGTGATCGGCAAGGTCGATGTGTTCGAGCCCCAAAAACCGTCTTCCGACAGATAGGGTTCAATTTCTTTGGTGATATTATGTTTAAGCCCGATGTTCTCGAACACGGCTTCGATGATCAGATCACAACCCTGAAGGTCCTCATTTTTATCGCTTGCATGGATTAAATCCAAAATGCCTTTAGCTTTCGCTTCATCCATACGACCACGAGCAACTCGTTTGGCCAGCAACTTTTCCGTATAAGATTTGCCTTTCTTAGCCGCTTCCAAAGAGATGTCTTTAAGCACAACCTCAATACCGGCCATGGCAGAAACATAGGCTATACCCTGCCCCATCATACCGGCACCTAGAATGCCCACTTTGCGCGTCAGCTGCTTTTCAACATTCTTCGGCCGGCTGGCGCCACCATTAATTTGGTTCAATTGAAAAAAGAACGCTGAGATCATATTTTTCGCCACAGGGCCAGTGGCTACCTTGGCAAACTCTCTACCTTCGATACGCAATGCAGTATCCACGTCTAGCATAGAAGCTTGAAAAGCAACATCCATAGCGGCTGTCATTTGCGGCATCAGGCCACGTGTTTTCTGGTGCAACATGGTTGGCGCCATTACCGCTAGTTGGGCGTTTCGAGGGGTATTGATCGCACCTCCAGGAATACGAAAACCCTTTTTGTCCCAAGGTTGAACAGCAGCGTCTTCATTGCCTTTACTCTCAAGAATAAAAGATTTGGCAGCAGGAACCAGTTCGTCTAAAGACTCAACCGTTTGATCGATCAACCCTGCCGCCAGCGCCTTCTCTGGTGTAAGACGTTTACCTTCTAAAATAAGCGGGAGAGCTTTCTCCACCCCTATCAACTTGCTCAAACGTACGACGCCACCAGCACCTGGATATAAGCCAAGCGAACATTCAGGCAAACCTATTTGAACAGTTTTGTGATTAAACGCAACTCGGTGATTACACGACAAACAAATCTCGTAACCGCCACCCAAAGCCGCACCATTAATTGCCGCGACAACCGGCACGGGCAACTTTTCCAAACGCCGAAGATCGGCCTTCATGGCTTCACCACTAACAAAAAAATCAGCTGCGTCTTCGCGCTTGGCAGCAAGTAAATCGTTTAAGTCGCCACCAGCGAAAAACACTTTCTTTGCTGAAGCAATCACAACGCCAGTCAAGCCTTGCTCGGCTTCAAGTTTAGCTATGGTTTCATGCATCGCATCATAATACTCGGCATTCATAGCATTGACCGGGCCGGTCATGTTCATGGTAACGGTTACGATTCCGTCTTGATCTTTTTCGTATTGAAATATACTCATTTCGTTCACCTATTCCTTAAACCCGTTCAATAATCGTTGAAATGCCCATGCCACCACCGACGCACAGTGACAACATGCCGCGGCTTAAATCACGCCGCTCGAGTTCATCCAACATTGAGCCGATAATGCACCCGCCAGTTGCCCCCAATGGGTGCCCCATGGCAATGGAACCACCAACCACATTGGTAATCGAGTGATCGATACCCAGGTCACGCATGTAACGCAATGCGACCGATGCAAACGCTTCATTAATTTCCCAAAGATCAATATCGCTTTGCGTCATTCCAGCCGTTTTCAACGCTTTAAGGGCTGCTGGCCCTGGGCCGGTCAGCATAATTATAGGGTCGGTGGAGAGTATTGAAGTCGCCACTACTTTGGCACGCGGGGTTAAACCAAGATCTTTGCCAGCCTGTTCAGAACCGATCAGAACAGCGCTCGCCCCATCAACAATACCCGATGAATTGCCCGGCGTGTGTACGTGGTTAATACGCTCAAGTGTGTTGTATTTCTTGATAACGATATCGTCGAAGCCGTATTTGCCCATCTCTGCAAACGACGCTTTCAAACCACCTAAGCCCTCCATGGTAGAGTCGGGCTTGATAAAGTCATCGCGTTCTAAAATAGTAACGCCATTCTTATCTTTTACTGGGATTACAGAACCATCAAACCAACCGCTATCACGCGCATTGGCGGCACGCTTTTGTGACTCAAGCGCATAGGCGTCAACGTCTTCACGCGAATAGCCATCGATGGTTGCAATAGTATCAGCGCCAATACCTTGGGGTACGAAGCTCTCCTGAATCGCAAACGCGGCGTCGCTAGTCATGGCGCCGCCATCGGACCCCATTGGCACGCGCGACATACACTCGATGCCGCCGGCCACCACTAAGTTGTCCCAGCCTGCAGCGACTTTTGCCGCCGCAGTATTGATCGCTTCCAAGCCTGACGCACAAAATCGATTCATTTGCACACCAGCAACAGACTCATCCCAACCTGCATTCTGCACAATCATTTTCGCAATATCGCTGCCTTGTTCACCGACAGGAGACACGCATCCCATCACGACATCATCAACGTAAGACGTGTCTAAGCTATTGCGCTCTTGCAGGGCGCTAAATAGCCCCGCACCCAAATCAATGGGTTTGACTTCATGCAGCGTGCCATCTTTTTTGCCCTTGCTGCGCGGAGTACGCACGGCGTCAAATATATACGCAATATTGCTCATGGATTCCTCTTGAGATGAAATAACAAAATTCGCAATTTATTCTACGCGCCACGCGTGAGCGAGCAATGACAGTAGATATTGAATAAATGGGCAATGCTTATTAAATCAACCACCAATATGTGCTTTAATCGTTGCATGAAAGACGTAACTATCGACTCCGCTTCCGTCACCATGCTGGTTGAAGGGGCCCAGAGGCAGGGCCTCAACTGCGACCCAATTTTGCTGCGCAACGGCATCTCTAGGCTAGCTCTCGCCAAGCCGGGCACACGTGTGCCCTTGAAATCTTTCGCCGCATTTGCCTTGGAAGTGATGACCATATTGGACGACGAATGCCTAGGCCTAACCGACTCTAAGCAACCGCTTGGTAGTTTCAACATGATGTGCCGCAGTTGCATTAGTGCACGATCCATTCATCGATCCCTTAAACGAGCCGCCAACTTTTGGAATCTATTTGCAAATACTTATCGCCACGGAGTTGAAGTTAACGAAGACCGAGTTGCCTACACCTTAACCAGTCTGGATCAAGGCCGGCCACTCAATAACTATCTGGTTGAAGCCATTCTGTCTTCCATCCATAGATTTCATTGCTGGCTTGGCGGGCAATTTATTCCGCTAGAACTGGTTGAACTCGATCACAGCGAGCCTGCCTACAGCCAACAATACCGTGCTTTATTTTATGGAGCACCGATGAGTTTTGAACATCAACAATGTCGAATGGAGTTCTCTACCCGATACCTCAATATGGAGATTGTGCAAACTCCTGAGACCTTAGATCAATATCTCATGGGGTCAAACCTTTCGCTATTGTATCAACCAAAAAATTACCGCGTGATCGGCGATCAAGTTCGACAATGGCTCGAACGCAATATCAAACAAGGTAATTACCGTGCAACACTCAAAGAAGCGGCAGCCCACTTCAAGATGAGCCAGCAAGTTTTGCATCGCCGGCTACAGGCCGAAGACCTGAGTTTCAAAGAAATAAAAATGCAAACGCGGCGCGATATCGCGGTCAACTTACTGTTCAAAAACAAACACAAAATTGAAGAAATCGCAACCATGGTGGGTTTTTCAGAACCCAGCGCATTTATTCGTGCGTTTAAAGGATGGACTGGCTCAACACCGCTCGCCTATCGCCAAGGAAAGCGTTAATTTACGTTTGTTGTAACAAGCATTGATTAACAAACTGTATAATAAACTCAGAATGGTCTTTTGAAATTATTTAAGATTCGAACTACAAATTAGAAAGAGTGAATAAATGAGCTGGTTTATCGTAATAACGTTGATCGCGATTTGGTGGATTATCGCCGCTACTATTTTATCTGGTCAGGATCTACGTCAATTCGACGTTGAAGTTGGGGAACACTTTGAGGATCACCCTGAAGACGTCGAAGCGACCCAACGACTGCTCGACACAATAAAAGAGGTGCGTAAAGAAGCCATTGATTCAAAGTCACTCAAAAAGGGTCTCAACCTGGTGCGTGACTTTGCTGACAATCTTTCGTCCGACCTTGAAACAGACTCGAAATTCTCTCCAGTTGATATCTATGGTGTGCCCGCTGAATGGACTATAGCCAAAGGCGCGGACACACGCCGCCGCATATTATTCTTTCATGGGGGTGCGTTTATATTTGGTAGCCCCAAAGGTCATCGCAAAATGAGTGATCAGCTGTCCAAAGTTGCCAACGCGGCGGTGCTCTCCGTTGACTATCGTATGTTGCCAGAGAACGGTCGCCGTAAAAGTATTATCGACGCACAACACGCCTATCACTGGATATTAAACAACGGGCCGGATGGCAAAGAGGCAGTGGATTTTCTATTGGTCTCAGGCGATTCCGCCGGCGGCAATTTGACCTTAATGTTATCTAGTTGGAGCAAACGTAATGCGTCGCGCCGCCCCGATGGCATCGTCGCCTTTTCTCCATCAGCGGATATGACCATGGTCTCACCAACCATCAAAGAAAATAAAAACACAGATAAAATTCTAGGTGAAGGCTTGGGGCTAGTTACCAAATTACCTCTGCCGCTACGAGCTTGGACAGGTTTGATTTCATTAAGAATGAACCCAGCTGATGAATTGGCCTCCCCTGTTTTTGGAGATCTAACAAACTTACCACCAACATTGATTCACGCCAGCAGTAATGAAATGCTGCTCGGAGAATCAATCCGTTATACCAACCGGGCTTTGGCCATGGGGTCAGACGTAACGCTACAAATATGGAAAGATCAAATACACGATTGGCACCTGTTTAACATGGGTTACGGTTCGGCTAATACCGCTTGGGATGAAGTGGGTAAGTTCATCAAGGCATTAGACCAAAAAGCCTAATTTAGCGCGCTACATTAAAACCATGAATGAATACCGATAATCGCTTCGAGGGAACCACTTGAATTTCCCTGCGACTTAGTAAGCCGACGAGTAGCACCAAATGTCTGGCGCGCGCTTAACCCAATAAATGGTTGAAATTTGCGATTACCATTGCGCTCGTAACCCAATCTGAGACTAAGCTCCATTTCAGCCAGCCCAGATCCTTCGCTGAACCGCTCGTTTGTGCGGCCATTTGCGACTATGTCGAGCTCAGGCGTTAACACCCATTCTTGAGTGAGCATCAACTCGCGTTCCAACTCGATGAGCAGCTGAGTGCTGGATTCTTCACCAACAAATAGGCGAGCATCGACCGCCACGAAGTACGGTGCGGTACCGATAAACCCATAGGATACCCAGTTACGTGTATCTCCATCGGGGTCTGGTTTAAAGTCATGGCGCATTCCGAACTGTTGATCCCAATAAGCGCTTATTGCGTGACTGTAGACGAATTCAATGTTGGCGCTCTCGAATTCTGAAGCTGCGTATTCACCAGAGCTCTTAACCCAAAATTTAGACAAATCACGCCCTGTCCACACATCAATGTCCCATTCAAAAACGTCTTCGTTATCTTCTTGAAAATACTCGAGCTCGAACATCACCTTGGTTAATAGAGGGTCGTCCTTGAACATGGCATTCGCATTGGACGTGATCAGCAAAGCCGAGAGGCCACAGCAAAAACAAACAAAATTCTTATTCATATCGACACTCCCTTAGCTGATTCGCACTTCTCTAAACATGCTTGGCATGTGATAAAGAAGATGGCAGTGATAGGCCCATCGGCCAATGGCATCGGCTGTCACCAAGTAACTTATCTTGGATCCAGGTTGAACGATAACCGTGTGTTTGCGGGGAATGTGATTACCGTCGCCAGTTTCCAACTCGCTCCAAACGCCATGCAGATGCATTGGATGATTCATCATCGTGTTGTTGATCAAGGTTATGCGCAAGCGCTCGCCGTATCTCATATGCAAAGGTTGAGAATCAGCATACTTCACGCCGTTGATTGACCACATGTATCGGCTCATATTGCCAGTTAAATGTAGCTCAATTTCCCGCTCTGGCTCACGCGGGTCTAATGTTGGGTTTAGATTAAATAAATCTGCGTAACTAAGAACGCGTCGACCATTGTCGCGCAAGCCTACGCCTGGGTCATCCAGCCGGTATTGCGCGCCGTCGGCTAGCATATCGATGTGTGGCCCCATTTTAATTAAATTAAACGAGGGAGAATTTGCCGTGCCGTAACCCGCTTTACCAGTAGCAAATTCCTGCACCACTTTTTTAGGCATTTCGCAGTGCCCCATTTCAGCGTGCTCAGGTGTGCAAGCGGAACCTGATGCCCCAACCATAACGTGACCGCCGTGCGCCATGCCCATGTCGGCGTGCGTTAAAATTGGCGATTCGTCCATCTCTGGAACCGTAGGTACCATCGCAGGGTCAGGCGTCAAGGTGCCACGTGCGTAACCTGAGCGATCAATCGCTTGGCAAAATAGGGTATACGCCTGTTCGGAGCTGGGCTCAACAATAACATCATAGGTCTCGGCCACACCGATGCGAAATTCGTCAACCGTGACCGGCTGCACATATTGCCCGTCGGATGCCACCACCGTCATTTTCAAGCCCGGAATGCGGACGTCAAAAAAGCTCATCGCTGCGGCGTTTATAAAGCGGAGCAAAATTTTCTCTCCTTGCTTAAACTCACCGACCCAACCTGATGCGGGCGTCTCGCCATTCATCAGAAAAGTATATGTCCGCCCGGTCACATCAGACAGGTCTGTATCTGACATGCGCATGTTGTTCCACATTGCGCGTTGCTTGAGTGCTTTGGAGAGCCCTTTCGCTTGAATGTCTTTTGCTAAATCGCCAACTGTGCGCTCATCGATGTTGTAGATGTGCGGTGATTTTTTCAGATTTGCGTACACATCTAAAGGATCCTCGTCACTCCAGTCAGATAACACAATTATGTGCTCGCGGTCATAAGCATAAGGCGCTGGCTCACGCGGCTCAATCACAATTGCGCCGTACATCCCTTGTTGTTCCTGAAAACCTGAGTGGCTGTGGTACCAATAAGTACCATTTTGATTTACGTCAAACTGATAGCGAAACGTTTCACCTGGTTTTATGCCCGCAAAACTGAGCCCAGGAACACCGTCCATGTTAGTGGGTAAAATCATTCCATGCCAATGAATGGAGCTATCATGCGCTAGATGATTAGTGACATCGAGTGTCACCCGATCGCCTTCTTTCCAACGAAGAATCGGTGAGGGTATAGAACCGTTAACGGCAAAAGCCTGCCTCGCCTTGCCAGTAAAATTAACAGGTTTATAGCCGATATCGAGCTTAAACGTTGAACCGCTTAATACGGGTTGTGGCTGATAAACCTGAGCTGACCGTGCTGCTGCACGAGCAAAGTTACCAGCGCCAATCATGCTTAACGCGGTTGTCGACGCCAAACCTGTGACAAACTGGCGCCTAGATATAGATATTGGAGTGGTCATTAAAACCTCCTAACAAACTAAAAAAACTAAAAGAGAAAAATTTGTTGGGATGGCTATTTTGGCGGGTGCGTCTCCACGGCCAATTGGCGTGATAAAACAGAAACATGCAAGAATGCAACGCCAGTCAACGGCTTTACATCGAAAGTTATTGAGTCAATTGTGTCAACCACGGCGTGAGCCATAACTGAACAAAAAATTTTGCATGCTGTGGAGCCAGATTTATCATCATCCTGAGTTACTGATGGGTGACAATTGATAACTTGAGCTTCATCAATAGGCGTGACTGGCATTAGCGTAGCTTGAGAAGCTGGTGAATCAGTCAAATTGAGCGTTAAACTCGAAAAGCCGTGCGCGGATGCCACACTGGATGCTGCTAAATAGCAGAACAAAGTGACCGCAATCATTATTTTTCGCGCGAGCTTCATAACACAAGAACCTTAACACAAAAACTGTGATTACACGCTTTTTGAAAGGCGGCTTCGCGTATTGAAATCACCTTAAAACGGATTTTATCGGTTCATCTAAATAGGATAAGGCTATGAAAGCTAGTCCTTAAAAACCGGTTGCCGACCTTGCAATTCGGCCATGACCGCTTCGATTTGATTTGGTTTTCCAATCAAACGGTCTTGCTCTATTGATTCCATTAGCAAGCCTTCCTCTGGCGATTGATAATAGCTCGCGTTAATTATCTTTTTGGCTGATCGTATCGCATGCGGATTTTTGTTTGCAATGCTGTTTGCAACTTTCATCGCATGTGCCAAAGGATTCTCTACAATTTGGGTGACAAATCCCCACTCTTGGGCTTCCTGCGCTGCGAAAATTCGTGCCGTGTAAGTTAACTCGCGAATGATGTCATCACGAACCAAGTGCCGCATAATTTGTGAGCTGCTCATATCGGGTATAAAGCCCCACTTCAACTCCATAATCGAGTAACGACTGTCAGGCGCAGCGTAACGAAAATCAGCGCCCAATGCGATCTGCAAACCACCACCCAAAGCCACACCATCGATGGCCGCGATCACGGGTACAGGCAATTCACGCCACGACCAAACCGCAGCCTGAGCCACATTGGCGATACCATGGGTACGATTCGCAAGTTTTGTTGGAGCGTTTCCCTGACCTAAACCCAAGCCTTTCTGCTCCAGGACTTTTGAAAAATTAGACTTATCCAAACCCGCACAGAAATTCCCGCCGTCGCCTGAAATCACGACTGCTCGAATACTCTGATCTTCGCGAATTTGCTCAGCCGCCATCGGAATAGCCGCAAACATCTCAGTGTCCAACGCGTTCATTTTCTCGGGGCGAGCGAAACGAACATGCGCGACATGGTTTTCAACAGAGAGCTCTATTCGGTCATTAATCATCGTTTGATCTGCTCATTTGCGGAGCAACGAGTTTAGTACCTCGATCAAACATCATCAAGACTGGTGGCAATATCAAAAAGTCAAAGATCAAGGCGATCACAATGGTGATCGCAGTTAACGATCCGGCCATTGCGTTCAAGTTAAAATTGGACGTTGCCAGCAC
This sequence comes from uncultured Arenicella sp., assembly GCA_937989675.1. GTDB lineage: Bacteria > Pseudomonadota > Gammaproteobacteria > Arenicellales > Arenicellaceae > Arenicella. The sequence goes on along the minus strand of CALKRK010000235.1, from coordinate 5,397 downwards.
GCTGAAACCAATGGCTAGCACCACCGTTGTTACAATTAATGCCGAACCTACGTTGGCGAAAGCGTAGTGAATAGATTCTTCAGGAGACAGCCCTTTGACCTGCCTACCGCGCCGGTATTTACTGATAAAATGCACTGTATCGTCAACGAGAATACCCAGTGAAATACTAAACACGGCGGCCACCGCCATATTTACCTGGCCGACTAACACACCCCATAAACCAAAAGCCATGAACGCAGGCACGGCGTTTGGCAGCATGCTAATCAAAGCGTATCGAAATGAACGCAGCGCAATTAAGATGGTAATCGTGACGCCGAGAATGGCAAACACACCGCCCCACAACATTGAACGAATATTGTTTTCACCAATATGTGAAAACATCAAACTCACACTCGAACCAGGTTTGACTTCCTCACCAAAATTTTCTTTTAACCAAACATGTGATCTATCCGCGATATCGATCAGCTCAGCGTTGGTAATCCGAGTGGTTAACACACCGACTCGAGTCGATGACTTGTCCAAATTCAGCTGATTGTTTAGGTCTAAGCCATAGGGGAGCGACATTTCATACATCAAATTGTATTGCGCCGCTAAATTTCCTTCGGCGGGAATCGCATAATAGTCATCATCATCACCATTCATACTACGATTTAGGCGTTTGATCACATCAATATAAGTAGACACATGCGTGACGGCAGGCTCAGCTTCTAAAAATTCACCAAAGGCATCGAGCTTTTCTAGAAACTCCGGATTAGTCACGCAGGAAGACTCACCACACTCTAAAGTGAAGTTAACGTCTTTAACGCCCGGTAGGTTCTCAATCGAAAAGTCCATGGCATCTCGAAACGGTACTCCGGGCTGAAAATACGTGATGGGGTCGTCATCGATCACGTTTTTCGGTATTAGCGAAATCAACAAGGCCGCCACTAACAAAGTCCCAACCAAGGTTTTGATTCGGTTGTTAACAACAAAATCGGCAAACTTTTCTAGCAATACATCATTGTGCTCGCGAGCTTTACGTTTGCGAGTGATCAGCATGGTTATGGCTGGCAATAAGGTAAACGTCAGCACCATCGCCCACAGAACTCCTACGGCGGTCATATTGCCGAGCTCAACAAACGGCGGAGATATCGAGAAATTCAAAGTAAGAAAACCGACGGCAGTAGTGACACTGGTCAAAATAATCGGTTGCAGGTTTAACCTAAAGCTCTCGCTCATGGCTTCTTCCGGCCCCATGTTTTGGGACAACCCTCGCAAGTAAACCGATAGCAAGTGCACCGCATCACAAACAGCAATCGTCAAAACAATCGTCGGGGTCATGATGTTCACGGTATTGAGCGCGAAACCAAACCAGCCTGCGCTTCCTACCGCAGCCGCACTTGCGCAGGCAATCACCAGCAAGGTACCCACCACTGAACCAAGAGATCTAAAAAACAAGACGAGCAGTAACAAAATGGTGCCATACATAACTGGCACCAAAGTCGCACCATCGTGCTGGGCCGACTCGTTAAAGGTATTTGTAATAACCGACACACCGCCTAAATGCATCTCCAAATCAGGGTGACGTGCGGTGTACTCTTTAACTAACTCACGCCCAAATTCAACAACTTCAGGATGCGAAGCATCACGCAATGTGCGTTGTTCGGCTTGAGTCTGCTCATCGGCGTCTGGATCAACCTCTGGAGGCAGTTCCAAATTAATATTAATCAACGCTGTGCGGCCGTCGCTGGATACTAGCCGTTTAACCAATTGCTTTTCTGTCAACGCAATACGTTTAACTGACGCAATTTTCTCCGAGTTCAAATCAGCCAGTTCTAATACCAAATCCTCAACCGCAAGATCATCGCCATTCGCTTCGGTGTGCTGAAAATTGGTAATCGAATCCACCCGCATAGCGTAAGGGGCTTGCCACCCCAACTCGGTGATTTCGTAAATAACTTTGAGTAGCCGAGGGTTGAAGACATCGCCTTCGGCCGGTTTAAGCAAAATGGCAAGATTATCGGTCTTGGTGTACGTATCTTGCATTTCCTCATGCGCCACCAACTGTGGCTCATCGTCTTGGAAGTAGATTTTGTAATCCGACTCCAAATACAAATTCCGAGCGCCAGAAGCCAATACGGCCGTTAACACAATACTTAACAATGCAAGCCAATATCGGCGGCGAATCAAAAACTCAATGAGGTTTTTTTCCATTTGAAAATCCTAATAGGAAAGCAGACAACACGTCCACAATATCATAAAGAGCGGTAAGCAACACACCATGAAGATGGTATATTTTTGCACCCTATCTGCACGATATGCTGCATAATTGCGTTTTATCTCGTATCGAATATAAATCTACGGCAGAGAATTGAACGATGGAAGAAGCATACAAACAGATTATCCAGGAATGCGGCGAAGACTTAAGCCGGCCCGGGCTAGTCGACACCCCTAAACGAGCAGCGAAAGCAATGAAATTTCTTACCCGCGGCTATCAGCAAGGCCTCGATGAAGTCATTAACAATGCTCTGTTTCCTTCTGATTCACGCGAGATGGTCATTGTCAAAGACATCGAACTCTATTCCATGTGCGAACATCACTTGCTGCCCTTTATCGGTAAAGCACATGTTGCTTATATTCCAAATGGCAAAGTTCTGGGCTTGTCTAAGGTAGCGAGAATTGTCGATATGTATGCAAGGCGAATGCAGATTCAAGAACAGCTTACGACTGAAATTGCTGAAACTATCCGTGAAGTAACCGGGGCCGAGGGAGTTGGTGTTATTATCGAAGCCAAACATATGTGCATGATGATGCGCGGGGTTGAAAAACAAAACTCATCAATGAAAACATCGTCAATGCTCGGTATTTTTCGCAGCAACCAGTCCACAAGAAGTGAGTTTTTGTCGCTGGTTAGCTCTTAGGGCAAGTAATTTTCTTACTTATGAGTAGTCAATTTCACCCATCCGGGTGAAGCGCCCAAAACCCAAATATATTAATATTCTTTTAACGCAGCACACCTGGAAGTGTCTAGATCCAACGGCTTATGGATCTAAGTATCAAGGAGATTAGCCGCGTTACAGAGCTGATAGCAAACCATATTGGATTTGCTTGATGACCTGGTGAACTTGGCCGCTATCCAATGGAGTTGGGTAGCGGCTTTTTTAGTTGACTACGCTATTTGCGTTTTGGCTAAGCGGCCAACGAAAGCCCAATACCGATGATAATGGGTAAGAATGTTCACACACCTGATCAAGTTGATTGCCACCTAAAAGAAAAATTGAATCATTTTCTACCCTGAAAAAAAAGCCTACATGTCCTTGCCATGAATCCGCGGCTTCTCGCTCTAGCACAACGACACAACCCAACACCGGTTCTCTAATAGCCAAACCCCACTCCAACCATGAACGGGCGAGTGCCGACCCTGTACCGTCAATTTGCGACTTTCGGAAAACCCAATTCACAAAGGAAGAACACCAAGCGGCTTTGTCATCATAACCCGCAATATTGGTAGCCGAATGGTACTCCGTTATTCTTGGGTTACTAGCTCCTTGCGCAAATACTTTAACCCCAATTTCTCTTTCGGCAATCCGAAGCCATCGCGGCTTTTCTACCCGCATTTCCGACATGCCAATTCAATATAGGGGTGAACTAAAAACAAACATAGCTTAGTTCAAAACCACTATTTGTTTGTGGCCGGTTCTGTCGTTTCGAGTGCCCCAAGCGCCTTCGCTCGCTTCTCGCGATGGCGTTGCGCAAGAATCCGCATATCGACATCGGTATCGGTCTCATCAACAATCTCCATCCCCAGCAAGGTTTCGATAATGTCTTCCATGGTAATAATGCCATCCATACCACCAAACTCATCCAGAACTACAGCGATGTGTTCCTTACGTTGAGTCAATATCTTAAACAAATCAGTGATAGCATGGCTCTCGCTGACCGCAACAATAGTGCGACGCAACTTACCGAGAGATTCATCACCTCGGCCATCTAACAGCGCCTCGATTACATCTACCTTTAGTACGTAACCGGTGATTAGATCTTTGTTACCCTCGCTGAATGTAGGGATACGAGAGAAATTATTTGATGTACGCCCATGATAATAATCAGAAATCGTTTGCTCCTCGGTCGTTGCACTCACAACGGTCCGCGGTGTCATTACATCACTGACTTCGATACCTTGAAACTTCAGCATGCTTCCCAACATACGCGATTCACCGGGCTCAAAAACGCCCTCTTGTGCACCAAGTTCAGCCATCGCCAGAAAGTCATTACGAGTTAGGATTGGTTCATCCGAATCTTTCTTAAGTGAGCGGGTGACCAACTGCCCCATCCAGACCAACGGCGCAAGTATAAACATCAAAAATCGTAACGAGAAAACCGTAAACTTCGCCAAACGCTGCCAGTACAAAGCCCCAATGGTCTTTGGCACAATCTCTGAAAGCAGCAATACAGCAAGGGTCATAACGGCCGGCACAACAAGGCGCGTGATAAGCGGATTACTGTCAGACCAAATTGTTGCCGCTTGCTCGCCTACCCCAATCGCACCGACAGTGTGCGCAATGGTGTTCAAAGTAAGAATAGCAGCAAGAGGTTTATCGATATTGTCTTTAAAATCCTGGAGGTACTGGCCAATTGCCGACCCATTTTTTTGTTGAATACGCGCGTAAGTCGGCGTAATGCTTAACAATACGGCTTCCCAAAGCGAGCATAAAAAGGAGAAAAAAATCGCGAGTACAAAAAAGACGATTAGTAGACTGAGCATAAAAAGCGAGTAAAGTGATTGCGATCACAGCTTGAGGTAACTGACATTGTAGCGCCTAATGAGTCAATTTGTTGCTTTAACTCTCGCAAATTTAAGTGAGACCAGCTCCGACAACGCCTAGGCTCTTTATATTTTGAGGTTCAATCGTATCAAGACCTACCGCATAAAGCCTCAAAGATGCCCACTGTTTTAGCTTATTTGGTAATGGCATTTTCTATCATTAGTATGTTTCCGCAGCCATCTTCAAACATATTCATAAGGCCCCACTCTGGTCTATCTAAATCAGGCCTCACATTTATACCCACCGCTTTTAACTTCTCTAACTCAGACTCTACGTTTTTAACCGCAAAAATTACTACTGGCAAGTTCGCTTCGAAAGCCGATTTTTGGTAACTCTCGGCAAAATTTCCTTTACATGGCTCTAATAACATCGCCGTTCCAGTTGGGTCTTCCGGCGATACCACAATCGCCAACTTCGCACTCGCATCGAATTCTTTAGACACAAATCCCAGCTTTGAAGTATAGATTTCATGTGCTTCAATCGGATCTTGTACCGGTATGCTTACAAGAGATAATTTCACTAGTCTTCTCCTTATTTGACGCCTCTGAACATATCTATCAGCCTAATAGTAATTCGAAACAAGTTCAATATC
>CALKRK010000234.1 GCA_937989675.1 uncultured Arenicella sp. | reverse complement strand
CCAAGTTCCGAAAGATGCACATTGAAGTCCAGAGTTCACAGTGGTGACGTCGGTATCTCCGGGGCGGCCGCCACCGCCTTCGGTGAACATAATCACCGGCAGCTGCTTGCGGCCAGCAATGTCTAGTATTCGGTCTAGCTTTTGATGGTGATAATAACCTTGAGTTCCGGCCAGCACGGAATAGTCATTAATAATTAATGCGGTATCTACATCGTTAACTTTGCCTATGCCAGTGATGATGCCGTCCGCCGCGGTGGTGCTCTTAAGTGTTTCGTAGTCAATGCGCTGGCGTTGCGCAGCAACCGCCAGTTGGCCGTATTCGCGAAAGCTTGAAAGTTCGCAAAGCTGCGCCAGATTTTCGCGTGCGGTTTGATAGCCTTTTGAGTGTCGTTTGTTGTGTGCCTCAACCCGTTCGCTATCTAGAGTCATGTTTTGGCGTTGCTTAAATTCTTCTATTTCGGGGTTGGGTGAACCAATGTTTGCTTCGTAAGAGGTGGCTGATTGTTTGTGCGCATCGGTTTCGCGCAAGACGATTAATGGCGTGTCACGTTCGACGTTATCACCAATGTTAACGAGCATGCTTTCAATTACTCCGTTGTGCTCGGCCTCAACTCGCACATGCACTTTCATCGATTCCAGAGTTAGTAGTAGCTCGCCAGGTTGCACAGATTGATCAGCTTTAACATGCGTTTCAATAATCACGCCCGTGAGCGGTGCACAAACATTGATGGTCGCCATCTTAGTATTCGCTATTAATGCTTAACAGTTATTTTTAAAATTTTGGCGTTGCCGCCATCGGTCAGTACATATAGGTTGCCATCAGGGCCAGACGTAATGTCACGCAAGCGCTCCGACATTTCAGGAAATACAATTCCTTGATCAGTGATCTTTTCGCCGTCGGTGGTGAGTCGGCGGATCGAGCCTTCGGCGAGAGAGCTTACATACAAATCACCTTGATGCATGGTCATGCTTGAGGGTGCAATCGATGGTGTCCAGTCCACTAGGGGAGGCTGCATACCTTCGTATTCGGTGTATGGTGTGATTTGTGCGCCGTTATAATCAACACCGTAGGTGATCACTGGCCAACCGTAGTTGAAGCCCGGCTGAATGATATTGACTTCGTCGCCGCCTTGCGGGCCGTGTTCGTTTTCATACACGACACCATTTTCAATAATCAAGGCTTGATGATTACGATGCCCGTAAGACCATATCTCAGGTTTAGCATCTTTGTTGTTAAAGAAAGGGTTGTCTTTTGGCGCATTGCCACTTTGGTCTATGCGGATAATTTTGCCTAGGTGATTATCAAGTCGCTGGGCATGTTCGCGATAATCAAACCCGTCACCAATTGCTAAGAGCAAAGTGCCGTCGTTAAACTGGGCAATACGGCCTGCATAATGGTGTGCGGTTTTCTTAAGAGGCGACGCTGTAAACAAAACCTGACTCTGAGTAAGTTCGTCGCCGCGCAAAGTGGCGGACATCAGTCTCGTTGCATTAGCTTTCGCATTGCCATGTGCATAGCTTAAATAAACCTTATTATTTGTCGCAAAATCTTTGTCGACCATGATATCCAAAAGCCCACCTTGGCCCGCATGATAAACCTCGGGCACACCTTTAATACTATCTGGTAGGAGTTGGCCATTACGCACGATACGTAATGCGCCGGCTCGTTCTGTAATCAGTATGTCACCGTTAGGTAAGAAATCCATGGCCCAGGGAGACTTCAGTCCTTTTGCAATGGTGAGTACCGCGTATTCGGTATCCGTTAATTGTTCTTGATCCGCGTTCGCTGTTAGGTGAATACAAAGCAGAGTCACTAGCCAGATTAAACGATTGATGTGTTTGCTAAACCTCATTGTGCTTCCTTCAATTTATTCGTGTACATCGAAAACAATAATCCGCCAAATGCCCCGGAGATGCCTTGTGTTATTAAGCCGAAAAAAGTTCTCGCTCCCGCGATGGGCATCAATTGCATCTGCCAACTCATAAGCAAGAGGGTTGTGACTAACGCACTCGCGCCGGCCAACATATACCATGCGTTGCGGTGGCCACCGACCAAGCGTATGCAGGCGCTTGCAACTAAAAATCCAATCAGAAAACAGGCGCTGATAACAGCCAGCAATGCCTTAAATATTGCGAAGTCTTCTAGCGTCATCGAAATGCGAGTTCCGATTGGGATGTCGACACTAACCGATTGCAAACCCGCGATGACAAATTGTGTGGAGAATATGGAAGAGAGCGTGCTACTTAGCAACACGGCCGCAAAGAATGCGGCCGTGTAACGAAGAAACGTTTTCATCGAAATGCCAGCCTTACTCAGGCTTGCGGAACTTCAATGTCATGCGGTTTGATTCACCGATGGCTTCCATTGCGGCTTTCTTCTCTGGGTCATCGCCAGCACCGTTTAAGCTCGGCGGTAAGCGCCACACGAAATCACCTTCGGCAGCTTGGTCTTTGGGGTTTTCGTTAATGTTTGTTTCTCCAACAAACTCAAATCCAGCGGCCGCCATTTGGGCTTTGATAAAGCTTTTCTTGAGGTACCCGTTGCTGCCATTAGCCCATTCGTCTGGTTGGTCTTCCGCAGCTTGATGCTGAACAACACCGACAATACCGCCAGGTTTCAACGATGCGTGGGCTTCTTTGAGCGCCTTGCTGAGGTAGCCGCCTTTCTCTTCGAAACGCGACAAATTGTGTAGGGCGCGGATAAAGAGAACCGCGTCGGCTTTTTCGTTGAACGCTTCTGGCATTGCATTGAATTGGAATGCGCTGATCTTAGCGCTGTCATCACCGCGCCATTTTTCGGCGTCGGCTGTCCAGCTTGTTACCCATGTTTTCTTTTCTTCAATTCTTTCAGGTGTCATGAAGCTAAAATTTGCCCACATGGTTTGAGCATAATCGGCACCAATCAACTCACCTTCTTTTCCTAAAACCGGCAACAAAATCTTTGAATACCAGCCGCCGCCAGGCAGGGCTTCGACTACGGTCATTCCTGGTTCGACACCAAAGAATTCCAAGGTGTCTTTAGGGTTGCGATATTGATATCGCGCCTTAACTTCATCAGGCTGCGCGTCTAATGCTTTGTCTAGTGCTGAATCACCGGCATAGCTTAACGTGCTGAATAGCGCGCTAAGAGTGATTGCGGCGGTACCGATCACCTTTGTGTTAAATGGGGTCGGGAATACTGAATTTTTCATGCGATCTCCGTGGAGGGTTCTGGTTGTGGTTCTACTCGTGGATGCCTTCGTGCTGCTCGGTTGAAGGTTGAACTAAGACTTTATACTACGAAATGTCATTGCTGTGTACGTTGCCTTGAAACTTACTGGATGAAAATACGCACTATTCTTGTAGAAAACCAGACCGGATGTGTGCTCGTCATTTTATTGTAATAAAACCAATCCAGAATCCGCGTCTTAAAAGTTGGGGGTTGGCTAGCGGGTAGGGCCGCATAACATAGAGGTTATTAATGCTAAAACAACTTTTCGGCAAATATCGCTTTTTGGTGATTTCTATTGCTTTGTTTCTTATCTTTGATATCGGGGTACTGGTATTAAATATTTACACGTCTGGAAAAATTGCCGAGCAAACTGAGCTGATAAATCTGGCTGGTCGCCAACGCACGTTAACTCAGCAAATGTCTAAGGCAACCCAGTATATTCGGGCTCAGAAACTCCAGCAGTGGGTTTACCAATCGGGCCTAGCAGAACTGCGCGATCAATTTGATGTTTTTGGTGCCACCATAAAGGCGTTCAATGAGGGTGGTCAAACAACCTCTGCAGAAACAGGCGCTATTGTGAGTGTAGCGAAGGTTGAGACACCAGAAGGCCGTGCGATTTTGGCGGAGGCAACTACTTTATGGCGTGGGTTCGAGCAAGCTATTTCGCCTCTAATGATTGACGTTTTAATTACTGACGAGGAAATCGAACCAGCCTCGGAATTTATTGCCGCGAATAACTTAAAGCTGTTCGATCAAATGAATCGCCTGACCGAGCACTTCACACATGAATCTGAGAAGCAGACCACTTTTTTGAGAATGGCTCAAATTGGTGGCATCACCCTAGCGACAATAAATTTCTTCGTTATTCTGTTTCATTTTCTCAAGCAACTCCGCGGTAGAGATCGACGCTTAGAGATCAAGCAGCATGAGTCTGATCAAATTTTGGATACGATTAACGAAGGCGTTTTTCTGGTTGATGAAAACTTGAGTATAGGTGGCCAGCACTCGCGGCACCTAGAGGAGGTTTTCGATACAAAAAGAGTGTCTGGGCGTCGTTTAAGCCGATTTCTAAGCGCATACTTCCCCGAAAAAATCGTTAAAACCGCACTCGAGTACACGAGGTTGTATTTCCAGAGCCACATCAACCCAGATTTAATCGCGGACGTGAACCCGTTAAAGCGGGTTAAGGCAACTGTCGCACAGTCTTCGGGTGAAGTATTCGAGAAATACTTGGACTTTTCTTTTGCACCTTTGCGGCAAGAAAACGACAAGCGGGCTATTTTGGTTAGCGTCAATGATGTTACCGACTCAATACTTCTGGAAGAACAGGAAGAGAAAAACGAAGATCAGGTAGAGCGCCAACTCGCGCTGTTCTCACAAATTTTACCAATAAACCCGGATGATCTAGAGGTGTTTATTGACGAGTGCTTGAGCGGCTTCGAGCAACTCAATCAGACGCTTAAGAACAACAAGAATGTTACTGACAATTACGATCAAACCCTTGCTCGTATGTTTCGTGAAACGCATAAGTTGAAAGGTAGCGCCAGCGCGTTAAGCTTTAGCTGGATTAGCAATCAACTACATGATTTCGAGAGCTCAATAGAGGGTTTACAGAAACAGGGCGAGAGAAAAATATTACGTGGTCAGGATTTACTAACCTTGACTATCCAGTTGCGGCAAATGTATGAAAGCATTGAGACTGTTAGCGACTTAGGAGATCGACTAAAGGCGTATGGTATTAAACACATCGCCGCGCAAGCGGCTAACGCTCTTGACGTTTCGAACGAGAAGCAGCCAGTTGAGAATAAGCGTTGGTTTGGCTTGCGTGATTTCGCTGAGGGTATAGCTAAAGAAGAGAACGTTGCGGTGGATGTGTCGCTACGAGGGTTTAGTGAAGCGCTTGAACCTCATATTGGTGAAACATTGTATCCGATAGCAGTGCAGCTTATTCGCAATTCGATTGCCCATGGTGTGGAAAGTCGGAAAACTCGTCAATGCCTGAGAAAGCCAAATTCAGGCCAAATAAGCCTATCCATAAGCCACGATAGCCTTGGTAACTATCGTTTTGTCTATGAAGATGATGGGCGTGGTTTTGATTACGACGGTATTCGAGCTTCTTTAGCTGCGCGTGGTGTTATGAGTAAATCGAGTGCGGCCAAGTTAAGTAAAAATGAACTTGTACAAAATGCATTTAGGGATAACTTATCCACTCGTGAGGGTGTTGACCAGAATGCTGGTCGTGGTGTCGGGCTATCACTAGTTTGGGAGCAGGTAAAATTGCTCGAGGGGAACTTAAAGATTCGTTCAGTAGAAAATGAGTTCACTCAGTTTATTGTCGATTTTTCTATGTCTGAGGAACCTAAAGAGCCGTTGATCAGTCGTCATGTTGCGTAGTGCTGTTACACGTTTTGCGTCGCGGTTGTTAGCGGTAAGTTAATTTACGACGCTTGGGAGGCTTTGTACTTCAAGCTTCGAATTTTCCGTACTGTTTTTTGCGATCAATTTTGAATAACCCCACCCGAATATAGAAATCTATGAAACTTCTTATCGTTGATGACTCTTTGGTCATTCGAAATAAGATTAACAGTGGTTTGTTGAAGCGATTTGACAAAGTGCTGCGTGCAAAGAACGGTGTTGAAGCTATCGAGGTCGTTAAATTGGTGCGCCCGGATGTTATTACGATGGACCTGACCATGCCAGAAATGGACGGTGTGGAATGTATACAGGAGGTCATGAAAGTTTGCCCGTCAACACACATATTAGTTATCTCGGCGTTGGCTGATAAAGCGACCGCCATCGCGGCTCTTAGCTGCGGTGCAAATGGATTTTTGTGTAAACCGTTTACGCAAAGCCAACTGACCGACGCCATCGAAAAGGTATTGGCGATACAACTTTCAAGATAGTGTAGTTGAAATGAAGCATAAGAAACAAATTGATATTTTCATTGAAGGCGTTAAACGATACTTTGACCACCTCACCTTCGAGGAAGAGCTTCTTGAGATTGGCGCGCCGTATCTGGTGCGTAACTCTGAACGTCTTGGTCTTGATTACACCGGGGCTATTTCGATAACGGGTGACAGCAAAGGCTATGTGTTCTTTTCATCAACAAGTCCGTTACTTAAATATATTTTACTTGGTCACGGAGCATCTAATTTTTCCGAAGAATATCTAGGCGACATTGTTGGCGAGATAGCCAATACGATATCAGGTAACGCGCGTTCGCACATGGGGGCTGAATTTCACATTTCTCCCCCCAAAGTCATTGTTGGCGAAATCAATAAATATAATATGAACCTCAATAGTCGCTCATACGTGTTACCTATTCGCTGGCGCCGAAACTCAGCGCAGCTAATAGTCAGCTTGGAGGAGAACGAGCAGCTGCTTTAACTCAGCGTGCCACTAGCCAATGAGCTAGCTGGAAGCTGATCGAAAAGACCACATCGTTTTCGTCGCCGTGCGCGATGGTTGCGGACCATTTGGGGTTGTGGTGATAAGTCATGCCGTAAGCGGTATCGTCGCCATCCCAAACTAGGCTAGCGGAAATGCCTCGGCCAGGTTGTGCTGTTACGCCGTTGTCACCCCCATAGCGCCACCAATACACACCTAGAATGTCCAAATTTAGAGTCGGTTGAATTCGGTGCCTTTGATCCGACAAATAGCTTAATCCAAGGGATGGACGTAAGCCGAGTAGTTTATAGCTGGGTGGGGCGGACAGGCCCTTGTCAGATGTGCGATAGACGAGCGAGTTGAGTAGCACTTCTTGCGGCCAGAGTTTTATGGTGTCGTCTTTGTATGAGCGCCATTGATTATCCAGTCGTTGGTTAAACGCTAAGCTGGCAATTTTGTCGCTGGCGTTTTTACTATCAGCAAAAGCTCGATACTCACCAGCGACCCACCATAAGTTTTTGGCTAGCGTAGTCGCTTGGTTACACATTAAACTAGCTTCATCGTTGCAGTGAGTTCCTATAACTTCAGCGTATAGATTGATCTGAATGGTTTCTTGATCTGATTTTGGCAGCATCACAAAGCCGCTGCCAGCGTCTCGCGCTACTTTTGCGTTAATGATGTTGATGGCCATTCGGCTTTCCTCAATCGAGCCAGCCTGATCGAGCGCTCGGCCTAATTTAGTCAGTGCACCGCTAACCTCTTTAAGCGAAGGCAGTAATTCTGTTTGGGACTGCAAGTAACAATCTATATCATCTACATTTGCAAGGTCGCCACGACTGCCTCCGATACTCATCAGTGCTCGGTTTAGTTTGCCTTCGGCTTGCTTAATCGTTAAGGCCTGCACAGATGTGTTTGTTAGTACAGATTCGCACGCTACTGTAGCAGCACTGCTTAGCAATGAGCCGATGGTCACGCTAAGAAAAAATAGTGTCTTCATGCGGACGCTCCTGAGCCATTATGATGTGTCTGCGGAGCTTGGTCGTGCCCGTGCTCTGTAGATAGGTCGCCAAAACGAATAACTAGGTTAACGTAAGTTTGCCATGAGTTATCAGCGAGGGCTTTGGCATCATGAATGAGTTCGCGCAAGGCGGTGCGTAGACTCGGTTGAACTTGTGGCCCTACAACTGGGAATGCTTTGCGCCGAACATTTGGCTCCTTAAGTAAGCGTCCAAAACCACATAAGTCAAAAATTTCATCGGTGATTTCAGGGTGTAACATGTAGTGGGTTAGGCCATGAACATTGGTTTCGTGCACATGCTCGAGCATAATATCTTGATAGACCGACCGGCCCATGTAAAAGTCACTTGCACGGCCGTCCGGCCAATGATTGAGCTTGGTTGGAATCATACGAGCGATTGGATCAAAGCGATTGGTGACGGTGCGCAAATAGTCGAAAGTGCCATGTGGGTAAACGTCTTTGGGGGGGTGTTTATCGCTATTCAGAGGTAGGCTGAACAAATCGGTAACATCCGATATCTGCATCAGAAACTTAATGCGGTAGCCTTGCTGATAAAAATTACTTTCGTTGGCCGTGCCGCTTTGAATCGTTTGCAGAGTGTCGTTGATCACTCGGGTTCCTAGCGAATGAGCAATGATGCCGTATTCGTCTGAGGTGCTGCCTTGGCTAATACGCTGATACAGTTGCTTCGCCACCAAGGCGTTTACCTGCGCTTTTACGATGTCCATTTTGTAGAGCACAACATCGACCAAGTAAGACCACAAGAAATGTTTGTCGGTGATTTTGCTGTCCGATAACGTTTTGGATAGCGCGCCTCTTTCATTACTTGATAGCGCAAGTGTATCGCTTAGAACGGCTTTACCAAGGTCAGCGAAATCATCCAGATAGTCTTCGAATACTTCGTCGTAAGTAATGGGTACGATGTCTATGTGGTCGTAAACCGTTGAGTCCAAATCGATAGTGCTATCCCATGCTTGTGCCAGCATTTCAATGGTCTCGTCGGCCCAACTTGGGTCACGATGAATGCCGATACCGTGTACCAAAAACAAAGTGAACTTTGCCATTAACTTTATACCTAGTGCTGTTTTTATGTAGCCATTTTACTGTGAGCTTGCCAGATCGTCATCCTGTGATGGTAATAAAAGGTGTACACTTGTTTGTTAACAAGTTTGGGCCGGCGAACGGATGTGATGCATTTTGAGTTACGGGATTTGCTCGCCTTCTAATTTAACAATTACCGCTTCGGGGGAAGTATGGCTAAGTTTTTATTAAATGGTGAGTCTATTGATGTTGACGTCGATGGCAGTACACCTCTGCTTTGGGTTTTGCGCGACTCATTGAAACTGACCGGCACAAAGTTCGGCTGTGGCTTAGCCCAGTGCGGCGCTTGTACCGTCCATCTAAATGGCAATGCAACCAGAAGCTGTGTTACGCCGGTATCCAGTGTTCAGGGAGGTTCAGTGACAACCATCGAGAAGGTCGGTGACGAAAATATCGGTGCAGCAATCCAACGAGCATGGATTGCCAACGATGTGCCCCAATGTGGTTATTGCCAGAGTGGCCAGGTGATGAGCGCGACCGCCTTGTTGAGTAAAAAATCAAGCCCCAGTGATACGGAGATCGACGCGGCGATGGCTGGCAATATATGCCGCTGTGGTACGTACGCACGCATCAAAGCTGCTATCAAAGACGCAGCAGATGAGTTATCGACAGCGGATAACACCTAGGAGGTAGGCATGAATTTCGAGAAAAAATTAGGAATAAAAACTGGGCTTGAAGCACCACTTTCACGCCGCCAATTTATAAAACTGTCTACGGCATCAGGCTTGGTGCTCGGCGTCGCAGCCTGCTCGGATGAAGCACCTGTTCAAATTGCTGCTGAAGAGCCGGTAGTTGCGGAGAAAAAGAAAGCCGTTGAACTGGCCGTTAATCAAAAACCAGATGGCTTTCTCAAGATCGCTTCAGACGGCGCGGTGACGATCAAAGTAAACAGGTTGGAATTCGGGCAGGGATCACATACTGGTTTGGCACGAGTGCTGGCCGAGGAGTTGGATGCAGATTGGTCTAAAGTCACGGCTGAATTGTCTGAAGCAGGAGAAGCCTATAAAGATCCACTATTTGGTATTCAGTTTACCGGTGGGTCGTCATCAATTAAAAATAGCTTTAATCAATACCGAGAGCTTGGAGCCCGCGCTAGGCGAATGCTGATCAACGCAGCGGCTGAAAAATGGGGCTTGAATGCTGACGACTTGTTTACCGATTCCGGCAGTGTGATGGGCATTAACGGTGAAACCGCTTCCTATGGAGAACTGGCTGACGCTGCTATGCAACTACCGATACCAGATTCAGTCGAACTTAAACCGAATAGCGAATACAAAATGATTGGCAAAGGTGTTGAGCGGCTCGACACAGCCGCAAAATCCACTGGCCAGCAAAGCTTTGGTATTGATCTTAGCTTGCCGGATACAAAAGTAGTGCTAATAGCCCGGCCACCAACCTTCGGAGGTAAGGTAGCCTCGTTTGATGCCGACGAAGCGCTTAAAGTAAAAGGCGTTGATGATGCTTTTATGGTGGCGTTGGATTTAGGCGCGAGCGGTATCGCGGTGGTTGCTGATGGTTATTGGCCTGCAAAGACCGCGCGCGATAGGCTCAAAATAGAATGGTTAGACGGAAGTGACCCTTTGCCAGATTCCAAGCAAATCAAAGCCGACTTTGTGGCGCTGTTAGATGAGCCTGGGCTTGATGTTCAGGATGCGGATATGAGTAAGATGGATGCGGCCGCGAAAACGATTAAGGCTGATTTTAGCTTCCCATTTTTAGCGCACACGCCGATGGAACCGTTAAACGCATCAATTGAGGTCATTGGCACTGGAGAGAACCAGCAAGTTGTCGTTCACTCAGGCACGCAATTTCAAACCTTTGATCAGCTCAAAGTAGCCGAAGTTATGGGAGTGCCGCCAACGCAAGTAACCATCAGAACCCAATTCGCTGGCGGTGGGTTTGGTCGTCGTGCTACCGGTAATTCAGATTGTTTGGCTGATTCAGCGCGCTGCATGAAGGCTTGGCTTGCTAAAGGTCGAACCGAGCCACTTAAGCTAATGTGGAGCCGCGAAGACGATGTTCGTGGTGGTTATTATCGACCGTTCACTATGCACCGAGCTGAGATTGGTCTTAGCGAAAATGGAGAGGTGCTTGCTTGGCGTCACCGTGTGGTGCAGCCGTCACTATCAATGGGCACGCCACTTGAACCGTTTACAATTAAAAATGGTGTCGACGGCAGCGCTGCTGAGGGCATTGAAGGTTCGCCGTATGCGCTGCCGATTAAGATCGATGTGCATCATCCGAAGTCTCACGTGCCAGTACTATGGTGGCGTTCGGTTGGCCACACGCACACGGCGTTTGTGATGGAGACTCTAATCGACGAAATAGCCAAGGAAAGCTCTCAAAACCCAGTAGATCTTCGTAAAAAGTTATTAGCTGATAAGCCAAGAGAATTGGCGACACTAACATTAGCTCTGGAAAAATCTGGCTACGGTTCTGAACTTCCTGAAGGCCACGCTTGGGGGCTTGCAATTCATGGGTCTTTCGATTCGGTGATTGCGCATGTAGTTGATGTGTCAATCGAGGATAGTCGCCCAGTGGTGCATAAAGTCACGAGTGCGGTGCACTGTAACTTGGCGGTCAATCCTAAGTCTGTTGAGGCGCAAATTGAAGGCTCTGTATTGATGGGCCTTGGGACCACCTTAGCTGGTTCTGAAATTACAGTGAAAGATGGTCGGGTTCAACAGAGTAATTTTCACGACTATATTGTCGCGCGTATGCCAGATATGCCAGCGATTGAGGTTCACATTGTTCCCTCTACCGAGCCACCTACAGGTGTCGGAGAACCGGGTTTGCCTCCGATTGCTCCGGCGATTGCCAATGCGGTTTACGCCTTGACCGGAGAGCCAGTTAGGTCGTTGCCGATAGTGATTGCAAAAACCTAAACATCTTAAACGAACTTCTTCGATGGCAAGAACGATGAGCCAAAGCCAAGGATGGCGAGGTGGCCGATGTGTATGAGTGTGCATGATTTGTATCCATCAGCTAAATTGGGTACGCTGATCCAATAACAACAAATAATACCCCAATGGGAGATCAGCCTAGATGTCGAAGTACGAAGACCCAAAGTACCGCACCTATGTGTTGGTTATGCT
>CALKRK010000233.1 GCA_937989675.1 uncultured Arenicella sp. | reverse complement strand
GGGCGACCATGTGCCACATCGCAAAACGGGCAACGTCGTGTGCAGATGTCGCCCATAATCATGAAGGTGGCTGTTCCACGATTAAAGCATTCCGATAAGTTAGGGCAAGACGCTTCTTCACAGACCGTATGCAGTTTGTTTTCGCGCAGTGTTTCTTTTAGTTCCTGAACTTTATTGCCGTGCGGCAAGCGAATACGTATCCAGTCGGGTTTACGTAAAGGGTTTACCGTTTGTTCGATCTTGACGGGGATCCGAGCCATCTTCTCCGCGCCGCGCAGCTTTTCTCCGGCGATCACGGGTTTGATATTTGGGCGTTTGCTTTTAACTGGAGTATCAGACATGCGTTACACTATTTGTCGCTGAACTTATTTAAGGCGCGTTAGGCGCGAGATTATAACAACTAATGTCAAAAAAAGACGTACTGGATCGAACAGATCTTGAAGATATTGTGGCGCGTTTTTATGAAACGATGCTTAAAGACCCCATCGTTGGGTTTATTTTTACCGACGTGGCGAAAATTGATTTGGCACATCATTTACCGGTGATTGTGGATTTTTGGGCAGATAGTTTGTTTAAAGAGAATCGTTACCATGGAAATCCTCTACGTAAACATCTCGAAATTCATGAGGTAATGCCGCTAACGCCAGGGCATTTTACTCGCTGGCTATATCTGTTCGAGCAAGCGGTAAATGAAAAGCATGCTGGGCCAAATACTGAGGCTATGAAATATAGAGCAGAGATGGTTGCTAAAAGCATTTCGGCGTCGATCACCGCGCAAAAGCGTGGTGACATGAATTTAGTATTGCCGAAAGGCGAAGTTTAATCTTTTCTAAAGCTATTAAAGAATTGCTTTGCGGTGCGCCCACTGCGGCTAGCGCGGTTGTTGGAAAAGCGAATGGCCGCTGCATGTAACGCTGCGCGATCTTCGTCGTAGCCGGAAAAATAGCTGTCAACTATTTCTAAGTATTGTGTTTGCGAAATCGGATAGAAAGACAACCAAAGACCGAAGCGGTCAGACAATGCTATTTTTTCCTCGATGGCGTCGGATAAATGCAGTTCTCCATCGATGACTTCAGAGTCGAGGTTTTCTTTCATGGTTTGAGGAACCAAATGACGCCGATTACTAGTTGCATATAGAACGACGTTGGTAGGGGGCGCCTCCAATGAACCTTCTAGTACGGATTTCAAATTACTGTATGAATGATCGTTTTGCGAAAATGCAAAGTCGTCGCAATAGATTATAAAGTAAAAGGGCAGGTCGCGAATCTGGTCAACAATATCGTGTAAGTCACCTAAGTCTTCCTTAAACACTTCGATAATGCGCAAGCCGCGATCTTTTAGTGAATTGAAAACAGCCTTAATCAAAGATGACTTACCGGTGCCTCTTGAGCCCCACAGTAGGGCGTTATTGAAGCCTTGGCCGCTGACAAAACGCTCAGAATTTTCTAATAGGGCGGCCTTTTGTTGGTCAATACCGACGAGTTGTTCGAGGGTGATTGGGTCGACTTGTTCAATTGCTTTGAGTAGGTGTTGCTTGGGGCGCCAAACCGCCGCCGTATGCTCTGTCCAGTCCATCTTTTGCTCTTGGCTAGGGCTACTTAATTATTGCTTTCTTAGAAAGACTGGGTTGAACGGATCTGAGTCTTTGGCGCTGTATTTATAGCCATCTAAGTCGAAATCACTCAGCTTGTCTAAATCGCAGACCTGGTTTTTAATCACCCAAGCTGACATAACACCACGTGCTTTTTTGGCAAAAAAGGAAATCAGTTTGTATTGTCCATTTTTCCAGTCCTTAAATACCGGTGTTACGATGTCGGCGTTTAACTCTTTCTTTTTAACTGACTTAAAGTACTCGTTGGAGGCTAGATTTAATACTGTCTCAGTCTTGGTGGTCTTTAGCTGCTTATTAATCGCTTTGGTAATACTGTTGCCCCAGAATTCGTAAAGGTTTTTCCCCTCAGAATTTTCGAGTTTGATTCCCATTTCCAAGCGGTATGGCTGAATAAGATCTAGCGGACGAAGCACGCCGTATAAACCAGATAGTATGCGTAAATTATCTTGTAGATAAGCTAAATCATCTTCCGAGAATAAATCTATTTCTAGCCCGGTATAGACATCACCTTTAAATGCAAACACGGCTTGCTTGGCATTCTTCTTAGTAAATGGACGCGACCAATTGTGATAACGCTCGACGTTTAACTCCGCCAACTTAGGGCTGATTTTCATCAGCGCCTCGATGTCAGTCGGAGATTTTGTGATCAAGTTATTAATCAACTGCTCACTTTGATCAAGCATTAAAGGTCGGCTAAATTTATTGGTGGTTGGTGCAGCCTCAAAGTCGAGTGTTTTCGCGGGAGATATCAGAATAAGCATATTTTTTCGGTGCCTGTTTGCACCCGAATCATTTTAATGAATATGAGAACGAATTTATTGGCCAGTGTACCGTAAAACAAGCTCGAAATGTACTTGTCTGGTGCGCGCATTTATTCTGAATTTGTTCGATTAATCGCTTTGGATCATGGGTGCATAAATTACTATGAGGGAATTGTAAAATTAGGATAATTTTATCTAAATCATAGACTTAGTATGGATACTTAAAAGATAACGGTGCTATTCTTTATTTAAGCATTTGCTAAGGGGGGACGGCGTGGTCGACGTGTTGCTAGTCGATACCATTGATATTTGTCTCTCGTTATTTTGCCAAAAAGAACACAAATAAAGGGCGTTTTGATGATTGGTTTACGATGTAAAAGTGTATCGAGTTTAGCTAGATCGATTTTATGTGGGCTTGGCGGCAAACTCAGTCTGTTCATGGTGTTCGCTCTGCTTGCGAATGGTGTGCAGGCTCAAACAATGCTGATTTCGATCAGCAACCCACCAGCGGCAGTTAATGCAAATACAGTCGGCGACACGCAGTTTTGGCCAAATGCGGGAACTGTAGGCGGTACTCCTATCAGTTTAAGAGCCACCTTAACCAGTATATCTGCGGGTGACAGTGTGCGGTTCTTTACCAGTGGTGACAACCCGGTGGTCAGAGCCAATACTGGGACACTTTCTTCTACCGTTTTATGGGAGGTGTTTGATGCGGCTACGGGTGCGCCGATTAGCGGTGACCCCAATTTTCTTATCACTGATATTGACGGAACTAACGGTGCACCAATTGAAAGTGTGTCAGCGGCCTGTGCTGGCCTCACTTCATACACCATTAACGGCAATTTTTCAGCTGGGTGCAACGCCAACACCAATGCTACTAACCCGGCCAATGGGGAGGCCTGTGATACTAATATTCGCGTTTCAGAATCTGGCGGCAATATTCTGGCTGAAGGTACTCAGAACCAAAATGGTGGCCAACAAGAAGGTTACATGCAATACAGCTGGACGGGGGTGTCGAGTTGGGTCGTTAATTACTTCGCGACCACCGGCGGGCGTTGGTATGTGCACGACGCCGATGGAGATATTCCTTTTGATGGCACTCGGATTGCGATTGATCTCGTCGAAATGGCCACAATCAAGGATGTTGCCAGTGGAAGTTTGACATCTCCGCAGCCAGGCCAGCAAATCACGTTTGAAATTCAGATGTCAAATGCTGGGCCTGAAAATGCTACAGGC
>CALKRK010000232.1 GCA_937989675.1 uncultured Arenicella sp. | reverse complement strand
TACTTTTTAAGCGAAGTGCACAACACACCCTGGGGCGAACGATTTACCTACGTACACGACATTGCCCTCCCCTCGTCAGGCGTTAAAGCCAACGGCATGCATACAGCCCACTTTGATAAAGCCTTTCATGTTTCGCCATTTATGCCGATGGATTTGAAGTATGAATGGCAATACAGAATACAAAACGACAAAATCTTGATCTGCATGAACTTGCTTAAGGATGACGAACAGATTTTTAACGCGACGCTTAATCTACGCGGTGAGACTCTAACTCGCCAAAAAGCTAATTGGCTACCTTTTCGCTACCCATTAATGTGCGTCAAGGTCGTTAGCGGCATTTACTGGAACGCGCTTAAACTCTGGCTTAAACGCGTTCCCTTTTTCACACACCCCAACCAATCTCCCACGTTATGAATAGACCTTTAGATGCCGTATTCAAAACTCAGACAAATATAAACGCGAGCCAGTTTTCCGAACCTGAACTGATTCCTTCGATCTTCGCTAATCTCAAAGAAGTGCCAGAACGAGTTGCGCGCGTGCACCCTATTGATCGTTTTTTCCGACGTAAATACCTCGAACTATTTCGCAAGCTTGAGGGTGGCAGCATTACCGTCATTGATCCGCTTGGTAAGACCACGGTTGGCGACCCACAGGCTAAACTCAATTGTACAATTACAATGTTCGACCTCAGCAGTTATACGAAAGTCGCTATGGCTGGAAGTAATGGATCCGCACAGGCTTATATTGAAGGCCTCTGGACTGTCGATCACTTAAGCCACTTAATTCGCTTATTTGTTAGCAATCGAGTGGTCTTACAGAAAATGGACTCAGGCTTGGCAAGATTCGCGCAAACGTTGTTCAGAGTGTTCCACGCTCTGCGCAGGAATACTCGGTCTGGTTCAAAGAAAAACATCGCCGCGCACTATGATTTGGGGAACGATTTTTTTCGCCAGTTTCTTGATGACAAGATGATGTACTCCTCTGCCCTATACAAAAGCGGTGATAATCTCAATCAGGCATCCGATCGAAAGTTACAACGCATCTGCGACACATTAGAATTAAGCCCCGCCGACAATGTAGTGGAAATCGGCTCTGGTTGGGGAGGCTTCGCTTGCTACGCCGCACAGGTAATCGGCTGTAAAGTGACCACTGTTACCATTTCACAGGAACAGTTTGATGAAGCTCAGAAGCGTGTAAAACGCGAAGGCTTACAAGAAAAAGTAACCGTGAAACTGCAAGATTATCGTGATATCGAAGGCCGTTTCGACAAACTCGTTTCCATCGAAATGATCGAGGCAATTGGCCATCAGTACTTGGATACCTACTTTAAGAAATTAAACCAATTGCTAGTACCTCAAGGAAAGGCACTTATTCAAGCAATAGTTATCGACGACAACCAATATCAAAAAGCGCTGAAAGAAGTAGATTACATAAAGAAATACATATTCCCGGGAGGATTTATGCCATGTTACAGCGTGATTTCACAATTCGCCGGGCGTAACAGCCTGATGCTCGAGGATCTTCACGACATGGGCTTGAGCTATGCACAGACGCTGCGCGATTGGCGTAAGCGTTTCTATCAAAATATTGAAGCCGTCGCTCTACAAGGTTACGACGCCGCATTTCAGCGAATGTGGGAGTTTTACCTTTGTTACTGCGAAGGTGCTTTCGACGAAAGAGCGATCAGTGTCGGGCAAATTCTCTTCAGAAAACAAGCTGAAGCTAGATAGGGAAACAAGATGAAGAACTTATTGCGCGCCCCTATTTTAGTAAACGCAGCACTCTTTCAGATCACCTGGTTTGCCTGTGTCATCGGCAGCGCGAAAGGTCTTATCTGGCCCGCACTGCTCGCTTGTTTGGCGCTTGCGTGCTACCAACTTCATCCGTCACGTCGTCATTCGTCTGACCTTAAGCTTGTTGTACTGAGCATCATTCTTGGGCTAATCGTTGACTCCATTTGGGTGCAAACTGGTTTGATGGTTTTCACTGACGCTAGGCCTTGGGGAAACATCGCACCAGCTTGGATAATACTGCTATGGATTGGTTTTGCATTGACCATTAACCATTCCCTTGGTTGGTTAACAGCGCACCCATTACTGGCACCGTTAATGGGGCTGATCGGTGGCCCGTTATCTTATCTAGCAGGGCTAAAGCTTGGCGCCGTCGAGTTTCATGCTGATACCTTAGTTGTTTCGGTATATCTGGCGATCGCTTGGGCACTGTCACTTACCGTAATGGTCAAAGCAAGTCAGTCATCTGAACCCGCCAGCATTTAGCGAGCAGCGGTGCCATCTTTGGCGTATCTGTGTTTAAATATCGGTACCAAGCAAACCGTAATACCAAGCTGTATCCATGACTCTCGAAAATACCAATATTACCAACCTGGAACGGTTAGTCACGCCCAAAGAATTTAAACAGAGCTTACCAATAAGCGAGGCGCTTGAGCAGCATGTTGAACGCAGTCGGCAAATTCTCAGAGATATCCTAGATCGCAAAGATAAGCGGCTTATCGTCGTTGTTGGGCCTTGCTCCGTACACGATACAAAAGCGGCTATTGAATACGCTGAGCGTCTGGTAACGCTGGCAGATAAAGTAAAGGATCAGCTCTTCGTGGTAATGCGAGTTTACTTTGAAAAGCCAAGAACCACGGTCGGTTGGAAAGGTTTGATTAACGACCCATATCTTGATGGTACGTTCCAGATAGAAAAAGGCATGGCCCTTGGCCGCGAGCTTATGTTAAAAATTAATGAAATGGGGCTGCCAATTGCCAATGAAGCACTAGACCCGATTTCACCACAATATATGCAAGACTTGATTAGCTGGTCTGCGATTGGCGCGCGAACGACTGAGTCACAAACACACAGAGAAATGGCCAGCGGTTTATCCGTTCCTATCGGTTTCAAAAATGGCACTGATGGCTCATTAGATGTGGCAATTAACGCACTGCAGTCGGCAAGCAGCGGCCATAGTTTCCTAGGTATTGACGGAGAGGGCAAAGTTTCCATTGTGCACTCTTCAGGAAACCCGTATTCGCATATCGTATTGCGTGGCGGTGGAGGTAAACCAAATTATGATTCAGTCAACGTACGCTTAACTGAGCGCGAGCTACGCGAAAATAATTTACCCATTAATATTATGGTTGACTGCAGCCATGCTAATTCCCAAAAAGATCCAGAACTTCAACCATTGGTGCTCGACAATATCGCGCAACAAATACTTGAGGGAAATCAAAGTATTATCGGAGTTATGTTAGAAAGTCATTTAAAGGGAGGCAATCAAAAACTCACCGATGACAAAACCCAGTTGGAGTATGGTAAATCAATCACCGATGGTTGTATCAGCTGGGAAACCACCGAATCATCGTTAATTCAGCTCGCAGAAAAACTTCGCAACTTCAAAAGCTCCATTGGCCAGAATTACAGGTAAGTAAGTCACAAACTGTCAACCTGGGTACAACTTAGTTCTAGCGAACCACTTAACTAATAAACAAGTTGTCCAACAAATTCCCAGAACCCAAAACTGCGCGTTAGCAGGCCAAAGACAATAAGTGGGCAAACAACCTTAACGTAAGTCGGCCAAATTTTCCAAAAGAAAGTTTGCTCGACCTGCGGGCTGCCTTCACGCATTTCTTGTAATAATTGATCTCGCTTCCATACCCAACCAACAAATAAGCAAAATAGAATGCCGACTAGAGGCTCGCTAAACTCGGTTGCAAACTGCACAACTCTATCGAATAGCCAGCCCATATTAAGAATGATTGCGACGCTCATAAGAAACACGAACCCACCGACAAGCCATGCCGACTTCTTTCTAGTGATGCTATGGCTTTCACTGGCGTAAGCGACTGGCACCTCTAACATTGAAATAGACGAAGTCAATGCCGCGATACTCATCAGCACAAAAAATAATAAAGATACCGCAATGCCTGCCCCGCCCATCGTTTCAAATAGGGAAGGTAAAACATTGAAAATCAAACGGCCACTCTCGATAAGATTGCCCGACTCATCATAGATCGTCACGCCGTTATGTTGTGCAACGTACATCGCTGGAATCACCAGCATCCCGGCCATCACAGCAATTCCAATATCGATCGCTGCAACCGATGCGCCCAATCTAGGCAAATTCTCAGACTTGCTCACATAGGAGCCGTACACCATCATGGTACCAACCCCTAGAGACAACGAGAAAAATGCTTGGCTTAGCGCATCAAGCACAAGGTTTGGTTCCAGTACTTTGGAAAAGTCTGGCTGCACATACACTCTCCAACCTTCAGCGGCGCCGGGCTGTGTGGCGATGTATATAATCAACAAAACAATCAACAAGATCAGCACGGGCATTAGTCGAGTAGACCAACGCTCAATGCCACTTGCCACGCCATTAGCAACAATCGAAATTGTCAGTAAGTAGAAGATGACACCAAAGGCCAAACTGCGGGCCGTTGAATCGGTCACGAACCAGTTACTCGATGCACCAACTAGTTCGACTGCTGAGCCGACGCCATGTGAAATCATCCAGCCGGCGATGATAGCGTAAAAGCTGAGAATTAGGCTGGCTGTCACTATGCCCCAATAACCAGTAAACGCGGCTAATGGTCGCGTGCGAAGGCTACTTATCGCCACCATAGAACGCACTGTATCCGCTTTGGCATAGCGGCCAATAACCAGCTCGGCCATCAGAATTGGATAGGCTAATAAAAAGGTTAGAATAATGTAGGTGAATACAAAGGCTCCACCACCATTAGACGCGACTTTAATCGGGAAACCCCAAATATTCCCCAAGCCAATTGCTGACCCAGAAGCGGCTAAAATGAATGCGGTTCGTGAACTAAATTCTCCTCGTGCGGCCATTGTGTCGCCTCCCAACCTTATCGTTGTAGTTTGCGCTAGTTATTTAGTACTTTGATCAACCCAACTGCCTTTTAACGAGTTAGTACTGAAGAAACACGCTCGACAATAACAGGCAGGTTTTCTTCAGACAAGCCCGCCACATTAATGCGCGTGCTCTCTAACAGGTATATTCCAAACTCTGAACGAAGCGATAACACATCTTCACGCGAAATGCCGAGATAGCAAAACATACCTTTACTTTGGGCAACAAAGCCGAAATCAATCTTCGACTGAGCTTCGTTCAAGCCTTTTGCCAAACCTAAGCGCAAAGAGTTCATCCGCGATCTTACGCTCTCTAACTCCTCTTTCCACTCTTTGGTCAACGCCTCATCAGATAGTAAATGCCCAACAATACCACCGCCATGATACGGAGACATGCTGTAGTTACAGCGCGCTGCAGAAAGAATGTGTGACTTAGCAGCCTGCGTTTGTTTGACTGACTCGGTAATCACCATTACAGCGCCGATACGTTCGCGATATAAACCAAAGTTCTTTGAACACGATGACGCAATCAAAACTTGGGGTAGCCGTTTCACGGCTGCTCTAACGCCATACGCATCTTGCTCCAGACCATCGCCAAAGCCTTGGTATGCCACATCAATAAAGGGGGTTAGGTCGCGCTCTTCTAACACATCAATAACAGCATCCCATTGCGTTGGCGTAATATCCGCACCTGTCGGATTATGGCAACAGCCATGTAACAATACGATGTCTCCATTGGGGATCGAATTTAACGACTCCAACATCGCCCTAAAATCAACGCCATGAGTTTCTGGGCTATAGTAAGAATATGGTTTAAGCGTTAACCCAGCGCTCTGCAGCAATGGGTAGTGATTTGCCCAAGTTGGATCACTTACCCAAACTGTTGCTCCTTTATTTGAGCGCGTCAGCAACTCAGCCCCCATACGTAAAGCGCCACAACCGCCAGGCGTCATTACAGTAGCAACCCGCTCACCCAAGCTGGTAACCAATTCCGAACCTAGTAACAAGCTGGTAATACGCTCGATAAACGCAGGGTCTCCAGCCTGTGGCGCGTAACTCTTAGTTTGCTGCTGCGCTAATAACTGTTGTTCGGCTTTCTTAACCGCCTTAAAAATTGGCGTCACGCCCTGCGCGTTTTGGTAAACGCCAACCGATAAATTGATCTTATCGGGATTGGTGTCTTGCTGAAACGTCTGGTTTAGGCCAAGAATGGGGTCAGGCGGCAAAATATCTAGGTGTTCAAACATGAGTTTTGATGAAAGCTGAAGGTTTAAGAAGATAAATAACTATTGGTCGACAGGCTCACTTTGATTCAGCGAGTCATCGTCATCCGGTTTGGTCTGGCGCTTAACTTCGGATAAGTATTTGAAAAGTAAGCGTGCCGATTTCGGAGGCTTATCGCGTTTTTGCTCAAGCCCAGCATTACGAACTAACTGCCGAATATGTTGCCGTTCAATAACTGGGTATTGATCAATCAGTTCGGTCAATAATTTGTCGTCGCCAGCAATCAAACGATCACGCCATTGCTCAAGCTGATGAAATTCAGCCGTTTGCTGTTTGCTCGGCTGTTTCTGGCGTGCTAATTCTTGCTGAATCGCCTCTACATCTTCGTGCTGCATCAACGTGGCTATCCGTCGCAACTGCCGTTGCAAAGCCCCGCGTTGGAAGCGTTTTCCGTCTTTGATAGCGGAGCGCATCGCCTCAGATATAGGCACTTTCTTCAAGGCAGAATCCGGCAAGCCAACCAACTCTTTACCGAGCTGGTTAAGCACCTTAATCTCACGCTTTAACTGCGTTTTATTCGGCCGAATGGCGTATTCTGACTCACTCATGAGTTAGTCCGTGACGTGTAACAAATTTGTGGAGCTATTGAGCGGATTATGCTCCCAGCATTGCCGCTTTACCAGCCTTTTGTGGGTATTTTCCGTTTG
>CALKRK010000231.1 GCA_937989675.1 uncultured Arenicella sp. | reverse complement strand
CATTCCCAATCTGGAAAGGTGTAAACAGGAATATCGCCATTAAGGAAAAAGCTTAATTCCTTCTCTACAAAAGAAATGTGCTGCGCTTCTGAGCATACGTAAACCAGCGGCCGATTGTGCTTTGCAAGCTCGGCAACCGCTAGGCTCGATGCCGCACCGTATAACTTTCGCCAATGCAGGACTTCGCCCGCTTTCTCGGGCAGCAATGGTTGACTAATGACTTGCACAAGGATTCCTTGAATGGGGCTTAGAAGATTAGGAGCGATTCTAACATTGCGAGGTGAAACGAATCATCCGTTTTGGTGTGCTTGCTCTGCGATTTATTTTGCTCGCTAGCTTTGTTTCCAAAGCGCTTATCTTTTAAAATGATTACCACAAGCTAGGTTGTTCGCTGCTCAGACCATACCACTCGGGGAAAAACAGCATGCTCATTAATACAGCGAGCTGTATCGCAATAAATGGAATAACGCCTCGATAAATGTGTGACGTTTGTACGCCTTGCGGAGCGACTCCTTTTAAATAGAACAAGGCGAAACCGAACGGCGGAGTTAAAAAGGAAGTTTGTAGGTTCATTGCTACCAGAATCGCAAACCAAACATGATTGATGCCGAGCTCTAGCACTACCGCATATACCAGGGGCAAAACGATATAGGAAATTTCGATGTAATCCAGAAAGAAACCGAGCAGGGTGATCAATAGCATAATGGTGATTAAGAATCCCCATTTCTCACCCGGAATACTGAGTAACAAATGCTCGACTTGTTCCTCGCCGCCAGTATAAGAAAACCCCATTGAAAAGATTGAAGCTCCCAACAATACGGCGAACACCATAGCGGTAATTTTGATGGTTTCGTGCGCGCTCTCCCACAACATCGCGAATGAAAACTTGCGGTACAAGATCGCCAAAATGATCGCACCTAGACAACCCAACGCAGAGGATTCGGTTGGAGTGGCAATAGCATTAAAAATAGAGCCTAGCACTACTAGAATTAGCGCCAGTGGCGGCACAACGGCAATGAGTGCATTGAGTACAACCGATGCACTAGACTGCTCCGTATCTTTCTTTGGTATGACCGGGGCAGCGTCTGGCTTGATTAGGCAATAAATGACAACATAGGCGATGTAACACCCGATAAGAACCAAACCCGGTTTGAGTGCCGCGCGGAAAAGGTCTCCAACGGGCACGTTGAGTACGTCCCCCAGAATAATTAATACAATCGATGGCGGAATAAGTTGGCCCAAGGTGCCGGCGGCAGTGATGGTGCCGGTGGCTAGTTCAGTTTTATAACCGTAGCGCAGCATAACTGGTAATGAAATTAGGCCCATAGCGACCACACTGGCCCCGACCACACCGGTGGAAGCCGCCAGTAATGCGCCGACCAAAATTGTCGAAATGGCGATACCACCACGGAGCGAACCAAACAGTTGCCCCATGGATTCTAATAACTGCTCAGCGAGTTTGGTGCGTTGCAGAATAATGCCCATAAAGATAAACAAGGGCACCGCCATCAAGACTTGGCCCTCGCCGTTGTCGCCCATATTGGAGTATATGCGATAGGGGATTTGCGCAAGCTGACTAGGGTCGGCAAACAATAAAACGAAGGCAATACCGATACCAGCAAAGGTGAAAGCAACTGGGTAACCGAGCATCAGTAGAAGTAACGCGACTAGAAATATAGAGACGCCAATCATGTCTGGCCCCCGTTGTGATCTTCCGATGGTGGGCTTAGATCAAAAAATACCTGCCATTTCTCAAGAAAAAACGCGATGGCCGCCAACAGCAAACAAAAAAATGAGATTGGAATAACGCCTTTGATAATCCAACGGTTTAAAAGCCCACCAGGGTCTTGCGATTTTTCACCGATGCCTGTGCTGACCAATTGATTAAAAAAATCGGCGAATGAACCAGGTTGGCCACCGAGTTGGTAAGCTGCAGCGGTAAAGTTCCAACCCGCCCAGACAATAATTACAGCCGTAGGTATCAAGAATAGGGCGGTTCCGATTAAATCTACCAGCGCTTTGGTTTTCGGTTGAAAGTGTTCGAAAAAGAGATCAACTCGGACGTGAGCCCCTGATTTAAGCGCGTAGGGAATGCCAAGTAGAAACAGCGCCGCATAAAAATGCCATGACAGCTCCTCTAGGCCTATCGAAGACGAGTTAAATGCATAACGCATCAATACGTTATACGCCATTATCAGTACCAGCGAAATCAGCAATAGCGAGGCTATGGCTCCTAACAGCGACATCAGGCGGTGAATTGACTTGATCAGTAAATTGAGCATCGACTAAAACCTTGAACTAGAGCGGCGAGTCTTTCTACTGAGCAATGGATTCAAGATAAGATTGTTCACCAATCTTTGTCCATGATCGAGCTTTTTCAAGGTATGCAGCGCGCGATTCTAGTATTTCTTTGGCAATCGGGCTGCGAGCGATTTCCTGATCGATTAATTTTTGATTGGATTCTTTGAGCGCTGCGATTACTTCAGCCGGAAATTGCTTAATTTGAACGTCCGGAAACTGACTGGAAATTGCCGCCCAGTTTTCTGTGTTAGCGTCGAAAGTGGTTGTCGTCATATTGTACGCGGTCAAGCGAGCTGCATTACGCAATACTGATTTAGCCCAGTTCGGTAGCTTCTCCATGGTGTCTGTGTTAAAAAAGTACATCAACTCTGTACCTGGTTCATGCCAGCCAGTGTAGTAATAAGGAGCAACTTTATGAAACCCCATGCGCAAATCCAGGCCAGGAGCAACCCACTCTAACGCGTCGATGGTGCCGCGCTCAAGAGCTTGGTAAAGTTCTCCAGCTGGGATATTTGTGGGCACTGCACCAACCCCGGCGATCACTTTGCCGCCGAAGCCTGGAATACGCATTTTTAGACCTTTGAGGTCATCGATAGAATTTATTTCTTTGCGGAACCATCCGCCCATTTGCATGCCAGTATTGCCACCGAGCATGACCTCAATATTGTGTTTAGCGTAAACCTGATTCGCCAGCTCCAAACCACCGCCCTCGTAAAACCAAGCGGTTTGCTCTTGAGTGGTCATGCTAAACGGCATGGAGGAAAAGAAGAGGGTGTCTGGATCTTTACCACCGTAATAGTAAGACGCCGTTTGGCCGATGTCGTATTGGCCGCTTTTTACAAAGTCGAAAATTCCGAATGCGGATTTATGCTTGTTAGTGCTGTCTACCTTTATCTCTAATTTTCCATCAGAAAGGCTTTCAACCAGAGCCTTAAAGTCGTCCACTGACTCTCCGAAAATCGGATAACCCTTAGGCCATCCATGGGCCAGTTTAAGGGTGATTTTTTCTTGCGCAGCAGTTGGCGTCGCTGCGCCATTGCTTGATTGGTCAGGGCTGGAGCATGCAGAAAGAATAAATACTGCAAACACCGCGAGCGAAGCAAATCTGGTCATCATCATTCTTATGGAAAGTAAACATGAGAGGTGACCGGTATTGTAGGCTTAGGCGATGTTTAATTCTAGTTTTTGCTCGGCTCTATAACGCGCTCGCGTAATATCGTCTGCTTCCAACTCAAGGTTACGTGCTATTTTGTCAATTAAAGTGCGCTCGCCTTGCTTGATAGAATCATCAGCCGTGGCGATTAACCAAAAATCGTTCAATAATTGGTTACGCTCTCGCGCTCCTAGGTGAGTACATAACTGTTGAGTCAGTTTCTCTAGCTCAACATTACTGTCGACGGCGCGTTGTGCGGTAAGGATCAAATTTTCGATTTCGTCAGTGCTCAATGAAAACTGACTACGTAAAATATTAACCATATGCGCCAATTCCATGCGGTCGGTACTGCCATCGGCACGCACTACCTTAAACATGAGTACGGCAGCGGCTAAATGAATATCGATTTCGCGTTGGTCGCGATTTTCTAAACTTTCTTTTTGATTCTGTGGTTCGGTAAAAAACATGATGCACCTCGTTTATGGCCTAATCTTCAACAACTGTGGAGAATTTTAGGTAAAGCGGCGGTTTTACACCATACGACAGAAGGATTAGTACAGATGGACTAGTTGGAAAAGGCTGAGCTCAATGAAATTTACAACTCTTCTTCAATTCCAAGTTGCCGTTTGGCTAGTTCCCGGCTCTGTGCGATTTGCGCTTCATTTAAATAAAGCAGCCCGGCAACCTTGCGTACTAAATGACGCTCGTGTGGGTCGATTTGGTCGTCGGCAAGCGCGAGCATCCATAGGTATTCGAGCAGCTTGGCACGTTTGGCGTTGCCCCAACTATCACAAATTTCCCGAGTAAAGCCTTGTAGGCTAGTGGCTTCATGTGCAGTTTCCTTCGCCTGTTTAAAGAGTTCATCAAGCTCATCTTCATTGAGTTTAAACTCTCGTCGAAGAATTTCGCCCATGTAAATCAACTCAACTTTATCAACTCGACCATCAGACCTGATAACCTCAAACATCAAGGTTGCGGCGGCCAGTTTTAGCTCGAGTTCATTTTGTTCCCTATTATCTTTGCTGTTTTTTTTAACCAGCTTTTTTAGTGACTTAAGCACGTTTTATCCCGTTTGTTCACATATTCGTTAAAACAATGACATAAAAGTCATGTTTAG
This sequence comes from uncultured Arenicella sp., assembly GCA_937989675.1. Classification (GTDB taxonomy): domain Bacteria; phylum Pseudomonadota; class Gammaproteobacteria; order Arenicellales; family Arenicellaceae; genus Arenicella. Next base: position 5,914 of record CALKRK010000231.1, on the reverse strand, counting down.
CGACTTGAATAGCTTGAATCTGAGAGTCATATTATAGGCATTGTTTACTGTTGAGGAACGCAATTGTGCGACGTATTTTCTATTTTTTAGCAACTAATGCAGCTGTTTTACTGGTAGCGAGCATTATTATTCAATTTTTGCCGGCTGAGTATCGAAATCAGCACGGTTCGTTCTTGGTTATTGCGATAGTCGCCGGTTTCGGTGGATCGATCGTTTCCCTATTGATGTCTAAGTCCATGGCCAAACGCTCAGCTGGCGTAATGGTAATCGAATCGCCGCGTAATGAAACCGAACGTTGGTTAGTTGATACCGTAAGAAGACAAGCAGAGCAGGCCGGTATAGGCATGCCAGAGGTTGGTATTTTTGATACGCCAGATATGAACGCCTTCGCAACTGGCGCGAATAAAAACAATGCCTTGGTAGCGGTAAGTACAGGTTTGCTGCAAAACATGACTCGAGAAGAAGCTGAGGCGGTCATGGGCCACGAAATTGCGCACGTCGCCAACGGCGATATGATCACTATGACTCTGATTCAAGGTGTGTTAAATACCTTTGTATTGCTATTGGCGAGGGCCTTAGCCATGTTTATCGACCGTAATGGCCGTGGTATTGGCTATTACGTTGGTTTTTACGGTGGCCAAATGGTGTTTGGCTTTCTGGCGAGCATTGTGGTTTCATTTTTCAGTCGGCAACGAGAGTTTCGCGCTGACGCGGGTGGCGCAGATTATGCGAGCACTCAAAAGATGATTGCAGCACTTGAAAAGCTTAAAAGGGGCCATTCGGGCCAGTTGCCTAATCAGCTGGCGGCTTTTGGTATTAATAACAGTCTGAAGAGTTTGTTTTCGACGCACCCGCCATTGGATGATCGAATAGCTGCGTTAAAAAATCGATAAACCTTTTTATCTAATCTATAAAAGCCACAGATCAATTCTGGTCTGTGGCTTTTTCATGCTCAGAGGAAATAAATGAAAGCGTTGCCAACGAGTGTCAAAGCTTAATAAGCGAACACCAGAATTCAACCAAGATACAATACCAAAAGGGCTGCTAAACTCGCATTCCACAAAAGCCGGAGTATGGGCGATTATTGTGATTTTAGAGGGCGAGCTGCTCTACACAATTAATGAGCCTAAAAATGAAGAGCCCGTCCCGCCAGGGTGTGATTGAACCTGAAGTGCCGCATCAGATAAAACCCCTAGGTGATGTTAAGCTCTATGTAGAGTTTTACCGGTATTGCTAATAGTGACAAAAGAGAAAATATAATTGAATGTCTAGAGTACTTGCCCACATCGCCTTGGTTGTAGAAGATTACGACAAAGCAATTGATTTTTATACAAATAAACTGGGCTTCAGCCTTATTGAAGACAAAGAGTTACCTGATGAGCAAAAAACGCTGGGTGGTGGTAATACCGGGCGAGTCTGGCACATCAGTATTATTAGCTAGGGCATCGAACCCAAGGCAACAGGCTTCGATTGGCAATCAAGCCGGTGGAAGGGTATTTTTGTTTCTCCAAACGGACGACTTTTGGCGTGACTTTCATCAGTATCTGGAAGAGGGGATTGAATTTGTTCGGCCACCTCAAGAGATGAACTACGGTACCGTTGCAGTTTTTAAAGACTTATATGGAAACCTTTGGGATCTGATTCAATACAATTCATAAACATAGACTGAAAGGCGATTGCAAATACGATCACCTTTCAGACTTTGAATTTCTATCGCGCCTTCGTCTAATTGATCGCAACGTCGTCAAAGTCAGCGACTAGAGATCGACTTATATTGTATGGTACCAATTGCGCATCAACTGGATAACCTTGGTGCTCTACGCCTGCAAACAGTTTACCTCCTTGCTTAAGAACGCTGATCATCGTTGGCGTAAACTCGTATCGGAAGAAGTGCACTGTTGACGTGCGGCTGCCGTCATCACGTTCCAGGTCTTCATTTGCGATTGGATAAACTTTGTCGCAATCCTCGGCCATTAACCAGACTTTGTGTTCGATGCCGCGCAGTTCAACGGTCTTTCGAGTGCGCTCCTCAACTTCAGGAAACTCAAGCATAAAGGTGGCTTTAAGATTTGTGCCATCCGGTATCAGTGGATTATAAGCCTCTAGTTCTTCCTCAATTCCAGCTGCATCAAAGGTTTTCTCAACACGCAATACCTCTTGTATTTGATATTGAATGGTGGCTCGGTTTTCAAAATATAAACGTGCGTTTGGGCCCAACGGCAACTGCCGATCTTTCTTAAGGGCCATTATGTCGCTGCGAAATTGCGGGCGTTTTTCAGAATAGGTTTCGAGCGACATCAAATCGTCACGGGTTAATTTGCTCATGTTGATCTCTTACTAGTCAATACAATGAATTACAGACCGTACGCGCGTCGCAGCAAGGTCATAGGGTGTTCGTTACTTTTGACGGCGTCGCCTGCTAATTTCGCTACGTGTGCATTGGCCATGGGGCAATCACTGGTAAAATGATTGGCTTTTTGATCAGTAACTTTCCTCACTACCGGGCGCGCAATTTTTACGGCTTTGTCGTAGGTTTCTTGTTTTACAGCGTAGGTGCCATCATGCCCGGAGCAACGTTCAATAGGCATAACTTGCGTGCCAGGCACTAAGCTCAACACATCGCGAGTTTTGTTACCAATTCGCTGCACTCGTTGGTGGCAGGCAACTTGGTATGAGATATCGCCTAACTCTTCTTTGAAGTCTGTTTTCATTGCTCCACCCTTGTGACGAATCGCTAAATACTCAAATGGGTCGAAGAAGGCGGTTTGCACTTTGAGGACATCCGCATTTTCAGGAAACAGCAACGGCAACTCTTGCTTATACATAAGAACACAAGAGGGAATCGGAGCAATCAAGTCATACCCCTCATCGACCAATTTGGCAAGTATTGGTATGTTGTATTGCATATTTTGTTCGACTGAATCCAAGTCACCTAATTCGAATTTAGGCATCCCACAGCAGCGTTCTTTTGGAACCAGTTTCACTTCAATTTCGTTGTGCTGGAGCACCTTTAGAAAATCGGCGCCCAAATCAGGAGTGTTATAGTTTCCGTAGCAAGTTGCGTATAAGGCCACTTTCCCCGTTGTGGTGCCCACGCTGGTTGCGGAGACAGTTGGAACGGGTAAATTCTGTGTAAGCTTGGCGACGTTCTTACGATAATACTTAGGTACTGGCGCGTCTTTATGCACTCCAAAACCTTTTTCAAAGACAGAGCGGAAAGTTTTATTGTTAAGCAGAGAGTTCCCGGTTTGATTGATGACCGGAATCTTCATCAGCTTATTCATTGCGTCGGTACTAGTCAGCATCTTGTTACGGAAACTGGTACCGTTTTCTCTAAAATCTTGCGCCTTGGCTCTCAGCATAAGGTGCGGAAAATCCACATTCCATTCATGCGGCGGCACGTAGGGGCACTTAGTTAAATAACAAAGGTCGCAGAGGTAACATTGATCGACCACTTTTTTATAATCGGCTTTTGCTACGCCATCGACTTCCATTGTTTCAGACTCATCGACCAAGTCGAATAACGTCGGAAATGCATCGCACAAACTCACACAGCGACGACACCCATGGCAAATATCGTAGACTCGTTCTAGTTCTGCTTCGAGGTCAGCTTTGTCCCAAAATAATTCGTTCTTCCAATCTACCGGGTGACGGGTAGGGGCTTCTAAACTGCCTTCTCTCATGATTGCTGTGTTATTTGTTGTTAGGGTTTTTCAACTATCTTTTCTTAATCTATAGGCTGAGGTTCGGGTTAGTTACCTCGAACCTCAGCCAGAACAACCATGAAATATTAGTCGTCCAGCGAATCCAGAGTTTTCTGGAACTTATTTGCGTGAGAGCGTTCGGCTTTCGCGAGAGTCTCAAACCAATCTGCAATTTCATCAAAGCCTTCATCGCGGGCATCTTTAGCCATACCTGGATACATATCAGTGTACTCGTGGGTCTCACCCGCAATTGCTGACTTTAGGTTGTCAGAGGTGCCGCCAATTGGAAGGCCTGTGGCAGGGTCGCCAACTTCTTCTAAATATTCCAAATGACCATGCGCATGGCCTGTTTCGCCTTCCGCCGTTGAGCGAAATACAGCCGCAACATCATTGTAGCCTTCAACATCCGCTTTAGCGGCGAAGTATAAATAGCGGCGGTTAGCTTGCGATTCACCCGCAAACGCGTCTTTAAGCGCTTGTTCAGTTTTTGAACCTTTAAGAGACATTCTGTCCTCCAATTATGGTCAGTGTTGAATAGATTTAACGTTAAATAACTCTGATGCTGACATTTCGTCGCAGAGTTGCCAAGAATATATTAAATACTCTAAAATCAATCCAATTAATTATATTTTGGAATATGATCAGTTTTTTTGATAATGCATCTACCCACTGTAAAACAGCTTCACTACCTTTGTACGCTTGCGGAATACCGGCATTTTGGCCGAGCCGCTGAAGCCTGTTTTATTTCGCAGTCAGCATTGAGTACCGCGATTAATGAACTTGAACAAAACTTGGGAGTTACGCTGTTTGAAAGAGGGTCGTCCATATTATTAACACCCATTGGTGACAGCCTGGTGAAACAAGCGCGAGATGTGCTGAATCAACTCGACAATTTCCTAGAGCACGCGAAACAATCGCAAGGCGCGTTTCAAAGTGACTTGCGTTTCGGAGTTATTCCGACTATCGCGCCATTTCTTTTACCGAAAATTCTAAAACCTATTCAGCAATTATATGGTACCAATAAGCTTTATATTCGTGAGGATTTAAGCCCAAACTTGATTGATATGTTAGGTAAAGGCGAACTCGATGTATTGCTATTTGCCTTGCCCTACGATACCGGTGTTTTTCACACCGAGGAATTGTTTGCAGATGAGCTAGTGCTGTGTTTACCGCAGGGGCATATCCTTAATGACAAGCAAGACGTCTCGATTAGAGACTTAAAGAGCCAAGATGTTTTGTTGCTCGAAGACGGCCATTGCTTAAGAGATCAATCGCTCACTGCTTGCAATCTTCAAGCCCGCGATCTAAGCATTCCTTATCAGGCCACTAGTCTAAACACCTTAGTGCAAATGGTGGTAAACAATGTTGGTATAACCCTGCTGCCTGAGATGGCGGTTAACGCCAATATTACGCACGACACCAACGCTCAGATACGCCACATAAAAACAAAGCGCAATATCAATCGATCTATTGCTTTGGTTTGGCGCAAAAACTCCCCACGCGCGGAAGAATTTACACAACTAGGTGAAGTGATAGAGCAACATCGCGTATAAGCGCTTAGCGATTATTAGCAGGAGCTTCACCTTGCAATAAACTGTTCTGAAAATAGCAACTCGCGCGTATTTACATTCCTGCTTTTTCGATTCTAGAAAAAGCCAAGATCTTCTCGACCTGGAAAATTAACCAGATTTGGAAAAACGGTGCTTAAGCGATTTTGTGGCACCCCAAACCATTTGGCGATGGTGGCGCCGACTTGCGTTGTCGATATGCTTGGAATAAAACGGCCGTCGCCATTATAGTCTTCGTCTCCATTAAGCTCTAATACTGGATAATTCCCAAATAGCTCGCCACCTTTGATAGCGCCTCCCATAAGTATTTGATTGCCGCCCCAGCCATGGTCGGTGCCATTACCATTATTGGTCAGGGTTCTACCAAACTCTGACGCCGTATAAGTAAGCGTAGATGAGTGCGTGTTTAGCTCTTTCATCGCCGCGTTGAATGCACTCATGGCTTCACTTACCTCTAACATTAAGCGAGCATGCACATCAAGCGCGGATACATTAGAGTCGTTTACCCCGTGAAGATCAAAACCATCAACTCGCGCGAATATAATTTGGCGGTTCATGGTCAATGGCTCGCGAATCGATATGAGTTCGGCTGCTCTCTTGAGTTTGCCGCCTAGTGGAGTGGCCGGAAATTGCACTTTTAGC
>CALKRK010000230.1 GCA_937989675.1 uncultured Arenicella sp. | reverse complement strand
TGGAGATGTGGTTGTTCGAGTCGATCCTCGATACTTTAGGCCCGCCGAAGTTGAAACATTGCTGGGTGATCCGTCAAAAGCACGTCGCGATCTCGGGTGGGAGCCTGAGATTTCGGTTAACGAAATGTGTGCTGAGATGGTGGCGAATGATATACGCTTAGCTAAAAAAAACTACTTACTTAATGAACACGGGTTTGATGTTTGAAAGTGCCATGACTGATTCTAGCTCGCATAGTAAATCTATATTTGTCGCAGGTCATCGAGGTATGGTCGGTTCCTCATTGTCGCGATATCTGAAATCCTTGGAAGGTGTTCAGCTCGTAACGCGAGGACGAGAACAATTAGACTTGACCGATCAGCATGCCGTGCATCATTTTTTTGAAAACAATGTTTTCGATGAGGTTTACCTCGCGGCGGCAAAAGTCGGAGGTATTTACGCAAATAATGAGTATCCCGCCGATTTCCTTTACGATAATCTGATGATTCAAAGCAATATTATTCATGCTGCGTTTAATGTTGGTGTGAATAAATTGATATTTTTGGGATCTTCATGCATTTACCCAAGGGAAGCTGAGCAGCCAATAGTGGAATCTTCTCTATTAAGCGGGGCTCTAGAGCCAACCAACGAGCCCTATGCCATTGCTAAGATCGCTGGCATAAAATTGTGTGAATCCTATAATCGACAGTATGACACGGATTTTCGAAGCGTAATGCCAACCAATTTGTATGGCGAGAATGATAGTTTCCACCCGCAAAATAGCCACGTGATACCAGCAATGATGCGACGGTTTCACGAGGCTAAAGCCGCAAAGGATAAAGAGGTGGTAGTTTGGGGAAGTGGAAATCCAAGGCGTGAGTTTTTGCATGTTGATGACATGGTTGCGGCGACAGTGCATGTAATGAACCTGTCTAAGGAACAATATCAATCTGAGACTGATACGCGCTTATCGCACTTGAATGTCGGTACGGGAATTGATTGTTCCATACGAGAATTAGCGACGTTAATGAGCGAAGTTGTCGGATTTGACGGCGATGTCGTGTTTGACAAAACGAAGCCAGATGGCGCTCCTAAGAAGTTACTAAATGTGGAGCGTATGCGGCGGCTTGGATGGCAAGCAGGTATCTCATTGAGAGATGGTTTGGAGCGTACTTACCAATGGTATATCGCTAATCATGCTCAACCAGGTTAGTACAATATGATACCTGTCGTTCTTTCTGGTGGTGTAGGCTCACGCTTATGGCCTGTATCGCGGGGGATGTACCCCAAACAACTGCTGCCGTTAGCTCACCCTGAGTTGAGTATGTTGCAACAAACGATTTTGCGAACTGAGGGACTTCAAGCGAAAGGCGAGGTGATCGTTGTGTGCAACGAAGATCATCGGTTTATGGTCGGTGAGCAGTTAAACCAAATTGATGCGAATAATTCAACGATCCTGTTAGAGCCGGAAGGGAGGAATACTGCCCCAGCAATAGCCTTGGCCGCGTTGAAGGCTTTAGAGTCTGACCAAGAGGCTGTGCTCCTGGTTATGCCGGCTGATCATGTAATTGCCGACGTAGATCTATTTCAGCGTGCGGTGAACGGAGCTCTTGAGTATGCAAACGATGGTGCTTTGATAACATTTGGAGTTGTTGCTAAGCAACCCGAAACTGGGTATGGCTATATTAAAAGAGGGCCCTCTTTAGCTGGCGGTGGTTTTGAGGTTGAGGCGTTTAAGGAAAAACCTGAGTTGAAACACGCACAACAGTACTTGGACTCAGGCGAATATTATTGGAATAGCGGAATTTTTCTTTTTAGAGCGGCCGCTTATCTTGACGAGTTACAAAAATTTGCGCCTGATATTTTCAGTGCATGCCAAAGCGCGTTAGACAGTTCAGCTAATGATTTAGATTTCGTTCGCGTGGATGCTGATGCATTTTCCATGTCGCCATTTATTTCCATTGATTATGCTGTAATGGAAAAAACCGACAACGCGGTTGTGATGCCATTGGATGTCGGGTGGAGCGATGTAGGTTCATGGTCGGCACTTTGGGATGTGTCTGATAAAGACTCCAATGGAAACGCAGTTTTCGGCGATGTGCTTCTGCATGATACGAAGAATTCTCATATTCGTGCGGAAACTAAATTAGTCACTGCAATTGGCGTTGAGAATCTAGTGATAGTTGAGACTGATGATGCCGTTATGGTGATTGATAAATCTAAAGCTCAGAGTGTGAAAGAAATTGTTGTGCAATTAAAAGAGTTAGATCGTGCACAGTTACACCATCATCGCAAAGTATACCGACCTTGGGGTTGGTACGATTCTGTCGATGCTGGAGATCGGTTTCAAGTAAAGCGAATTCAGGTAAACCCCGGTGCTCGGTTATCAGTTCAGATGCACCACCATAGGGCTGAGCATTGGGTGGTCGTGCGCGGTCAGGCGGAAGTGTTGAACGGTGACAAAACGATTGTGCTCAATGAGAATGAGTCTACTTACATTCCGATCGGTCAAACGCATGCTCTAAGAAATCGGAGTAACGAAGAATCATTGGAAATAATCGAAGTGCAATCTGGCTCCTATCTTGGCGAAGATGATATTGTACGATTTGAGGACGTCTACGGTAGATCCTAATTGACCGACTCCGGTTGCTTTCGAATTACGATACTCAATTTCGCTGTTGATGGTTTTCGATTTCCCCTGGCCATAATTAGCCGGACAATAATAAGGGCGAAGCAGCTTCCGGCTACGCCTGCAGCAATATCATTTAGACTGAAATTTCGACCGATGAAATGTTGTGCTAGCTCTGAAGACAGCCCTAACAGAAAAACCACTATCACCGTTTGTAGCTCTGAAACCCATAAAGCTCGTCTACTCCTAATTCGTTGAAGAGCTCCAAAGTAAAGTAATACTATAATCGAGGCGCCAGAAAAGTGAGCTAGCTTGTCGGCGTTTTCGATTAATTGAACGATTAGCCAATTCGGTGCACCCATTGCTTCCAAAGTTGATATAGGCACCCAGTTTGCGAAAAAATAGCTTGGTAGTAGTGCAACATAGATCATGGTTCCGATAGCGGCTACTAAGGTTAGCCGGCACAGCCAGACGAGACTCTTTGGCCGCGAATTAGAGTTTTTCATTCATATATTCAGTAAGTGTTTTTGAAGTCTAGGACGGTTTTCACGGTCCTGCATAAAATTCTGACATCCAAGGGAATCGACCAGTTACGAATGTACTCAAGGTCGTATCTAATCCGCTCTTCCATGTCACGAATCTTTGAGGTCTCACCACGACAACCATTAACTTGAGCCCAGCCGGTGATGCCAGGCCGGATTTTGTGACGGCCCATATAGCCATGCACTTTCGTGCGGTAAAATTCGTTGTGTGCTACCGCGTGAGGTCTTGGGCCGACCAGCGACATATTACCTAAAAGCACGTTGATGAGCTGAGGTAATTCGTCCAATGAAAGCTTGCGTAACCAATGGCCTAAGTAGGTGACTCGTTTGTCTTCACGCTTCGCTTGTTGAATGTCGTTTCCATCCTCGGTGACGGTCATTGAACGAAATTTCCAAACCAGTATCTCACGGCCATCTTGGCCATAGCGACGCTGCTTAAAGAACACAGGGCCAGGTGATTCGAGTTTAATTAACCCAGCGATAAGCAAAAACAAAGGGCTGAGCAACAGCAGCATGATTGACGCAATTATGAGGTCCTCAGCTCGTTTTACTAAAGCGTTACCAGCGCGCATAGGCGATGCCGACATATTCATTACGGGTAGACCGACAACCTCGTCAACCGCGTAATTGGCTAAGTTGAAACCGAAGATATTTGGGATGAAATAGACGTTGGTGGCAGTATCTTGCAGCATATGTTGCAGTTCATTAATGCGTTGCTCGGCATGCAGTGGCAGCGCAATCCAGACTTGATCAATTGCCGAGCCGCCGTTTTCATCCCGCCGCCGTTGTCGTTCCACATAGTCCACTACTTGGTCAACACGCCCGCATACTCTGACACCACGGTGCGTATTGCCAGTCAAAGACTGATCATCGTCGAAGAATGCGACGGGTACTAAACCCGCCCAAGTTTCTCGAATGAGAGCATCGCACGCACGCCGACCTAGTTTACCGGCACCAACAATAACAACGCGTTTTTGATTGTGACCCTCAGCGCGTGTATGCCTGAGGTACTTGCGGATCACCACACGAAACCCAATCATGCCTAAGTACGATAGTATGAATGTCCAACCGGCCCAGAGCCTTGAGAGCTCGGCGCCAGTTTTTGTGAGAAAAAGCAGCAATCCTGCGACTAGTATCACGGTTAACCAGGCCAGCGTCACTCTCGCCAGTTCGCGATAAAGCCATCGACCACGCCAAACTCGATATACGGAAAACACCGAGAATATGTTTGAAGTGAGAAAGGCAAGTAGCAGGACAAATAACGGGTAATAGCCTTCCGACATTGGCCACCCTTTGCGAAGAGCGTATACCAACAAACCACTGCCTATAACGATAGCAATGTCTGCTAATCGAAAGGCCGCACTCATTAGTTTTGCACGCTCCAGGAGGTGGCGTTGCTTCATAAAAACTACCTAAATATTATGGTTGCTACGAATACCCCTGAACTGTGTGTCACTGCATTTATGCCGCGCTATTTGTTTGAGTCAAAGTTACGATAACACTCAGTCGGCTCTATTTTTACTCCGAGAAATTATCGATTTTCTTAATTGTTTCAAATTGTTAAGAGTCCAATATTGAATCATTACCAAAAACGGGTATGAAAAATATACGTTCATGCTCTGCTCTTAGAGAGTCCACAAGAAAGCGAAATCGCTTGGCTGCTTAGCGATGTGCGGTCAGCGTACTAGTAGCGATTTTTGGTTGAAACTTTCGTTGCCTAAGGAGATTAGATGGACTCATTAAATCCGCTCAAGGTCGCGCAGCCGCTAAGTTTAAGTGCGTCATGAAATGTATGCCGGCTCAACGCTAATGCGCTGGATGAATGAGTAGAAAAGCGTCAGCTGTTGAATAGTTAAAACGGCGACGATGCAATAGGGGTAGGGGGCGAAAATTTTGAAAAGGGAAACTGTTTCTATGAGCCAAAATGACGGCATTTTTCCGTTGAAGCATTACCTAACAGTAATACATGTTGGGAAAGTCAGCCGTTAATCTTTTACCAACTACATTGACTTATCAAAGTCTTGTGTTGGGTGGGAATACAAAGGGCAATTTTTAATATTGCGAAACTAAATTTTTCCAACATGAGAGCTTAGAGAGAGTCATGAGAGCAACGTTTTATGGAATTGGATACGTCGGATTGGTGCAAGCAGCGGTGTTGGCCGATGCTGGGCACGACGTATGCTGTGTAGATATTGATCACCAAAAGGTTGAGGATCTAAAACAGGGGATTGTGCCAATTTATGAGCCTGGGCTATCGGAGATAGTCAAACATAACTTCGAACAAGGGCGCTTAGTTTTTACGACCGACCCAAAACAAGGCGTTGACTTTGGAGATCTTCAATTTATTGCGGTTGGGACTCCTTCTGATGAAGATGGCTCGGCTGATTTGCAATATGTACTGAATGTTGCACAGACGATTGCTGAGCAAATGAGCTCGCCTAAAATCATTGTTGATAAATCCACTGTGCCGGTTGGAACAGCCGATATGGTTAAGCAGCGAATAGCCGAAGTCCTGCGGTCCCGCTCAACCAATATTGACTTCTCGGTGGTTTCTAATCCTGAATTTTTAAAGGAGGGCGATGCGGTCAAAGATTGTAGGCGCCCAGATAGAATCGTGATTGGTACAGATTCCGAAATTGCGGAAGAGGCGCTGCGTGAGCTTTACGCACCCTTCAATCGTAGTCGCGAACGCATCATTACGATGGACATACGCAGTGCAGAACTTACCAAATATGCCGCCAACTGTATGCTGGCTACGAAGATCAGTTTCATGAATGAAATGGCCAATATTGCCGAAAACGTTGGCGCGGACATCGAGGCTGTTCGCCAAGGTATTGGGTCAGATCAGCGAATAGGCTATAGCTTTATCTATCCTGGCTGTGGTTATGGTGGCTCATGTTTTCCTAAGGACGTTAAGGCGCTGATTAAGACGTCGGAGAAAAGTGGGTATGAGTCGCAGATACTGAAAGCGGTTGAGGAAGTGAATCAGCGTCAAAAAAATAAATTGTACGAATACATCAATACTCATTATCAAGCGCAACAAACTGATGCGAACGATTTGGCTGGCAAAGTGTTCGCAGTTTGGGGGCTTTCGTTTAAACCCAAAACGGATGACATGCGTGAGTCACCCAGCCGAGTATTAATAGAGGCGTTATGGGAGGCCGGTGCCAAAGTGCAAGCCTATGACCCAGAAGCCATGCAGGAGACACAACGCTTGTACGGAAATCGCGAGGACCTGTCTTTGACAGGTACTAAAGAAGCCGCATTGTATGGTGCTGACGCGTTGGTGATTTGTACCGAATGGCAGAGTTTTCGAGCGCCAGACTTTGACTTGATTAAGCAAGAATTGCGCGAACCGGTAATCTTTGACGGGCGTAATCTATTTGATCCAAGGAGTATGCGATCGAAAGGGTTTTCCTATTTAAGTATCGGCAGGCTGGCGACAGCTTGACGTGTAAATGATGGTTGATGTCACTACGCAAATGACAGACTCGATGCTAAAGACAAACGCAAAAGTTAAACCCTATTTTTCGATTCTTGTAGCGAGCATGGGGGGGGCTTGCCTATACGAGGCATTAAGGTCAATCAACTCAAGTGATGATCAAGACTTCGAAGTAGTCTTGGTTATTGATAACCCTGAGATTACCAAGAATGATTTGCAGTACGAGCAGATCGATTCCGAGTTAAAGGCCAAACTATTCGTCATTTTCAATCAGGAAAATATCGGCGTTACTAAGTCATTAAATCGAGGCCTTAGTGAATGCTCTGGGCAGATCATATGCCGCCTTGACGATGACGATTGTTTTCTGCCGAAGCGGTTAAGCTTAGTGCGCGCAGCGGCTGAGCAATTCTCTGACATCGATGTTTTCACCGGTGGTGCTTTGGTGCAAGATGATCACGGCAGTCGCTATCGTTTGTCTGTGCCAATAGAGCATCAAGATATCGCCAATGCCTTGGCGCGGCGTAATGTACTTGTACATTCGGGCTTAAATGTTCGCCGTCGAGTGTTTGACGACGTAGCGATATATGATGAACAGTACTATTTTGCGCAGGACTACGCACTTTACCTTCGTTGGATTCGCGAAGGCGTTAAGTTTAAAGGTATCGACCAGCCAATCGTGACTCGCTCTGAAGGAGTCAACTCGATTACGGTTCATAAACGACGTAATCAGGCGCTGTATTCCTTTTCGGCTCTCGCGTTGCATCACGCACGTTTGTGGGGTTCTGAACAAAGTTCTCCGATGCTTGTTGTGCACGCGTTTATTCGATTTATGGCGCCGCAGTTTCTGCGCCAAATAGCACGCAGGTTCCGTGGTATTCGTAGGGTAAACAGATTATGAATGTTCGGATTAACTCAAGCATGCCAGACAATACGATCGCCAATATTACGGTGCTATTTTCGTTAAGTATGTCGATCCGCAAGTGGCAAGCAATGGGTATTTTTGAGAAAGAGATGATCATTTTTTCTCATTACTTAAAGCAAGGTCTGGCTAAGGAGGTGTCGTTGTTCACCTATGATAAGGACGACATAGAGTTGATTGATAGAGCCATGCAGGAGGGGACAATCCCAAACGGATTTCGTGTCATTCTGGCGCCAGCTTTTGTGCGCAATAAACTCGGTGCTATTTTATATTCCATTATCGGGCCACTTTGGCATCGACAGCATTTCAGCGTCACGGGAGCCGTATATAGTCATCAAGCAAGCGGAGCTTGGACTGGCTTAATCAGCAAGTTTTTTTATCGCAGACACTTTGTTTATCGCTATGGGCATTCGCTCTGGCGAAGGCATCTAGATAGGCGCCAAATTCACCGTCTAGCCTTAAGTTGGCCACTAGATCGAATATTAAGCAGGTTTGCGGATTACTCTTTGGTGTGCACTAAGCGTGATTTTGACTACGCTGGTCAACGAAGTAACAGTATGGTGTGCCCGAATTTTATCGATGAAGCTACTCTACCAACAACTGTAAATAATTCTTGGGTCGAGCGTGAAAATCGTGCTGTATTCGTCGGGCGCTTAGTGAGTTTCAAGAATCTATTCGCTCTTATTGAAGCGTGCGCCCGAAAAAATATGCCTTTGGATATTATTGGTGGCGGCCCGTTAGAGGCGCAGCTTCGAAACTTTGCGCTTGGCTTAGGTGCGGATTGCACTTTCTTAGGTGTGCTCGATAATCAAGATATTCAAGCGCGGCTCCCTACTTACTCTATTTTTTTCCTTGTCAGTACCTATGAAGGTATGCCGAAGTCGTTGCTTGAGGGGTTGGCGTGTGGTTGTTTGTGTATTGTTAGCCCACACTATGGCTGCACAGAAATTGTTCAAGACGACGTTAATGGCTTGGTATGTCGTGGCTACGAGGTTGATGATATTTGCGATGCTATTGATCGAGCTAAAACTGCACGCTCGGCTTCTCTAACGACGCAAGCTAAGCAAGATATAACGCAGCACTACTCGTTAAACCGGGTAATCGAAATTCATCGCCTTGCTTACGCAGCCGCAAGCGGTGTTATGCGCCATTCTATGAGTGAGCAATCATGAAGCGCACGTCGGTGTTATACACATACCTGTGCGATAGCTGTCGCTGTAGGGTAGTTGGTTAGCATGTTACGGTTTGCTATTCACATTCTCTTCTTTGGTTTCATGGTGCTGAGTTTGTATTTCATAAAGCTCGGCGGTTCGCTACCAATTCGTACTGTTTACGGATTGGGGCTGGTTACTTTTATCTTCCTAGCGGTCTCTCAAAGGTCACTATTCGATTTTGCTAAAAACAATATCGTAATCGGTGTGGCCCTTATGCTAGCTCTAATGGGTTGCGTGGCTACCTTGGCTGGCGTTGGTAGTGTCGATGATGCAGTCAATTACGTAATTAAGTGGATAGTTCAGCCGCTTATTATTATGTGTTTGGCGTATCAGGTAGCTTACTGTCTTGGGCCAATCAAGGTTTTTAAAGTCGTACTTGTTGTCTACGGTTTTACTTTTTTTATCGCGTTGTTGCAGGGGGTAGAAATATCAGCCGCATGGGAGTTGAAGTACCTTTTTAACTCATTTCAAGATATTGGCAAGGAGGCACGAGCGCTTGATGAGATTGAGTTTGACTCAAGTGGTGGTCGTTTTGATGACGGAGCACGAGCGCGCGGACTGTCATGGTCATCTGTGCATCTAGCGTATCAGGCATGCCTAGCAATAGGCTTTGTGTTTTTATCTCACGTGGATCCGCGTTACCAGCCTTTACGCTTGGGTAAACCGCTTACGATTTTGGTATTGCTGTTGGCTTTTGCTGCCGTGCTCTTAAGTGGTACTCGCTCAGCATTATTGGGTGTGTTTGCACTTCCACTATTATACTGGCTTTTAGTTGCGCGCAGTAAGCTGCTAACGCTTGCGATCATTAGCGTTGTCTTAGTCGGTGTTATTTATGTGCTGCCAATTGCGCAAGATACGCTCAACCTTAGAGTGCTGCAAGCTCAGGACTCATCGGCGACCATGCGTTTACCGCTTTATCTGTTCGGATTAGAGCTCGTGGCCGACCAACCATGGGGATACGGTTGGATTGATCAAAGCACTTCATATGCGCAGCAGTATTGGGAGCGTTATAAGCATATGGATGGTGCTGAATCAATATTCTTACGTGGCTTACATAATTACCTTCTAAACGTGTTGTGGGTCTACGGTGTTTTTGGGTTTTTGACCATCGCGTGCTTGTTTTGGTACATGCGAGTTTCCTTTGGGATTTGGTTTCTGGTCGCATTGGTGCCGTATTTTGTTAATAGCCTCTTTCATAACGGGGGTATTTTTTATGGTGGAAATTACATCTGGGTGTTTATTGGAATCGCTAAATACCTTAAAGATCAGCGACGCGTGTTTCAGTACAAGCGCGTAGAACTAAATCATGCGGTGAGTGTATGAGCCGCTTAGATGTAGTTTTTCTTGGTGGTCGTGGCTTCCATTCAAGTTATGGCGGAGTTGAAAATGCAATTAGAGAAATTGCGTTAGAGATGTCAGTAAATGGTCTGCAGCTTGGCGTTTGTGGTGTACTCGATCGTAATCAGTCTAGCAACTCTAGACCTGATAATATTACTCTGGTTGATTGCCCGAAGTGGGTTTATAAGCACTTTGGGCAGCACGGTGTGACCTTATACTGCATGTTAAAGTCCCTGTTGATTTGGCGGCCGAGAGTCATGGTTGTGTTTGCTTCCGGGCCCAATATTGTTGTGCCATTCTTGAAGCTGTTCGGGGTTTACGTCATTTCAAGTTTGCGTGCAGTTGACAGCTCCCGCGACAAATGGGGGCCGATCAGCCGATGTATTTTGAAAGCTGGTGAGTTTTGCGCTTGGCGGTTTGCCGATAGTTTTACCGTAAATAGTCAAGAGATGGTTGAGCTTTATCGTGGTCGCAGAGAGGATGTGGTTTTTCTACCAAACGGAGCGCGCGCAGCAACCCAGGGCTTGGATGAAACCATTGAGAACTTAGGGCTTAAGTGCAACGGGTATTTTTTGTTTGCAGCGCGCCTGGATCCAGTAAAAAGGTTGCATTTATTATTGCAAGCGCATGCCGATTTACCGAGCGAGTCGCGCTTGCCTTTGGTCGTTGCGGGTGGTCATTCCAAGTCTCAATATTATTTGGATTCGCTTACTAGTCTGGCAAATACTCAGGTGGTTTTTCTGGGGCATCTAGAACAATCAGAGCTCGCGCCGCTGGTGCGTCATTGCAGGTCGTTTGTTTTGCCATCGGCGTTAGAGGGTATGTCAAATAGCCTATTAACAGCGATGGCCACGGGTAAGGCTATTCTCGCGAGTGACATC
Organism: uncultured Arenicella sp.; assembly: GCA_937989675.1. Taxonomy (GTDB): domain Bacteria; phylum Pseudomonadota; class Gammaproteobacteria; order Arenicellales; family Arenicellaceae; genus Arenicella. The sequence goes on along the minus strand of CALKRK010000230.1, from coordinate 2,813 downwards.
CCCCCGAATAGGGACGTATTGCAGGACCAAGATGCGCTTTTCTTATACGATAACGTCGCCAGTCTGCGCTCTGGCTTGAAACGCTTGGCGAACGATCCCTTATTTGCAGCATCATTGGGAAAACGGCTGCGTCAGCGAGCTGAACTTAATCATGATTGGGGAGTGACCGCAGGAACACTTCAAGAGCTTGCCTTGCTGTATCTAAAACCGCAGAAAAACTATCAGAGGAGCGCGCAAGATGAACGGTAGCGAAGCTGTTGTGTCCTGGCCTGATGAGTTGGACACCTTGAATGAGTCACCCATTCCTGGCTCAAAACTCGATGTGAGTGTGTCGGCGATTATTACCGCGTATAACCGCTCTGACTACTTGCGCTATGCATTGGATAGCGCGCTGTCGCAGTCTGTACCTTTGCGCGAGATTATCGTTATTGATGATTGCTCTGATGTTGATCTTCGAGCAGTGGTAAATGAATTTAAAGTCGGTGCAGAAGAGGGTTCATTGTCGGGTGAAATTCGCTATTTTCGGTTTGACAAGAACAGAGGTGCAAACGCCGCTCGCAACTTTGGAGCCTCGATGGCGCAGAGTGATTGGGTTGCTTTTCTTGATGATGATGATGTGTGGTTATCCGATAAAATATACCGGCAGATGAGAGCGCTTTCACACGTGGAATCGCCCATACAGCCAATCGCAGCACTCTGCTCGTATCGATATCTAAATAATGGTGAGGCGCATTTAGGCCCGCCATCAGGCCTAGTGAGTTTAAGTAAGCTGAAGCGAGGCAACCCTTATTGCGGTGCCTCAGGTTTGATCGTGAGAACCGATGTCGTTCAGCAACGAGGGTTTGATGAATCTCTACCCTGCGGTCAAGATTGGGATGCTTACGTGAGGCTCGCTCAGCATGGTAACGTGATCTATCTTGCCGACGCCCTGTATCTTTATCGACGAGGCTCGCACGAAGGCTTAACAACCAAAGCGAAGGCCATGTCGATTGATGAAGCCGAACACCGACTCGCGTCGAGTTTTAAACATCAAGAATGGTTAGGGCAATGGCACTTTCGAGTAAGAGCGGCTGGGCAGCTTTTGTCCTACGTGTTTTATAAGCGCGATAAACTGAAATGGGTCATGAAGTCTATACAGATTGCTGGCCCTGTTGCCACCACTTTTGTTTTAGCGCGCAAGGTCCTCAAAAAAGGTCGCTTGCTATGGTCTCGAGGGTAGAGTGATGTGGGCTGCGAAATCACCAACCATAGTCCGTGTTTTCAGCAACACCAGTTGGCTAGCTGGCGAAAAAGTAGTGACCATGGGAGTGGCTCTCGTATTGAGTGTTTTTCTCGCTCGCTCGCTCGGGCCCGAAATTTGGGGGCGGCTTAATTACCTGCTTGCGGTAGTGGCGTTGATCGGGCCATTTACCTCTCTTGGATTAAATTCAATCGTGACACGTGAGATCGTCAATCAACCTGATCAAGTCGACAAAATTGTGACGACCGCCTTCGTCTATCGCATTATTGGCAGCGTAGTTGGCGTGTCGTTGTGTGCGTTAACTTACTACCTTTTTATTGGTGATGATTCGCAAGAGCTGTTGCTGATTTTAGCTTTGCTTATCTCCAGTATTTTCGGTGCAGGCCAAGTGACTGAGTTTTGGTTCCAAGCTCAAATGCTAAATAAGTATGTATCGGCACTTAGGTTAACCGTGTTTCTTGGCTTCGCATTATTAAAGGTTGTGCTGGTGAGTATTGGCGCTACCTTCAAAATGCTAATTCTGGCATTTTGTGCAGAGTTAGTTGTAAGCGGTCTAGCTTATCTGTGCTTGTACTCGTTTAAAAATAGTCCATTGCGTTTGGCCGAATTAGATTGGCAATACGGGTGGCGTTTGCTAAAGCAATCGCTGTGGTTGGTGTTGTCAGGCTTAGCGGCTGTTTTGTATTTAAAGGTAGACCAAATAATGTTGGCAAGGATGATCAGCAATGAGGCAGTTGGTATTTACTCGGTTGCGGTTAGGTTGTCCGAAGTTTGGTTTTTCTTTCCTGCGGCGTTTGCTGCGGCGATCTTCCCGGTGCTGCTTCGCTCAAAAGCGCAAAGCGAGGCTCGGTATTTGAAGCAATTACAGCAGTCGTGTGATGCCTTGTTGTACTCGTCATTGGCGGTGACCTTGCTGGTCATTTTTCTTGCTCCTTTTCTAATACCATTTTTATTTGGGGACAAGTATCAAGATAGTGCCGCGGTGTTGGCTATTCATATTTGGGGTGGCACTTTCGTTTTTATGCGGGCCTTGGTCAGCAAGTGGTTGATATCGGAATCCCTGCTGCCTTACTCATTATGGAGCCATGGGCTTGGGGCCATCGTTAATGTGGGTTTGAATATCTTCCTAATTCCGAAGTTTGGTTATTTCGGGGCAGCTTGGGCAACCTTGATAGCCTACTTCTTTTCCGGCTATTTGTGCTTCTGGGTATTTCCTAAAACTCGCTTGATTGCGCTGATTATGTCACGGTCAATTTTGTTACCTTTGAATTGGCATAAATCGTATCGGCGTGTTTGATGCTAACTATGATTTGATAAGGTGCTCTATGAGTAAGCAAACTGTTTTGAAGTTTCTCAAAACGATTAAGCGCGGCGCAAATCGTCTGCTCTATCGACTAGATGTAAAGTTGCTGCCGGTCTTCGCCATCAATGGTTTTTCGGCGTCATTTTATTATGCTTTTATCAGTCGCTCATTCTACCGCGAGCACCTTGCTGTGTTGCGAGGGCGTTTACATTATCAAAAATCTCTCTCTAATATCTCCGACAGCAGTGTGCTACTAAGGCGTAATGTGCA
>CALKRK010000229.1 GCA_937989675.1 uncultured Arenicella sp. | reverse complement strand
ATCGCGTCTTCGGCGTCAAGAAAAAAATCCGTCAGGTATGGCACGACGCCTAGCACCGGCTTACCGGTTTTTTGTTCCAGCCAATGCAGGCCAGATTCGAGCAAGCTGATGTCACCACGAAAGCGATTGATAATAAAGCCGACCACTCGCTCTTGCTCAGATGGTGACAATAATTCAAGCGTGCCAACAAGGTGAGCAAATACACCACCACGGTCAATATCGGCGATAAGAATTACTGGGCAATCAACGGCTTCGGCAAAGCCCATATTCGCTATATCATTCTCGCGCAGATTAATCTCGGCCGGGCTGCCCGCGCCTTCTACTATGACCATTTTGTGGTTAACACTTAGCCTAGCATGCGATTGCAGCACGGCATCCATCGCGACCCTCTTGTAATCATGATACTCATCAGCTTGCATCGCTTCCACGGCGTGGCCATGCACAATAACTTGAGCACCGGTGTCGCTGGAAGGTTTTAGCAAGATAGGGTTCATGTCTGTGTGTGGCTCCAGGTAACACGCCTGAGCTTGCACGGCTTGCGCCCGACCAATTTCGCCACCATCCGCGGTGACCGCGCTGTTTAAAGCCATATTTTGGGGTTTGAATGGCGCGACCGAGTGGCCATTATTGGCCAATAAACGACATAAGCCCGCGACCATTACGCTCTTACCTGCGTCGGATGTACACCCTTGAATCATCAGAGTGCCTGAACTGGCGAAGTGTTGAGCTGGGGAGCGGGCAGGCATTGTCAATTTAGCAATCCACGCCTTTGCGTGCTTTTACACCGGCTTTATATGCATGCTTGATGTTCTTAACGTCGGACACGGTATCCATGACTTCACGTAATTCACGGCCACCGCCGCGGCCAGTTACGACAACGCTTTGTTCGTATGGCCTGGCTTTGATCGAGTTAATCACTGTATCTCGATCGAGGTATTTGTAGCCCAGCATGTAAGTGAGTTCATCAAGAATCACCAAATCATATGAATCGTCTTGCAGTAATGATTGGGCTATTTCCCAGGTTGCCTCTGAGGCTTTTATGTCCGCTACTTTATCTTGGGTGTTCCAAGTAAAACCAGTGCCCATTTGGTGAATGAACACTTGTGGGCAGTGCTCGCGAATAAAATTTACTTCTCCAGATTCCTGAGCACCTTTAATAAATTGAACAATGCCTACTTTTTGTTGATAGCCCAGCGCGCGAAATACCATACCAAATGCCGAACTGGTTTTTCCCTTGCCATTACCGGTTAACAATAGAGCAATGCCTCGTTCGATATTTGCTGCGGCGATGTTGGCGTCTACTTTCTCTTTTTGCTTCTGCATTTTTTCTTTGTGCAGTTGCGCATCGAGTTTTGAATCGCTATTAGAGTGTTCTGTCATAACATCAGTATAGTTAAAAAAGGCTCTTGTCCAAATCAATCGTTGATTAGAAACAAGAGCCTGTTCATAGAAGCGCGTGGTGTTTACCTTGAGTTAGAACTGGTAACGAACTCGCAATTTCGCTTGACGACCTTCAGTGTTGTATCTCTCTGAGGCGTTGATCAGATTAACCGTGTAGTCTTTATCGAAAATGTTATCGACATTGGCTGACAGTGAAAGTTTGTCGGTAAACTCGTAAACAGCACTTACATCGAATAAGCCATAGCCAGATAACTCAGTTCCGCTTAAATCAAAGCGGTTGCTTTCTGTTTTAAGGTCAAAGCGTAAGTTCAGTTTGCCAAAGTCTCTTGATGCGGTCAGCGCAAGGGTTCTCTCTGCACGATCATCGAGTTCACCTCCGGTGATTTGATCTGTCGCTGAGAGTACATCCGCATTGAGAGAAAGCTCCCATTCTGACCAGCGGCCGCTAATTTGAGCTTCGATTCCCTCAAGTTCCGCTTCACCAATATTTGCAGCTGTGAAGGTCACAGGGTCGAAACTAAATAAGTTTTCAACATCCGTTTTATAAGCAGATAGGCGCCAGTTTAGGTTGTCATGGTTGCCGACAAGGCTCAATTCAGCGCTTTCTGATTCTTCGGGCAAAATGTCTGGGTTACCGAAAAATGGGAAGTAGAGAAAGTTGAAAGAGGGCGCGTCAAAGGCCGTGCCGTAGCTGGCAATGAGTCGTAGCTCATCATTAATGGAGTGACTCAGCGAGATACTGCCATTAGTGTTACTGCCATAAGAGGAGTTGTCGTCATAACGTAGGCTAGCCGCTATGCCAAAGCTGCTGAAATTACCAACGTATTGCGCAAAAGCACCTTTGTTATCGCGTTCTTCAACCGGGAATTCATTGCTGGATTCGATAGCTTCCTCATAGTAGTCAGCGCCAAAGGTTAGCGTGCTATCAGATGATAAAGATAAGGAAAGCTCAGTGCCGAGGCTGTCTCGGTTAGTGATGAATTTAGAGCCAAAGGAGCTAAAGGTTTCCGCTTCGTCTTCGTTAACGCCAAGCGTGGTTTTCCAGTTCAAGGAATCACTAAGGCGAGAGTCAATGCTCAAGGCAGTGCTCAATGCTTTGTTTTCTGTGCGGCGTGCAAAATCGCTACCAAAGGTGTCGTCAAAATCAACGGTATTCTCACTCGCTAAAACCGATAAGTTGGCAACCGTTGATTCGCCAAAGCTTACGCGTGCGCCAAGGCTAACGGCAGTCTCTTCAAAGCCGTCAATATCGCCGTTGCCACCACTGGTGATACTTGTTCTATCGATACCGTCTGTGTCTTCAGAGTGCGCAGCAATATGAAAGCTGTTTCGATTGTCACCGAGACTAATGGCGGCGTCGAACTCGTTCAGTGAATCGCTGCCGATGGTTGCACTTACAGCGCCGTTGTTATCACCACCCTTTTTGGTGAAAATTTGAATAACACCGCCCACGGCATCAGCGCCATAGAGACCTGAAAACGGGCCCTTAAGCACTTCAATGCGTTCAACGGCTTCAATTGGGTAGCTGTTTAGAGCCGCAGCTCCAAGTGTCGCACTGCCGACGCGAACGCCGTCAATCAGGACAATTGTTTGTGAGTTAGATGTACCGCGCACAAAAACGCTGGTTGCACTGCCACGCCCGCCGGAGTCGCGCACGCTGATTCCGGCGATACTATCGAGTAATTCGGGTAGGTCTTTTACCTGCGCAAGCTCGATATCTTCCAGAGTTAGTACGTGAGCTGTATGCAGAACGTTGGTTTGAGTTTGATTACCCTTAGCTGTAACGATGATTTCGTCGCCTGGGGCTTCTTCCGCATGTAACGGAATAAGGTACGCAGCGCAACACATAGCGACACTGGTTTTAAGTAGTTTGGTCATGTTTATTAACACCTTAGATGATTTAGTAAGGTGATAAAGCGAGGAAACAAGGAGGAGAGGCGTCGATGGGTGAATCTGATCAAACGCGACTTGCCCTTGGATGGTAGCCCTCCGCTCCATCAACGGTCTAGAACTGAATACTGATTCGCAAATACGTTGTGCGAAACGATTCGTTAGGCCGGTTCCGGACTCACAAGCACTAATACATACTTGAACACCGTTGCGGGGGCAGCGTTGGATTTTCACCAACTTCCCAGTTTAACCACAAAAGACGTGGGACCTAAGTTCTGGGGGCGATTATAGGTTTGCGAATTAGAAAGTCAACGCGTTCCGAGCCGTTAGTTGAAAGTCGCTTGTTAAAAGATAATAGGAAAAACAAAAAGCCGATGGCGCTTGCGCAGCCATCGGCTTCCCTGTGTTACTAATTACTGTGTGTTTCAGGCGGCTTTTTCGTCGTGAGAAATAACGCGCGGCGAACTGGTATTAATCGAAATCGATTTTGGTTTCATCGCTTCTGGCACTTCTTTAACTAGGTAGACAGTAAGCAGGCCATCCGCTAAATCGGCATTGACCACTTCGATATGATCGGCCAAATTAAACTTCCTCTCAAAAGAGCGTGATGCGATGCCTCGATGCAAGTAGTTTCTTGGTTCGCCATCGGCTTCTTTTTTGCCTTTTACAGTGAGCACACCATTTTCAACCTGGATGTCCAGTTCAGCTTCTTTAAAGCCGGCAGCGGCAATGGTGATTGCGTAATTGTTTTCTTTCACTACCTCAATGTTGTAAGGAGGATAGCTTGTTGATGTTTTTTCAGTTTGGAATGCGGCGTCCAGTAAAGAGCCGAAACGGTCATAGCCAACACTGCTGCGGTATAAGGGGGTAAGATCAATTCTGTTCATTTTTTTCTCCGGTTTATGCTCCCAGTGAAGTCTGGTATGTGAGCCATAAAGTGTTAAGATTTCCCTCCGCAAGCCTCAATCGAGCGCCCGCTTTGGGTTGCTTGGTCGGTTCTATTTAGACCCCGACAACCCTTATTTAGAGATTGACCGAAAAACTTCAAGAGTTTTATTGTTTTTTGTTCAGAATTATTTTGGTTTGGCGTATTTCAAGCGCTCAAGAGAGCGAGCGATATGGTAACCGTCTAGACTTGATGCAGCACCATTCAAGCGTATGCCCATTTTCTCAAGATACTCGACCCCAATTTGATGAGTCACAATGGGTTCACTATTGCTGTGGAACAATTCGAGCAATTTAAATGAATGTGGCTGAGTGTTGTGCCCAGCGAATGAAATAAGCATGAAAAACTCGCAACGAGCTTTGTTGATAGGTGCAAACGGCACAATCGGTAGTCGGTTAGCTCAACTAATGAGTGCGAGATTTGAGTTGTCTACGCTCTCGAGAGCAGATACAGACTATTCAGAGAAATCACTCAAGGAAGTTGAGAGAGATTTAAGTCAAAAGGGCGCTTTTGAACTGATTGTTTGCTGTATCGGTACGCTACACAACGAAGTTGTAGCGCCCGAAAAGAAGCTAGCCGATCTGGATAAAGCTAAGCTTTTAGAGTATTTCCGTGTTAATACAATCATACCGAGTTTGTGTTTGAAGCACTTTCATGGGCTCTTAAACAAACATGAGCCTTCTAGATTTGTGTTTTTAAGTGCAATGGTCGGCAGTATTGAGGATAATCGTTTGGGCGGTTGGTACGGCTACCGTAGCTCTAAAGCGGCGCTCAATCAAATGATAAAAACAGCTTCGGTTGAGGTGCGTCGTAAAAACAAAAACGCGTGCTTAGCCCTGATTCATCCGGGTACAACAATAGGGCCGTTGTCGAAGCCGTTTTCAAGCCGAATTGCTGATAACAAAATCTATAATCCTGAACAATCGGCCGAACGGATTCTAAACGTGGCCATGTCGCTAGAACCTCAGCAAACCGGTTCATTCTTTAATTGGGATGGAAGAATTATTCCCTGGTAGTGTGTGCTCGTGACGGTGGTGGTATAGTCCGCTTCGACTCCACCTGTTTTAGTTGACATCGCGATTATGAGACCTGCCGCACACGTTCAAGCCACTATCGAACTGCTTAACGAATTAGAAGAAACTCGAATTCCGGCGGACCGCCTGATGGCAGGCTACTTTAAGCAACGACGTTATATTGGTTCAAAAGACAAGGCGGCGATATCCGAGCAGTTTTATCGAGTGCTTCGGCAAAAGTTCAGTTTAGCTTACTTACTTGAACAGGCCGGCTTGCAAACCAGCAGTCGATTATTGACGGCGGCTTTACTTAAGCTCGATGGTGCAGAAATCAGCGCGCTTTTTAACGGCGACAAATTTAGCCCAAAACGCCTAAAGCCAGAGCAGTTGTTGTCACTGGATAAGTTGGGTTCTTCGGATTTAGCCACCGCGCCGGAACACATTCAACTCAATGTTCCTGAGTGGATATCACCCTTGCTTAAAAACGCGCTTGGTGAACGCTTCAACGCCGAGATGACAGCAAGTAACGAAAGGGCCGCAACCGACATTCGAGTCAATTTATTGAAGAGCTCTCGAGATCAAGTTAGCCAGGTTCTTAAGAATGCGGGCCACGCCACAACACCTACTGAACTCTCGCCTTGGGGTATTCGTTTTTCCTCTCGAGTTGCCTTATTCGCAATGGATGCCTTTAAACAAGGTTGGTTTGAAGTGCAGGACGAAGGATCTCAGTTGCTTGCATTGTTATCCGACGTTAAAGCTGGTCAAAAGGTGGTGGATTTCTGCGCAGGCGCCGGTGGTAAAACCCTAGCGATGGCTGCCATGATGAAAAACAAAGGCACTGTCTACGCGTGCGACGTGCATTCGAAAAGGTTAGAGCAACTTAGCAAGCGTACGCGTCGAGCAGGTGCGCATAATGTGCGTACCCATGTGTTGAGTAGCGAACACGATAAATGGGTTAAGAAACACGCGGGTGTTGCCGATGTTGTCTTGCTGGATGCGCCATGTACTGGTACTGGTACTTGGCGGCGTAGCCCAGATTCGCGCTGGAATCTAAAGCCGGAGAATTTGGCTGATCTGGTCGCACTGCAAGCGAGTATTCTCGACAGCGCCAGTCGACTAGTGAAACCTGGTGGGCGTTTGTTATATGCAACGTGCTCTTTGCTACAAGAAGAAAACGAACAGCAAATTGAAGCCTTCCTGAGCCGCAATTCCGAATTCAAAGCGGCTTTGTTTTCTTTGCCTGAGAGTTTGATCGTTAACTCAGATCGACTGCACTCAAATGAACATGAGTTACGCACCATGCCAGGTCTTACTGGAACCGATGGGTTTTACGTAGCAAGCCTAGAACGAAGCGTGAAGTAACGTTGATATGGATTGACAATAGTGGACCCGCGCTCCTCAAAGATTTTAGCGTCTCGAATTGGAGTGACAAAATTTGCCGCAATAGACAATCGGTAAAATATCGTATAGCTTAAAATTTATTATAAACTGCTACAAATTTAGGTATTCCATGAAGTTCATTCCAATGCTTGATGTTCGTGGCTTCCTGTCGATTCTGGTTTCGTGTTATATACTGTTTTTATCAGCTCCCAGCAGCGCAGCTTGTGATTGTGGGTCCTCAGATGTTAACGCGCCCTGCACTGGCGAAAGAGTATCGGTCACCGTTGACGGTGGTGACAGATCAAATAGTTTTGAATGGGTTTTTAATTCTAACGGCGGGGTGGCACGTTGCGGGCAATTTGCCAATGGCGACTATTGGATTGCACCAGCTCCTGGTCAGAGCTCTGTTACCTTAACCAGCATTACCGGTAGCGGAGGGTCCGCGATTTTTGTAGATGAGAATCCCGTACCTGAAGGTATGGGGTTTCTTAGTCATGATTATGGCAATCTCGTTACTGGTGAGAATATTATTCCGTCTCTACCAATATCTTATAACTATAGAACCTCTTTAGTGGCCGCCATAGAGCGCAATCAAGCTAGCAGTGGCGCGTGTGGAACTCGAGCAATTCTCAGCGGATGTGTTGACTCGTACAACGCGGTAACAATACTTACCTCAGTACCAGAAAATGCTGGCGCAACGGTGCTTAGGCCAAATTTGATTCGAGCTAATAAGGAGCTTATGTCGTTGAGTGAGTTCAATCTGGCATGGCTTCCTAGAAAAGAATATTTTGAAGGCACTGATACGGATGGCCTAGAGACAATTCGACGCACATGGGCGCACCATTTAGAAATTTTCAGCATGCGCGATCGCGATAAAAAGGGCTATTCGGAAGGTGGGCGAGCTTTTCGAGCGGACCTCGTCACTGACGACTATTCCGCAACCGTCGCGGCCCAGTGGCATGCCAACTTAGCGACATTGATGTCAGACGATCATTCATTACAGGAGATTACACCAGCCTTGGCATCTATGCTTACCTATGCGAAGGATATTTTTTATCACGTTTACGATTTCAATAATCAACGCGATCGCTGGTTTGGAGTTGGTGCTGGTCAGAGTATGGGTCGTTTCCCGAGTGCTGTATTTTTCGCCTCCATGGCGCGCAATAATCAGTTTGGGAACGTATTGAAAACAGCGGCGGCTACTCAAACTGGCATTGGTGCACACGGTGTTCAAGAACTTGACCAAATTAATATTGGGCCAAACGGACCAGTGTGGGGCGATGGTGATGATGAGGCTCAGTTAGATCAGCACAATACCGGACGATACTGGGGGGAGATGTTGATCGGGCAGAACTTTAATGGTGCACAGTATAGAGATCTTGGAAAAAAAACTGGCCAGCGCACTATGCGAGACCCATATCGTTTTATTGATGGCCCAGGCCAGTTTCCAGGTATTTCTTACGCCGCAGTAACGGCAGGCCCAACACGCGCACTAGCTGCACAAATGATTTTGATGCCGCGCATGTGTGAATTTGTAAATTATGATGAGCTAGTTGAATATGCTATTCGGTTGACCACTATAGGCCGAATGATCGACGATGATCCTTGCGCACCACCCGATCCGCGTGAGCTGAATAGTGAAATTATTAAGGCGATGCAAAATGCGAATGTGCCGGGCGCTGATAGTTTGCTCCCTTGCGATACTTTTCGTGCCAGAAATTGCCGCTACTACGGTCTAAGTTGGGATTCTAATTACACTTCAGCACCAACCTGGGGGCCAGATCCGGGCGACCGCAATCGTTGTATTCTCAACGGTGTCGATCCGATATCCAGCAAACCTCAAACAGGTCGTTTTACCGATGTAGATGCCGAAGCCCGTGAATTTGATATTGGTTACAAAGTACTACAGATAGAATCCAATTGGGCCGAAATCACCAGAGATGTGTTCTCGTGTCGTACAGTGATAAGTTCAGCGCCGAAGCCGCCAGTTGATTTGCAGGTGGTGGAACAATGATCGCGCGGAAAAATATCGTTTCGATACTAACGGTTTTATTGATTTCATTTGGTGCAGCAAATAGTTCATCGGCAAACAAAGAATCGCCTATTACCATCATCGTTTCTATGTTGTTGTTGGATGACCAGTCAACCAACAAGGTGCTTTCAATTAGCTGGCAACGGCCAACTCAGCGTGAGAACAATGCCACTTTAAATGCCAGTGAAATCGACTATTATCGACTACGTTATCGCTTGATTGGTGCTCCTGCATACACAACATTACTAATTGCCAATCCCAACACCATGGCAAGCATTACGCTATCAGGTTTGCCTGGCGATCAATATGAGCTAGCGATACAAGCCGTAGACAAAAATGGACTGGCAAGTCGCTATACCCGCAATTCTATCATTACGTTTACCGAAGCAGATGGGTAGCCACGGCAAGTGTAAGTAAGTGCGGCTGCTGTTTAAGAACTAAATACTCAGTCTTTTTGACTGCCAAACTTAAGTTTCAGACCTTTTAACCTGCCATCAAGTTGATCGCCAAGTTTTTCCTCTATGGCTTCGTTAAGTTTCTCAGTGGCTTTTTCGAAGACTTTGTCTTTAGCCATCTTGGTGATTTCCTTTGCTACGTAGCCTTTAACTTGATCCGATACATGATTGGTGAGTCGGCTAACGAGCTCATCTGAGATTTCGGTGACGGTACCCGTTAAGTTGTTAATCACGAAATCGTCCATCACGAAACTGCGGTCACCCAGTTCGATGGATTGATCTCCTACTGCCAAATCGCTGGTGATTAAATTAATGGTGGCATTCTGTAAGGCGAGGCGTTTGATTGTGATTTCAATTTCATCGCCTTGGTCTGCCTTGGGTTCTTCTGAGCCTGAATCAGGCATGTTGTTTAGGAGATCTTGAAAGTTATTCTGTTGGCCTTTTTGTTCAGCGTTGATCACTGGTTTATCGATTACCAATTCTTCAATCAATTGATTGCCGTAATCAACAGTGGCGCTGAATGAGTTTATTTCAATCGCATTTGCCGCGCGGTAGCCCGCTGGGTTAGCGATGGTTAAGCCAGATATCGTAGCGCTGCCTTCTTTTAGGTTGGTGACTACTTCGGTTACTCGAACTGGAGAGCCAAGCGCGGCTGATCCTTCAGTTTCAATGGCTTCTTTAATTAGCCCGTCTAACTTCCCAGCAAAGAAGAGTAATCCGGCTCCGACAATAAGCACAAGTACAAACAAAGCGATCAGTAGTTTTTTCATGGCAGCGCAAGGGGTTCCATTGATATATAAAGCTAAACTATCAAACCTTATGGAATACTGCAAAGCACCTCGCTTGCTTAACTCGCCTCGGGCTGAGTAGTATTTTGGCGATTAGGTTACCCAGATATAGACTAAAAATATCGATGCAATCCAAATTGTTTCGATAAGTAGAATCAAAAACGGTTTGAAGCCGACTTCCACTAGTTGGCGTAAATTACTCTTCATACCAATACCTGTAATGGCCATTACCAAGGCGAAGCGAGATACAGAACTTGCACTTTCGGTGATTTGACTAGGAATACTGGTAGCGCTGTTGAGCAGCATAAACGCCAATAAGAACCATGGCAATAGCGTAGTTTTTTGGTCCATGACATAGTTCTTCCGCCGGTCAAGCAGCGCAATGAAGATCAAGACGACTGGCACCAGAAAGCTTACCCTTACCAACTTTGTTAGCGTCGCTAGGTCGCCGGTCTCCGATGAAACAGAATATCCTGCACCGACGACTTGTGCGACATCGTGAAGAGTACCGCCCAGAAATAAGCTGGTTTGTGTGGTGTCTAGCCCTAATCTAGATGCAATGATCGGGTAGATCACCATGGCTATGATTGATAAAGAGCTTAACGGCTAGAGAGTTATTCCGAAGATGCCCTCAAGTAAAAAAAAGGTTATGGGGAGGAGAGTTTTGGTCTGATGGATATTTTTCAAACACAGTCGGTAAGTATGGAGATGAAAGTGTTATTGGCAATTATGTCAAAAATCAGGGCAAAGAGTATGAGCAGTTGCACTATGACAATCAGTTGGCACTATTCTGATACCTCGCTGCTTGCCGCGGGGTAGTTCATCTATAAATGTTACAACTTGCCCGGTACCTTGAATTACCACGTTCGACAATATATCTCTATGGCCGTAGAATTAGAAATAAGAGTCAATATTAACCAAGCTTTTAGGTCAGCGACTGAAATGATAAACAAAACGGCAGCGTTAATGTTACTTGTCGCTACATTTGCGTGGAGTGCTATTTGTCCAATAGCCTTTGCGACCACCTACCATGTATCGAGCGATATTGAACTCAATAATGCAATCGGCACTGCCGTTAGCGGTGACACTATTAAGTTAGCTGCTGGCGTGTACGGCTCAATTACCATTGAAGGAAAACGCTTTACCAGTTTTCTGACCATTGTTTCTAGTGACAATGCAAACCTCTCGAAGTTGGGGAATGTTGATATTATTGATTCGTCATTTATCAAGCTGGACAGTCTAGAAATTGAAGGAAGTGGCTCACAAGTTGTTTATATCAGGGATGCAAGCACTGATATACACATCTTAAACTCTGATATTCACGGTGAGCTATTAGATAGAAACGCACCGAGTTCAGATGCATTTAGCGCCTCGTTTGGTATTCGAGCGCTGGGAGGGGTGGCTCGAATAAGAATCGAAAACAACACTATTCATGACGTGAAAAACGCCACCGCTGTATTTGGCGGTAACGATATTACCTTGCGTGAAAACCGCTGTGATTGGGTTCAATCTGATTGCTATAAATTTGGCGGCGTTGACACTTTATTATTTGAAAATAATTTCGGCGCTCGCAATGTTTATAGGCTCCCGACTTCTCACGTTGATTTCATGCAAGCTCAGGGTTTTGTTCGCAATGGGGTGTTTCGCGGTAACGTCGCGATTATGGGCAATGAATCTTTTCAGGGGCTATTTTTTGGTGGCAACGACGTTGTGGATGCATACATAAATAATCTAATAGAAGATAATATCATTTACATGATAAACGGGAACGGTATTACTTTTAACGAGTTTTCGTCAAATAATACTGTGCGCTATAACACGGTTTTACATTCGCTCAGGGCTCCCTCTAACGTGAATGTCGGTGGTGATGTGAAAGAGTTCAATGTGATTTCATCACGCAAATCTAGAAGCCGAATCGAAAACAATAATCACTACATTCAATATGAAGACGCGACTGCAGCGCTTCACTACAGTGACTATTATAAGGATTTAGTAAAAGACGCAGAACTTGTGATGATTGAAGACTTTAGACCAATTGTCAATTCACCCGCAGATCTACAGGTTGGCGCTTTTCGACGTATCAAAGAATTGTTAAAGGTCAGGACACCTTTTGACTCGATTCCAATATTATACTTGCTACTCGCCGATTGAAGGATGGTCGTATAAAAAAACCTGCTGTTTGGATTGTAAGAATTTTTTACTTGAAATGCCGATTACTTTTCGGGGGGATTACAGGTAGATTAACAGCAATGTTGATCACCGGTAATGTGCTGAAAAATGTCTTTACAGAAATGCTGGCAAAATGCTGTCTTTTTGGAGCTAAAACAGCCTTAATCCACCTATGAAAATGACAGCATTGAAATATTATACACTTATTTATCAATAAGTTAGTGGCGGAGAGAGGGGGATTCGAACCCCCGATACGCTATAAACGTATACACACTTTCCAGGCGTGCGCATTCGACCACTCTGCCACCTCTCCGAACTCTGTCTTTGCGCACTCATGCGTGCGCATTACTCAGCGCGTCCTGCGCTTCGCCTCTTCGAGGCCGCCGTTGGCGGTGAAAATATGTTCCTGACATATTTTTCGACCACTCTGCCACCTCTCCGAACTCTGTCTTTGCGCACTCATGCGCACGCATTACTCAGCGCGTCCTGCGCAATATTTGGAACGAGGCGCAGGATAAACCAGAATCACCCGCGGTTCAATTGCTTATTGCCTGTCATTCAATGAATCGTTATCCTCGCTTTTATGGGTAAGCCAAATATTATCGCAAGGACGTTTCGCCGGTTCGGAATAATTGTCCGCTTCGGTGTGCGGCATATCGAGCTGATTTTGATTTCGGCGCTCGTTGTTGTTGCCGCTACCCAATACTACTTGCGGCCTGTTTCGCATTCATTAGAGCAAATATTGGCGAACGGTGAGTTGCGTGTGTTAATCGCCGATGAACCCGATTCTCAATATGTGTTTAATCGCCAACATTTTGGGTTTGAATATGAGTTGTTATCGGCTTTTGCCGAAGATCTTGGTGTAGAGTTAAAGCTAGATGTTGTTCCGTATGGAGAACTATTCACCTTACTCAGCGGTGGCGAGGGTGATATTGCTGTCGGTGGGATACTCGATTCGCCATTTGTGCGGCGCGTTAGTCAACCGAGCATCCCGTGGTTCGAGGCGCAGACTACAGTAGTTTATAAACGTGGGACTAAGCGCCCTAAGCGGCTTGAAGATCTCGATGGTGAAGTAATATTGACCGCAGCACGATACTATGAGATAGAAGAGTTGAATGCCTTAAATTTGGTAGATGATCACCGTTCTGAATACGCTTTGCTAAGTGCGGTTGACCAAGGTTCTGAACGATTTGTGCTGAGTACAAATTACCGGGCTCGTAACGCTAAGCATTATCTGCCGAACTTGAATAGAAGCTTCATTCTTCCTGATAAGCTGGATGTAGTTTGGGTGTTACCCAAATTGTATGATGAGGCTTTGTTAGAGCGGCTAAATACGTTTCTGTTGTCTGCACTTGATAACGATCTGCCTAATCATTTAGCCGAGGATTACTTTAGGAGCCCTACACGGCTGTCTACCTACGATGCACTGGCAATTCATCGAAAAATTTTGGGCGTCTTGCCAGACTTTGAATACGCGTTTAAGAGCGCGGCGCGGCGAGGGGGTATCGATTGGCAGTTGTTAGCGGCGATGGCGTATCAGGAGTCAAGATGGTCAAACGACGCGAGGTCTCCGACCGGTGTGCGCGGTGTGATGCAATTGACTACCGAAACAGCGGAGTTTTTAGGTGTTAGCGATCGTTTAGATATGTCGCAGAGTATTGAAGCAGCGGCTCGTTATGTTTTGTTTTTGAAATCTAAGTTACC
>CALKRK010000228.1 GCA_937989675.1 uncultured Arenicella sp. | reverse complement strand
TGACCAACTTTTGATTCGGCGGGTATTTCTTGCACCACACCTAATCGCACTCCGTTGGTGTAATCTCGATCCGAGCCTGCAAAAAGATCGTTATCGAGCTGCAGTATCACTTGCCAATCAGCAGGCTGTTCGGTAGCACTGACTGGAGTTATGCCCGTAAGACATAAAAGTACAGTTAGAAGCGGCTTTAGTTTTTTAAGGATCAAGGGAGTATCTACGTTAAACGAATAACTCAAAATCGGTTAGCTTCGATTCTAAACTCATCCTGAATGTTTGAGGCATCTAAATTTTTCAGTGCTTCGTTATTCGCTCCATCCGCGATCAGTCATTAGATACGTCGCAAAGCTGGCTAACCAGTGTGAACCGGAATAATGCTCATCTGATACGGCGGCAACACCGGTCTTGGCATGAACCTCAGCCGCGGCGACCAGCGCTCCTTTGCGTGAATCTCCTTGGGGGAGGGAGCGAGCTAAATTGTAAAGATTCCAGGCGCGAGATGAATTTACGCCATCAAGGTGAACCAGTTTGCCATCTGACGCGTCGTGAACGATGCCTGGGGCTAGCCAATCCCCAGAGCCATCTTTTGGTATACCTGGCATGAAATCAGCCAACCAGGTTGAGAACTCTTTTGTCGACAAAATGCGACGCATCAAGTCTGCTTCCATAAGGCAAGGTGATAAAAAGTCTTCGCCACTCGGTTCGTAGGCCAAAGGGCAGTCAACATCATGCTCGTGAAATGCCAATGATCGCGAAACGATCAACGCTTCCATCTCAGTGTCTTTAACTTCTCTTGCCCAATCTAGCATTAAGCCGAAAGCGAATGCGCTTTGATTGTGAGTCCCCAAGCGAATAGGGTAGGCCAACTTAGGCAGCCAATCCTTCAAGCTTTGAACGATATCGGCTTCCAGAGGTTTAAGCCTTTCGAGCCAGATTTTAGCCTGAGGACTTTGCCACTGCCGAAGTTCAGTCGTGAGCTGTAAATACCAAGCCAAACCATAGGGGCGTTCCCAAGAGCCTCTTGCCGGCCGCGCAAAGTTGGCTACTTCGCCAGCTAAGTTTTCTGGCGCGAAATTCTCATCCAATTTTTTAACTGCGTCGTCACGCCAAGCGGCATCTTGTGGCCCAATATTCAGTAAGCGCACTAGAAGCCAATGGCCATGTACCGCGCTGTGCCAATCAAAACAACCGTAAAAGGTTGGGAAAATTTTGCGTGGCCGGCCAATCGCCTCTGCGTTGTCTGTGGTGCGAGAAATTTTATTAGGAAATTCTTGTTGAATGCACTTGAGCGCTAGCGCCGCAAAGCGATCGGCAAGCTCGGGTGAAATTGAATTGGGGTAAGTAAATTCTTTAGCCGCCGAGCTAGAGTGCGCCAGTTGTTGAAATAGTATGCAGAAGGTAACTACAACCCAAAATTTGGTAATCGATTTTGCCATGCTCGCCTCGCAGAATTGTGATTCATTGATGGTGGCATTCGCTGGGAGCTATGGCAACTGTTTCGTGATTAGATTCAGATCTATAGACAAATCAGGGCTACCTTACCTGACTGAGTTTTGATCGGTATGCAAAGCTCGTCACTCTCTTGTCTTGGTTCGATAACCACATACTGACATTGCTTCACTGCGCCTGGTATCGCATCTCCAAACACATTATTGCCACAGTTGATCGATCCAGATTGACCGTGGATATAGTGATAAACCCCGTTTGCACCGTAACGAATTGTGGCATTTTCCGGTACTTCACAAACCTCATTTTCCTGCGCGCAGGTTACCCAATCTTCTTCATTGTCAGGAAGTTCAATTAATACGCCAAACTGACCTATCCAAGACGGCAGGCCGGTAAAAACACGGTTGTCTGAAATGAAATTGTTTTTATCTAGAGCGAGAAGGTAGGTCAGTAAATCGGAGCGTTGTTGAGCAGATAAGCCGGCCGTTTTAGAAACGTGGGTCGTACCTATTGTGAATACATCAGACAGTACGTTTGCGCTGCCGTTATGCAAGTAAGGTCGAGAATCAGCTAGGTCGGATAATCTTGGTGTTCGTGCGAATAAACCAGTACCTATGTCGTGGCGTTGGCCATCGGTAAACGCCGGCGGGGCGTGACAACTCGCGCAATCTCGGTCATAAAAAATCTGCTCACCGCGTCCGGCGGCGCTATTGCTAACGGCTTTAATTGGTGATCGTTGCAGACTGTCTTTGCCGAGTGATTCGATATAAGCGGCAAGCTGGTCCATCTTTGTAGATAGGTTTGAGGTGCTGACCGAGAGTGGATTTCGAGTGGCATCAAAACCGGCGTCGACGTCGGCCGTTCCTCCATTCATATTGATAATCTGAAATACAAAATCTTGCACTTCGTCAAAATTTGCTGTCCAGTGGAGGTTGCCAAAGCGTGTGCCGGATTGCCCGTTTAACGACAATGTATTGCGCATACCTTCACCGAAGCGCGTCATATTCCATACTTGGCCATCGTGTCCGCCGCCTATATGGCAACTCGCGCAACTGATATAACCTTCCTGACCAAACATGGGTTGTTCTGAATGGTAGAACAATTTTAATCCCGCTAATTCATCAACGGACAAAACGTCCTCATTGGCGCTAACTAACCGGATGTGCTCCGTTTTTGGGCTCAAGCTTTCATCATGCATCCATTTTGACACGTCAATTGCAGTAACTGTGCGGTCGGTAAACGCCTTTACGTATAAAGTTCGCAGGGTTGCACAACTGGCCTGCGGCCCAAATGCGGTGTTGAATATCGCCTGTGTGTTGTTTTGATTATCAAACAGCCGCACATTGTTATTGCCCTGAAATGCAACAACCTGATCGCCATTGGCTAAGTAGCTTACAAACTGCGGGTCGGCGGCATTGTCAAAATCCAGCGTGCCGTCGGGTGTCGTGGGGTTAATATTAATATCTTGATGTGTGCTTAGATCTATTATAGCGGCCATCGGGCGAATGGTGTTGTCGTCATCAGGAGATGCCGTATCGACGTTCTGTTTTATGGCCACCAAATGCGCAAAATCCCCATCCGGTGAAATCACAATCGAATTCAAAAAGTTCGGAACACCTGAGCCGTGATCCAAGTCATCAGGCACGGCGATTTTGTTTACGCGGATAGTTCGAGTGAGGCTGAGGTCGTTGGTACTTAAGTCGTAGACCTCGGCATGCGTAGCTGGGCTAATAAACCTCGTTACCAATAAACGATTATCTCTTAGTGCCATGCCTTTTGGAGTTGGGCCAACCGTTTGCTCGGCAACCGTAGAATACGAAGTTAGATCGATTTTTAGAATTTTTCCGAAGTCAGTTCCAGTAACTTCTTGTTGTTGCCCAGAGCGATGAACACCAGCGCGATACAGTGCCACATACAGGAATAGACCGTCGCTGACCGAACTAACGGGTTGTGTGCCATAGCCCGTTGACATGTCATGAACGACTGCTCCGTTTTGGTCGTAAAACACAATTCGATCGCTGTCGCGATAGGTGACAGCATATCGGTTGTCGACCTTGGTGATACTGCTAGGGTGTCGGTAGCTGGATTCAATCGTGCGAGTGATTTCGTAACTCAGTTCAAAGTCATCTGATAGCGTGGTGTTAATCACCGACACGCTGTTATTGTCAGGGTTTACTGCCCATATATTGTCCGTCTCTGATTCTGCTGAGCATGACAATTGATTGGATTGGTTTGGGTAGTAAGGTGTGCCCGAAAATGTCGGTGCTGGTTCGTCTGATGGCGGCGGAGGTGGCGGAGGCGGTGTGTTATCACCAGTTGAGAATGAAAACTCATAAGGCGTCATGGTGTTACCCATAAAGTCTTGTATTCCGCTGATTTCCACTCGGTAGGAAGTATCCAAAGCAAGTTCAGACATTGGGAAAATTGTCAGTGTGCCAGTATGACTAAGTTGGTGTTGTATTGTTACTTCTGCGTCGTTATCAAGGCGAGTGAGGCGTACCGCATTGATCACGCTTTCTGAGCGC
The DNA here is from genome assembly GCA_937989675.1 of uncultured Arenicella sp. Taxonomy (GTDB): domain Bacteria; phylum Pseudomonadota; class Gammaproteobacteria; order Arenicellales; family Arenicellaceae; genus Arenicella. The sequence goes on along the minus strand of CALKRK010000228.1, from coordinate 12,350 downwards.
AATGTTTCTGGAATATGTACATGAATAAAGGTGCTGGTAGGCACATTAGTTTGATTCGCAAGAGGACGATGGCCGGATACGTAGGGAGCGTGAGTATCTGGCTGGTCATCGGTCACGAAAAAACACATGCCTTGAAAATTTGTGTTGGCCGAATTTTGTTCAATACTGGTAATTGTGTACCTTCTGTCACCTGGCCCGCGCAACTCATCGCCAACTTGCCAGTCGGCGTTTTGATGACTAACGCCATACACATTGCCGGGGTGGGCGGAAGACAAGCTACCACCCGTATCTGATCGTAAACTGACGTACCACTGATAATAGCCAAGATCTTCAGCTGGCACGCTCGAATCAAGAGTAACGAAGAAGTTAGGCCCTAAGTCGTAACCGCCAAAAACGCCCACTTGGCCAAGGGGGCGAAAATACTGACTGCTGTCGCAGAAATTGCTTGTGTCATCGAATTTGTAAACAAAGTTACTCAACTCGCTGGCACTGAAAATATGATTTGGGTTATTTGCTTTTGCCGCGGCGTAGGCTGTTTCACATCCCTCGATATCAACCTTAAAGTGATCTACATAAGCGTACTGATCCTGAAAATTCACGTACTGAGCATTACTATGAAAGTCACCATCGCCATTGGTAGTTCGGTCTTGATCAAAGTAGATTTCGCAGGTTAACTTTGGAGCGCTTGGGTCTTCAAAGTCCACCACGTAGAACGCTGGGTACGCTCGATCAGAGGTGCGTCTAGCCGAAAACACAATTTTATTTGCCGCGTATGGTTCACTCCAATATCCACCAATGCCAATGGGGTCTCCGTTGGGCTGCAAAACTTGTGGGTCATAGACATTAAGTAGGGTTGGGGCCGTGTCTCGATCAATATTGCCAATATCATAGATAGCCAAGCCGGTGTTTTGTTGATCGGATGCAATAACCAATAGATTGCCAGAGAAAACGGGGAACCCAGTAACTCCTGTTAAGCCGATGTGGTCCCACGCATCTGACGCAATTGGGCCAACCCACACAGGAAACTCATCGGCGATTCCTAGCGCAGTGAGTTTGTCTATATCGGCTTGCTGCATAATTGTGCCAAAACGAGTTAACATCTGGTGGTCATCCAGACTGTCGGTATTGTATTCCCAATAGTCTTTGGCGAAATAAAAAGAAGTGAGGGATGCGTAGCCAAGCCCAACGCGCAGTTGGCTGGCTACTGAATTTGTTCGTAGAATTTGTTCAGACAGCGTAGGCTGATTCTCATCATAGTAAGCGTAACCGCCGCCCGAGTACTCAAAGTTACCTCGCAGATAAGCCTGGGTGTCATCAAAGTGGGTTACCACCGCGTGAGCTGATACTCCTTGCCCGTTATAACATTGGCCATTGTCATCGCAATTGATCGCGCTTATCAATCGTGGGTTGGTGAGGTCTTCCAGGTTCCAAGCGGTATCAATGACGTTCAAATTTACATTTTTATTTGAAGAGCCAGGGCCTTCGGGAAGGTTTAGTAATATCGGGCCGAGTGGAGCAAGGATTGCTGTGCGCCCATGCTCTACGCCGCGCTTGGTTATGAAATCTCCGCGTTGGCCATAGTCGATGTTGGGAGGGTAATTTGCTGCTAGAGTTTCAGTGAATTGAAGGCAAATTGCTATCAATACACTAGGGTAAATGGCGCTTTGAAAAAATGGTTTCATTGCTATCTGAATGTCCTTTTTACTTTATTGTTTAGTGGAGGTAACTCTATCGAGCCGATGCAAAATTACTGTGCGTTCATGACCTATTTTTGACAATAGACTGACGCCGTGGGTATGGATAATAAATAGAATTGTGGGGTCCGTACTTTCATCCCACTGAATTCAGGCTATCTCTAGTTGCTTCCCTGATAAGTCTATGTGTCTAAACTCTTGGGTTCTATAGTAGTTTTGTTATACGTTTATAGTGCTTTTGTTATACGCTTACCGCTTCTTAAAAGTCGTACATCGTCATCCTAATTAGATAAAAACTAAAAAAATAACTATGAAAATTCTGACCCTGCCAATAATTGTCACGCTTGTGGCGTTCGCTATAAGTGGAATCCAAGAAACGACTGCTCGAGAGAGTTGTGCCTCCGATATTAACGCATGTAATGAACTTGCCGAAGCAGGTGATGTGGACGCGCTTACCGAGTTAGGCGATTTATATTTGGAAGGCAACACGGTTGAAAAAGATTATGCTAAAGCGCTAGAGTTGTTTCGTAAGGCAGCTGAAAAAGGGGGCGCACACGCGCAAACGGACATTGGCTACATGTATGAAACTGGCAAAGGGGTTGATGCGGACTACGCAACGGCCTTTGAGTGGTACAGTAAGGGAGCCAACAATGGTTACTCCGTCGCGCAGGTCGCTATGGGAGATGCCTATTGGAGTGGGCGAACCGTTGAGGTTGATTTTGAGAAAGCGCGTGCTTGGTATGAAAAGGCGGCCGAGCAAGGCGACCCACGTGGCCAAACAGATTTAGGTTACGTCTACGAGCTCGGCAAAGGCGCTGAGGTTGATATGGCGGCAGCGGTGGCCCTGTATAAAAAAGCAGCGGATCAAGGTTACTCTAGAGGCCAAGCTGCGTTGGCCGATATGTATGAATATGGCAAAGGTGTACCGAAAAGTTATACCGACGCGGCCGTGTTGTATCTTAAGGCGGCTGAACAAGGCAATACGATGGCACAAAGAAACCTCGCTCGAATGTACAAGTATGGGCGTGGTTTAAACGAAGACAAAGAAGCCGCCGCACATTGGTATGAAAAGGCCGCCAGTCGGGGAGATTTATCCGCGCAAGCTAGCCTAGGCTTAATGTATGAAAGAGGCGAAGGTGTTGAGAAAAACTTTGATAAAGCCGTGAGTTGGTACCAAAAATCTGCTCAAGGCGGCTTCGCTAGAGGGCAAGATTATCTTGGTGATATGTATGAAAATGGCCGGGGTGTTGATAAGGACCTTGCTCTTGCCGCCCAATGGTACCGAAAAGCCGCTGAACAAGGTAGGCCATCGGCGCAAATCAATTTAGGCTTGTTATACGAGAATGGTAAAGGAGTGCCTGAAGACCAAAAAGCGGCCGTAGACTGGTATAGAAAGGCCGCTGAACAAGGCAGCGCAACGGCTCAAACCAACCTCGGTGTTATGTATGAGTATGGGAACGGGGTCGACAAAGATCTTTCTTTAGCCGTAGCTTGGTATCAAAAAGCGGCGGATCAGGGCCACACACGTGGCCAGTCGAATTTAGGTTTTATGTATCAAAAAGGGTTAGGTGTTAAGCAAGACTATGAAAAAGCTAGAGCTCTTTTTCAAAAAGCTGCCGATGAGGGTAATGCGAGAGCTCAAGGTCGGTTGGCTTACATGTATGATGCTGGGTTGGGCGTTCCAGTGGACGACGCGTTGGCCGTAAAATGGTACCGAAAAGCGGCTGATCAGGGAAATGCGTACGCGCAATCGAATTTGGGTGTTATGTATGAAAATGGCGAGGGCGTTGAAGCCGACGATCAAGAGGCCGTTAAGTGGTATCGAAAGGCCGCTGATCAAGATTATGCTTCAGGTCAACGAAATTTGGCCGACATGTATATTGATGGCCAAGGTGTGGACCGCGATTACAAGGTAGGCTTGGCACTATTAAAAAAGGCCGTAGCGCAAGATGATATACGTGCAAAAATTGACCTAGGCTATTTGTACGAATCTGGTAAGGGTGTGATACGAAATTATCGTAAGGCAATCGATTTATATCGACAAGCCGCTGACGCTGGCAGTGCAAAAGGTCAATACTACTTAGGAGACATGTACGAAGAAGGCAAAGGCGTGCCCAGGGACTACAAAAAAGCCGCATTGTGGTACCAGAAGGCCGCCGATCAAGACTATGTTCGAGCACAATACCATTTAGGTGATTTATACGAATTTGGTAAAGGTGTTCCTCAAGATATGTTCAAGGCTATCTCCTTATATGTGAAATCCAGCAATAACGGCTATTCTTACTCCCAATCCTATCTTGGCTATCTATATGAGGAGGGCAAGGGTGTGAAAAAAGATTTGGAAGAAGCGCTTTTTTGGTACAGCCTGAGTGTTGAAAATGGCGGCCCCGAAGACGCCGCTACCGGGAAGGCTCGTGTACTCAAGTCGTTACCGCTTGTGAAAGCCTCAGCGGTGAAAAAGAGAGTTAAGGAGCATCTAGCAAAGAATGGCCGTGACTAAAGCTTATCTAGTGCTAGCTAAGTCTTCCTTGTTCTGCATTGCTGGTTCATAGATGTGGCTAAACGACTTCTATTTTTCTGGTGCACAAAGCCCGGCTATGTCTTTGTGCCCAAAACTTGATTGAGCCCCTGAATAAACTCTGCCTTCCCGCCATATGAAGGATGCCTGACTGTGATGACTTCTTTGTCAGGAAAGGCTTTTCTAGCAGCTTGCGAGCCTTTGTTACCGACACCGATAATTATCTCGTTTTGGAAAATCGACTGTAGGGTTTTCAAATACCTGACACCCAATGTGATTTCTTTAGCCGTGGGTGCGCGGTTTTTGTTTTTCTGCCCCTCTGGGTGAGGGTGAAACGGAAAGGCGTTCCAACAAAGAGGCGTGATTTGTTTTGCACTTAAGTATTCCCAAACAATCGTAGCCGTGTTTTCAGATTCGATATTTTTTATAGTGATTTTATCGCGAATGTGTTGCAGAAACGGATGCTCGAAACGTTCGAATATTTGCCCACTGCTAAATGGAATGCCAGTAAGCTTGCCTCCCTTAAAACCCAGGGCCTCCCCGACTAATAAAATCGGTGTGCCAGGGCGTTGATTGAGCGCGTTTAAATATACCGTAAGGTTCCTAACAAGATCCGCATCTAAATAAGGGTTGCTAACCGTAGACGTGTTTCTTCTTTTGCTCAATTTTAAAACAAACTCATCAATTTGATCCATAATCATCAGGTCGTTGGGCTTTGTCGCATTTTATTGTAGTAAATAGAGAAGGCACTGTATGGTGATGTGAGGTTTCCTAAACAGCTTAGCAACACTTGGCTCGAGTGGCGTACACATTTGCTCGCTGATTTAGTAAACGTTAAAATTCGACGCTGTGAGCGTATAAAGTTTTCTTTTTACGGCGCAGGTTATTAGGCGAAAGGGTATTGTGGCAAATCATAAGGTTGCCGAGTAATGGTTTTTCGATGTTTTGTAAGAAATTTCCTTTACAGTAGAGTTATGAATCAAAGGACAACAAAATTACCGTCGAGTCATAACCGATCCAAGTTTTAGCATGAATCCATCAGAATTAAGTGCATTAAAGTCCGATCCATGGCTCCTAAGTTTACCGGCTGAAGCTCGTGATGAGTTGATCGCGGTGACGATTATAAAACGTTATAAAAGGGGTGAGGTGCTTATCAGGAAAGATGAAGATACCGCTGATTTGTTTGGCTTGCTGAGTGGTCGTGTTCGGATCAGCGCGGCCACATTTTCTGGAAGTGAGTTGGTATTTACTTCAGTATTGCCGGGTGATTGGTTCGGCGAGATATCTATTCTCGATGGACGACCACGAACACATGATGCGCTCGCGGCAAAAGACTCGACACTGGCCATTGTTCCAAGAGCTGCGATTTCTCAGTTGTGTAAACAGAATCAACTGGTTCATCGCGCTTTAGTGCAATTGCTTTGTGATCATTGTCGGCTCGCATTTTCCGCGATTGATGACTTTTTGTTATTAACACCAGAGCAGCGGCTGGTCGGCCAACTGCTGCGGCTCGCCGATTATAAAACGACCCAGCCGATTGTAAGGATCAATCAACAAGAGCTAAGCAGCTTGGTCGGTGTTTCACGTCAAAGCGTTAGCAAAGTGCTAAAAAAATGGGAACAGTCGAAATTTATAAGTCTTGGCTACAATTCAATCGAATTGATTTCTGTAGAGCAACTTTCAAATATAATTGAAAAGTAGCCTTTTTCTAACTTAGTTAATCGCTTGTCTCTTTTTCAGTTCAAGTTCCATTAACTTTAATTTAAGTTGCTTCTCGGCCAAAATAATTTTCTCTTGTTCTATCGCTATCATTTCGTTAGTCAAGGCTGTTGAAACTTCGGTAGAATCCGCCAAACTAGCATCGACATTATTAGCTACTTCGGATTCCTCGAGAATTTCAATCGGCTCTTGCACTAGCTCGGCTTCACGATCCGCTTGCGCCGCTATTGCCCGAATTTGTTCTTCAGAGTTGATTGTTTCTGACGAATCGCCACTTGCTTCTGTTGGTTGTGTTGCCACTACAGTATCTTGCTGCTGCCGATACTCGGCAACACGACGCTCGAAATGAGTACCACAAACTTTCTTTGCGGCTTTTACCTTGCGCATAGAGCAAGCACCAGGTAAATCTTTTGCGCACCATTGGCCCTTGTTCCCGATTCGCTCGATTACACGGATTTGTTCCACATCAGCACAAACTACATTAACACTCCAAAGAGACTCAGATATGCGTTCATGTCGTATTTCTGGAGATATCTTTCTTACTTCTGCCGCTGACAACCATTGGCTCATGAGCGTGGTGTGCAATAACACAATCGAAAACACCACTTTTTTAACTGTACTTAGCTTCATTTTATCACCTCAAACTTATTCGAATTTTTTGTTTGGATAAACTGGCCTCACATTTGAAGCCAGTAATACGTAATTAATTAAAAATTAATCGCAACTTCCAAACCATAAGTTCTCGGTGTGCCAAAAGTGCGCACGTAACTCGCCGTAATATCTCGAATATCAGAAACGTTAGTTTTGTATCTTTCATCCGTTAAGTTATTGACGAAGGCGGTGAACGTCCATCTTTCAGACGGCGTCGTATAAGCTAATCTGGCGTTTACAAGGGTATAAGCCTCTTGACCTACTAGTGGATTGTTTTCCGTAGTAAAGAACAGGTCATCTTTATATGCAACGGACGCTTGTGCAGTCATCATCCCACCATTGAATATACCTCGCTCATACTTCAGTAAACTACTGATCGATGTTTCTGGAGTTTGCGCGATTTGGTTGCCGCTAAAATTTTGACCGGTATCACTCGAGATAAAATCTTTCAACTCGCTGTCAATGAAGGCGGCATTGATCGATAGCGTTAATCCGTCAGCCAGAATTGCCGCTAAGTCGAATTCGACACCGCTGGATTCAGCGTTACTTGCATTGTCTAATACAAGTACTGGTAAACTCCCATTATTTACTTGACTAAAAACCTGCAGGTCTTTGAAATCATTGTAAAATACTGATGCGTTAAATCGTAATCGCGAATCAAGGAAATCAGACTTATAGCCAACTTCATAGGCAGTCACGAATTCTGGGTCGTAGGCTTCAAGTTGACGTTCAGCCAGCTCCAAGTTCAGATCTAGGAAACCGCCATTAAATCCGCCACTTTTAAAGCCACGTGAAACACTTGCGTAAAACAGCGAAGTGTTTGAAGGTTTGTATTCCAATGCAGCACGGTATGAAAACGCGTCGGAGCTTGTTTTAAGCCCAGTAAATGAATAAACCGGTAATGGTTCGGGGCCAAATGTTTCAGGTTCTTCGAACTGAGCGATGGCGTCAAAATCACGAGTTTCTTTGGTATAGCGGCCGCCAAGGGTTGCGCTGAGAGTGTCCGTTATCTGAAAGCTCGCTTGCCCGTATGCCGCTGCGGTTTCAAGATGTTGATTGTTTAATGCACGCGCAAAGAGAATAGGTGCGCCAGTAACGCTGCCTGAAGGGTCCGCTTGGCCACCGGTAAATGCTCTAAAAGAACGAAAGAGATCGATCGATTGGTTTTGGCTAATGTCTTCTTCAAGATAGAAAGCACCCGCCAACCAGTCCATTTTTGAGGTCGCGCCAGTGAGCCTGAATTCCTGCGAGAAAGTTTCCGAGTCAACCCCATAATCAATTGAAAGAATGCTAGCCGGGCTACCATCTGATTCTTCGGGCAAGCTACGTTCAAGCTCGTCATAAGCGGTGACTGACGTGAATGTTAGATCATTGAAATCGTAATTAATTTCAGCGTATGCACCGGTTGTCTTTAGGCTGATATTGTTAATCGAATTGTAGTTACCTTCTAATTCGTTGTCCGGCGATCGATAACCGAGTAGGTCTACACAGCGATTCGCCGCTATCAATTCATCGCTACACACTTCACCAGTCGTTGGGTCAAGAGTACCAAGAGGGCTGAAACTAGAACCCGGAGAGTCAACCTGTGCGCCATGCACATTCAGTAGAATACTTAGATCGTCACTCGGTTCGATGAGTAGTAAGCCGCGATATGCTCCGGTATCAACACCGTTGGTGTCTGAACCGTCTAATTGGTTTGTGCCAAAGCCATCTGAATCTTCTTTGGTAACCGCAACGCGACCACTGACGGTATCGCTTAACGCGCCTGAAACTGAACCTTCCAGTGCATTGGTTCCAAAGTTGCCAATACGCCATCGCCCAGCGATCTTCGTGTCTCGCGTTGGTTTTTTGGTAATGAACTTAATAGCGCCACCAGTTGTATTGCGACCATAAATAGTGCCTTGTGGGCCTTTCAAAATTTCAATACGTTCAGCGTCGAATAATTGGAAAGGGCTAAGCGCCGGCGAACTAACATAGACTTCGTCAGAATAAAGACCCACTGGGCCTGCATTGTTAGTATTAAAGTCATTTAAACCGGCGCCGCGTAAAAAGAAAATAAGCTGACTGCCTTCTCCGCTGGAGTTACCAATCTCCAAGCCTGATACGAACTGCCCCAGATCACCGGTTTCATAGATGCCGAGCGAATTTAATTGCTTGTCAGAAAATGCCGTGATACTAATCGGAATATCCTGAATGCTCTCCGAGCGCTTCTGGGCAGTAACAATCAGTTCCTCTAGAACATAAGTTTCTGCTTCTTGTGATAGTGCGTTAGAAGCAACAAGCATCGATGTTGTGAATGCCGCTATTGCTTTCATTGTAGTGTTTAGTTGTTTTGCCTTCATTTTTGATGTCCCCAATAATTGACATATTACTTGTTACTGCTGATTTCGGCGCGACTATATCAATTTAGAAGATGCTGAATTGTCCAAAAGTTTACATTTGAATGTTACAAAGTGTTTCTCAGACTATTTATATAAATAACAATGAGTTATGGCATATATGACACATGGGAATTCAATAGGAAGCAAGGATTTGAGCCCACTATATAGAACGCTAACTTTGGTTCAGATAACGCGCTCGATCAGATCTGGAAAGGGTGTTTTCGTGTGATTTAAGTTTGATACTGCTTTGAATATAGTTGCTGAATCCTACGAGCTTCTGTTTACAAAAGTAGAAGTATTAAAGCATCTTAGTTCTTTGCGACTAAATAGAAGCATAAATGTTTCATTTTGAATTACTTTACAATTAAAAGAATCTCATAGGTTGCATAAAGCCATTAAAGAAGCTAATGTGCTTCTTTAATGGCTTTATGCAGTGAGTATTGGTAATGAGCTCTTTATTAAATCAGATCAAAAAGAGGCGTTTAGCTCTCGGTTTTAAACAAACCGATATGCAAGAGCGAGTAGGCATTATGCGCCAGGTATATCAACGTTTAGAGTCAAAAGGAAATCCGCGGCTCACAACATTAGAGTTGGTGGCGACTGGTTTGAACAGTGAGATTATGTTGGTTCCTTTAGATAAGGTGGCAGCTGTACAAGCGTTACTGGAAGATTCAAGTGGTGGTCAACTAGAATCCGCCATGAAAATTGAAAGCCTAGAAGACGATCCGTGGAATGATATTTTGGATAATGATGAGTTTGATTCATGAACGCGAATAACGCTGTGAATTTTCTAAAGCTTAGTTTGCATGGCGCATTAGTTGGGTATCTGGCGGGTTTTCGAAACGGGAAAAATAGTTTTATTTTTTCTGAGGAGTTTCGGCACGATTCTAATCGCCCAACGTTTAGTTTAATAACTCACCCTAGTTTTCCAAAGTCACAAGCGTTGATCTCAAAGGTATGGGAAAACAACCACCGGCTTCCACCAGTTTTATCGAATTTATTGCCGGAAGGAGCACTGCGAGAGCTAATAGCGCGAGCTCTGAAAGTGCATGTCGACAATGATTTTCAAATATTGTCGTACCTAGGTGAGGATTTACCGGGTGCGCTGATAGCCACCACCTTAGCCCCAAGTGAGGTGCCAAACCATGTGTTGCTGAGGTTGGGAGAGGCTAGAGCGATTGGCTTTGATGACAACTTCTATGAAAAGCGAGCGCGGGAGAATAGATTTTCACTGGCTGGTGTGCAAATGAAGTTTTCCATGAAAGCAAAAGATGGTCGATACAATTTGTCAAAAGACGGAGCTTTGGGTGATTGGATAATTAAAACACCCTCTACTCAACATAAAGACGTACCGCAAAATGAATTTACGACGATGACGCTGGCTTCATTGGCCGGTGTTGACGTTCCTGAAATGAAATTAGTGGAGTTGGATAAACTCGATAACCTTCCACCGATTAGCTTACCAAACGAGCCGTATGCGTTTGCAATCAAGCGATTTGATAGAGAGGGTGATGCGCGAATTCACATGGAAGATTTCGCACAGGTTTTAGTCAAACAGCCTTATCAGAAATATGGTGCGGTCAATTACGAGAATATTGCTCAAGTGTTATACCAATATTCAGGTGACCGTTTGGCCGATGTACAGCAATTCGCTAGGCGGCTATTGATCAATATCCTACTTGCCAATGGCGACGCACATTTAAAAAACTGGAGCTTAGTTTACCCAGACACTAGAACACCAAGGCTATCGCCAGCCTACGATATTGTGACCACGAGTATTTACATCGACGGTGAAAAAGAATTTGCTCTAAATTTAAACAAACAAAAGAATTGGTACAAAGCGAACTATTCACATTTCGAGGCTTGGGCTACAAAGGCCGATATCCCTTGGAAAGCCGTTAAGCTTCATCTTGAAGACGCCTTAGAGAAAGCAAGAATGCTTTGGCCTCAGAAAATCAAGAATTTGCCCATGAATGAAGAACACAAACTAAAGCTCGCCGAACATTGGGGTAGGCTGCATTCTGATTTTCGAATAACATAATATCCATTATCGGGATGGTGGATGTAGGGTTGGACTTACCCCTGATTAGTTGACCACTTCACGCTATTCTATTAAATACCCAGAAAGCAGTCTCTATCGAGTTAGTGCCCTGATATTCGAACGCTTTATTTGTATTAGTTTAAAAATGTTCTTAAAGTGGTATCATGGCTACCAAAATATCGTAATATTTAAACTATAAATAGAATTCGGTTTAAAAATATTCTATTATTGGTGGTGTGGCTACCAATAATAACGAAAAATTAAACTCCCTTTTGCGATCTCAGCCTTCCGGTGTGGTGCTTGCATCTTCTTGGTTGGTTGATCAAGGTTACAGTTTTGAGTTGCAGAAGCAGTACAAGAAGAGTAGATGGTTTGAATCTATAGGGTCTGGCGCTCTGGTGCGTTATGAGGATCAGGTGGATTACTTGGGTGGTGTCTATGCGTTGCAAACTCAATTGGGTTTGAGCATACACCCAGCGGCTAAAACAGCATTGTCACTGCAAGGGAAGGCGCATTATTTGCAAATGAGTGCTGAAAGAGCTCAGCTCTTTGTCAGCCTCGGCGAAAACGTACCGCTTTGGTTTAAAAAATATGATTGGGGTTTAGCGCTGGAATTAACGTTAACTTCCTTTTTACCCGCAGACTTAGGTCTGGTTGACGTTGAGCACAAAAGCTTTACCGTTAAGGTATCAAATCCTGCGAGGGCGGTAATGGAGTGTCTATATTTAGCGCCCAAGTCGCAGCCACTGCTTGAAGTGTATGAAATAATGGAAGGGCTCAATAATCTTAGACCCGCATCTGTTCAGGCCTTGCTTGAAGCATGTAAGTCGGTCAAAGTGAAACGTTTGTTTCTCTACCTTGCAGAAAAGGCCGGGCACGATTGGTTTAATTATCTCGATTTGAAGAAGGTCGCTTTGGGTTCGGGTAAACGCTCAATCGTACAGGGCGGCACGTATGTGCCGAAATATCAGATAACTGTTCCAAAGGAATTGGAGGTAGTTTCATGAACCACTTGTATCGCAAACAAGTTGGTCTTTTACTGAGTGTGTTACCGGAGGTGGCCAAAGAAACATGTTTCGCGCTTCATGGAGGCACAGCGATTAATTTGTTTGTGCGGAATATGCCAAGGCTATCCGTTGACATTGATTTAGCGTATACAGAAGTGGCAGAACGCCAACCGACGTTAAACGCGATTAACGACGCCTTAGCTAGAATTAAAGAGCGAATTGAGCACTTACTTCCATCAGTGCGCGTTCAACACAAGCCTGAAATTTGTAAATTGAGGATTGACCAGGGCGGTACTCTGATCAAGGTTGAAGTCAATATGGTTGGGCGAGGTTTGCTTG
>CALKRK010000227.1 GCA_937989675.1 uncultured Arenicella sp. | reverse complement strand
TATCGTAAGGGTAATTCAGTTGAATCTTTTCGAACGTAAGACCTTAGTTAAAATACTCAAACCGGATATCGGCAAGCATAAAAAAAGCGAGCCTCAAATGAGGCTCGCGATATGATTTCAAAACTGTGGGACAGCAATGGCATAAAGCCGCTTTTTCCGATACTACTTTTTTAACGGCCGATCCGCTAGTTCAGGCCAGCCATATACGCTGCCAGTTCTTTGATCTGCTGCTCAGATAAGCCAAAGGCAATATCGTACATAATGTCGTTGTAGCCTTTGCGATCACCCTTTTTAAACGCCAGCAATTGCTGCTCGAGGTACTCTCGGTGCTGAGCTGACACTCGAGGGTAATGCAATGGAATGCCGTGCCCCGCTGCGCCATGACAGCTCGCACAAGCCGCGATGCCACGCTCAGCAAAACCGCCGCGGTATAAAGCTTGCCCAGCTTCAGCCAAAGCAACCTCATCTTCGGTCAAGCTAACTTCGAAGTTTGGAGTTAATGTCGCGTAGTAAGCGTCCAGATCGGCCATATCTTCTTCAGATAAGCCAACAGATTGGCCAGCCATAACTGCGTTTTTACGCTCTCCGGACTTAAATGCCTTGAGTTGCGCCTTAATGTAACCCGGCACCTGACCTGCTAAGTTTGGGTTCACAGGCAAGGCACTGATGCCGTTTGCGCCATGACATGCCGCGCATACCGCTGATTTCGCTTTGCCCTCTTCAGCATTGCCTGCTGCCAGCGCCACACCTGAAAAAGCGTTTCCAACCAAAGCGATGCCAGCTAATACAAGTAATTTTTTCAACATTAAGAGCCTCCAATACCGAGCTCGAGAGATGCATTTCTTATGGGCGGGTTTTATATCACGCTAACCCGGCGTCCTCAAGAGGCGGTGCGCCTTTTCACAGAAATTTAGACGTTTGTTGGGAAGGCGCTAACAGAAGGATTTTGTTACAATCCCCCGATGTCAGAGACTCCTTCCCAAGGCGCAACCAGTAGCGCACCCAAAAAAGCGCAACTCCCTGAGATTTTGCGTTCCCCAGAATTTTTACTAGGGGCCGCAGAACCGCACCAGTTCCCAGACGATGAATCCTTAGAAGTCGCCTTCGCAGGTCGCTCGAACGTGGGGAAGTCAAGCGCGATTAACGCCATTTGCAACCGTCGAAAACTCGCAAGAACCAGTAAAGTACCTGGCCGTACACAGCAGGTTAACTTTTTCTCAATGGGCGAAAACGCACGCTTAGTTGACCTACCAGGCTACGGTTTTGCACAGGTTCCACTGGCCGTTAAGAAAAAATGGGAAGTGACGATCCAAAAATACTTGGCCGAACGCCAAAACCTTATTGTATTGGTACTGTTAATGGACATCCGCCATCCTCTCACCGAGCTGGATTGGCAAATGATCCGCTGGGCAAGTAATTCAAAGTTACCGACCCAGATCTTGCTAACCAAAGCCGACAAATTCAAGCGAGGAAAAGTGGCCTCTACCGTTCTAAGTGTGGAGCGAGAACTGAAAAATGTGCCTGGCCAGTTTGCCGTTGAACCATTCTCCTCACAGGACTTCACCGGGGTAGAAGCGATGCGCGCCCAAATGTCGGAGTGGGTTACGGGCTCGTAACGCTAAATCGCAAAATATTTGGGTAAAGTGTCTTGAATTCGCAACACATTTGAATTATCGTTCGCTTTGTTGAATAAACGTCGAGTAGTAGATTGTATACAATGTATTTCTCGGCCTAAAACGTGAAAACGTTGAAAGAATTGCCTAGGGTAGGCAGTCCCCCCAAACGACATCCCCTTGGAATACCTCACACACGGTATTTCGTCTACCCTAGGCATCTTCACTTTCGTGAAACCTCATTGCCAAACGAATACATCCACACTCTAAGCCGACCAAATTCGCCTTTTTTATAGGTCGGCCACCGTATCAGGGCCAACTAAATCCAATCGAATATGGCTAGCGATCATCATCGTGTTTCACACCGCTTTAACTTATACTCATAGTTCTTTCTTACTGGCCTATAAACCCTCGGAATGCTGAGATCACAATTTAATTGCGTTTCAAGCAAAACTCGCATCAACCGAACTCGGGTGAGCACTTGCGTATTACTGGCGGCGCTATTAATCGGCTGCGAGCCCACCGGTAAACAAACTGACTCAAGCGAACAACTAAGCGAAGACACCGTTGATCAAGCGAGCGCACCTAACTTGATCGAGGTGCCAACAGATGCCGTTGACACAACGTCAATGGCCGATGCCGAGCTAGACGCATTACCTGACTCCGCACCAAAGCAAGCCTCTCAAATTACGCCAGAGCAAGACAATATTGTCGCTGATATGGGCTTCTCAGGTATTGAAGAGCAAGCCTCTGAGCCTGAATCTTCTGAACTATATTGTCTGAATAAACCCAGCAAATCAGAGATCGACCCAGAAAATGCCTGTCGACAAATTTCCAAACGACTTGCCAGCGTAAGCTACCAAGGCTGCTCAACCGCCAGACTTAGTTCAAGCGGTTGCGAATCTGTATCGGGCTTTCCGATTCTGGTTCGTGAATTTGCGCCTATTGAAGGCCGCGCTCCTCAGGGGAAAATTTTAGTTATTGGCGGCACTCATGGCGACGAGCTAACCTCAGTTAGCGTAACCTTTCGCTGGATTCAGAAACTTAACCAATTTCATAGCGGCCTATTTCATTGGCACATCGCGCCAATGATGAACCCGGATGGCGTACTAAAACGTGAGGCCTCAAGAACCAACACTAATGGGGTTGATCTCAACCGCAATATGCCCTCCGATGATTGGGCCAATAACGCACTTAGTTACTGGAAGAGCAAAGGCAACAAAGACCCGCGTAAGTATCCTGGTCAAGCGGCTGCCAGCGAACCCGAAACCCAATGGCTGATTGATGAAATCAACCGCTTTGAGCCAGACGCAATCATTAGCGTTCATGCGCCTTACGGAGTTGTCGACTTTGATGCGTTGTTGCTCAATACGGCTCCTAAAAGTCTTGGAAAACTGCATTTAAACTTGCTTGGGACTTACCCTGGCTCATTGGGCAACTACGCGGGCATTAACCGCAACATTCCAGTCATTACACTCGAATTACCACACGCTTGGGAAATGCCATCGGAGCAAGAAACCACTCGTATCTGGGAAGATATTGTGAGCTGGCTCAAAGAAAATATTAACAACCCCGAAAAACTCGCTAACGCGCAATAGTCAGCGGACTTACCCTTCGTAAAGAATCTTCCATTTACCGTCGTCGGCACGTTTCCAATACTGCGTTTTGTCAGACTCTGAGGCAAAGTTATTGCTTAGATAGCGCTGTTTGTATTTAACGACAAACATATCTTTTTCACCAGGGTAAGCAAACAAGCTATCAATATCCAAGCCAAGCTGAACAAAGGTTTTCCCTTCGTTAACCTGTATCTTGCGCTTTCGCCAATGTTGATAACCACCTTCGCCGAAGTTAAAGTTTTTTTCCTCATAGTGCGCCACAAGAGGGCCTAGATTCAAGCTCTCCCAATCCTGTTGCCATTGAGAAAGCACACTCAATAAGCTCTCTCGCCTTTGCTCTAGCTGAGCTCGATCTAGCCATTCAATGGTGTCACTTAAGATCACTGGAGTTCGGTCTTTGGCGCTTAAATACTGCCCTATATCAAGCAGGTCGTCATTACTTAATACAAAACAACCTTCACTCGACCATGGCGAGCGAGCGTATGTATCTGAGGGTGTACCATGCAGCCATATACCGTAACCGGTGCGCTTTAGAAAACGATCGTAGCGGTTTGGATAGTTAACCGGAAAAGCACCTTTTCCGTACAAATCAGGTAAGGCTTTGCCTTCGATATATTTGTTAATTTCGTAGACACCAATTGGTGTTTTATTGTCACCTTCGGCACTCTTGCCGTATCCGGCGGAACCAACCGTCATGTAGTAATCACGCACCAACTCAGGATTACCATTATTGTTCTTATACAGATATAAACGACCTTCCGGCATATCTGCCACAATCACATAACGGTGTTTGCCCATGTATATCAACGTCGACGGGAACAAAGTATGCCCACTTTGGTCTTTGTGTTGGTTGTGCCGCCATCGCAAACGCACTTGATGTTTTAAACCTTCGATAGTCTGCGCGGGTAGATTCGACTCACTGCCTATGCCAGCTAACTGGCCAGACATGCCTTGTATAATATCGGCACGCAATAAGTAGCCCACGCGGCTCTTCGGAAACGCCTTTAAATGCGCATCCACTTTGACGAGGGCATCATCCAACTCGCCACGCTCTATCGACTCGATAACTGACAAGACCGCCGGCTCATAATCACCATTGGCACTGTAGGCATGTAACTCGGCATCTCGTTGAGCATCAGACTCAGCCAGCGCGCCAGTCGCAGCGCCACAACCCAATACAACAATCAGCCAAAGTATCAATGTTCGAAGCAACATTTCGTCTTCCTAATTCGCTACGCGGCGCTCACTTACAATCTTCGCGCTTGACCAATCATCACCCCGCTTATCGAAAACCAAGCGCTTGCGAATAGTATCGTCAACGGTATTCGAGCGATAATGCTGTGTAAAGGTGACCGAGAATTGCTCACCAAGATTCTTAACTGAAAATTCTCTGACGTCTACTTCGATAAACGTCTTATTAGTCAAACGCACTCGGCGTTGCTCAAGCCATTGCTCGCGGCTGATGGTGCTGCCCGGTGTATAGTCGCCGGTATAATGGTCTACGTAAGCCGCCACATCCTGTGCAGCCCAGGCTCTCGCCCAACTCTTAACCCGCGCGATTGCTTGCGCGTCGCGATCCGGCTCTTCGCCAACAGCTGACACTGCGGCCACCACCGGTTCAGCTTGCGCCTGTTCTTTAAGCCGCTCTGCTTCTTGTTTCTGGCGCGCGATAATTGAATCTTTTTCGGCGAGCAAAGCCAACTTCTCTGTTTCTGCTTTTGCCAACGCTTCTGCCAATTGCGCCGCTGCGGCTTCCTCTGCTCTAACCACTCGCGCCTGCGCCTCTCGCTCTGCCGTTTGGCTAGCCAGTAAGGTCTCGGACTGCTTCGCTAACTCGTCTTGCAACTTCTTAACTTCACTTTGATGATCAGACATTAACGCTTGCGTCTTCTTTTGAGAGTCATCCAGCTCAGCCTGCAAACTAGCAAGCTTGCCCAACTGAGCCTGTGTTGTGCTGGCTTGCGACTGCTGATTGTCTAGCTGCGCTTTAAGATCAGCAATAATCCGTTCTTGATCGAGCGTGGTTTCTACCGACTCCGCCATCGGTAAACTAACACCTTCTGGTTTCGTATCAGGTGGGGTAGCATCAAGGGCTTTCTTATAAGCATTGGCCGCCAATGCACCGTGTACCTTTTGCAAACCTTCAAACAAAACACCCGCTTTACGATTTACTTCAATACCGTTCTTAAAGGTTTTCCGCGCGAGTTCCAACTGACCATTACTCGCATATAGCGAGCCAAGATTGGCATACAATTCAGGTGTGGTCGGGTAATCGGCAATTAGGCTATCCAGCTCATGCACAGCTTGATCGAAACGACGCGACTCAATCAATGCATTGGCATTAGCAAACCGTTGTTTTAAATCTTGGCTTCCAGCCTCGTCGATTGGCACCGATACAAACCGACCGGAGATTGATCCGTTACTTTCATCGGCCGCTCCGGCTGGTGCAATAGGTTGTATCGCCGACGCTAACCCCTGAGTGGCTTCGTCAGCCACAGCTGGCGGATCCGCCGCCACAGAACGATCACTCACTCTGGCAGACCAAAACCACCAAACTGATAGCGCCACAAACCCCAAGGCCACCAACTTGACCGGAAATTTGCTAACCATTTTCGCCTCTATTGAACATCATCGTGCCTAACCCCAACCCTTATCGACAATCTGCTAATCGAGCGATTTTAAACCAAAGTTCAATAAGTGTCAGTGACTGAAAGTACAAACAAGGTAAATCACGCGCCAACAAACCCAAAATTAATGCGCCAAGGCCCAATTCTCACCACGCCCAGCATCAACTATTAGAGGCACACTGAGTTGCGTGACGCTTTGCATGATTTGGCAAATTTTGTCGCTGAGCGGTTCTATCTTTTGATCAGCAATTTCAAACACTAGCTCATCGTGCACCTGCATCACCATTTTGACCTGATCATTATCTGATCCAATCCATTTATCTACCTCGATCATGGCGAGCTTAATGATGTCAGCAGCAGTACCCTGCATTGGGGCATTAATCGCCGTACGTTCAGCGTATTGGCGAACATTATGATTTTTAGCGTTGATATCAGGCAGGTAGAGCCGCCGACCAAATACCGTTTCCACATAACCGTTTTCACGCGCAAATTCACGGGTGCTTTCCATGTACTCCTTCACGCCGGGATAGCGCGCAAAATACTGATCAATGTAGGCCTGCGCCTGCTTGCGCTCGACATTCAATTGCTTGGCCAGGCCGAACGCTGACATGCCGTAAATCAGCCCAAAATTGACCGCTTTGGAGTGTCGCCGCTGTTCGTCTGTAACTTCATCAAGCTCAACCGAAAATATTTCCGCAGCCGTTGCACGATGGATATCCAAATCATTATTGAAGGCGTGCGTTAAGGTTTCGTCCGAAGACAAGTGCGCCATAATACGAAGCTCGATCTGAGAGTAGTCAGCCGCCACAATTTGTTTGCTGGGCTCGGCCACAAACGCTTCGCGAATCCGCCGACCTTCCTGCGTACGAATCGGTATGTTCTGCAAATTCGGGTCACTCGATGACAATCGGCCAGTGGCCGCCACCGCTTGATGGTAAGAAGTGTGCACACGCCCTGTTTTAGGGTTGATCATAGTTGGCAGCTTATCAGTGTAGGTCGACTTCAACTTACCCAAACTACGATGCTCAAGAATTAAGCGTGGCAACTCGTGTTCAACGGCCAGTTCTTGCAGAACGTCTTCCGCCGTAGAAGGTGCCCCTTTTGGGGTTTTGCGTAACACCGGCAACTGCATTCGATCATACAAAATTTCTTGAATTTGCTTTGGCGAAGCCAAATTAAATTCTCCATCAGCTAACTCATAAGCCGCCTGCTCGGTGGTTTGCATGGTCATCGCTAATTGCTGACTCTGTTGTAACAACATCGTGTCGTCGATCAATACACCATTATTTTCCATGCGCGACAATACCGACACCAACGGCACTTCGATCTCGTTAAAAATTCTGTGTAAGCCCGGTTTTGCCGTTAACTGGGGCATTAGGGTATTGTGCAACCGCAAAGTCACGTCGGCGTCTTCAGCGGCATAATGTCCGGCCTTATCAATGTCGACCTGGTCAAAGGTGAGCTGCGCCTTACCCTTACCGGCCACCTCACTGAACGGCACAGGCGTATGTCCTAAATGGGTTTCTGAGAGAGTGTCCATATCATGCCGAGAGCCTACGCTGTCTAAGACGTAGGATTCGAGCATGGTATCAAAGAACATGCCTTTTACAGTGACATCATAGTTGGCTAATACACTCATGTCGTATTTGAGGTTCTGCGCTATTTTCGGAATATCAGGGTTCTCAAGAACGGGCTTTAGTTGCTCTATCACCCAGTCTCGATTTAGCTGCTCAGGCGCCCCCATATAACTGTGTGCAACTGGTATATACATCGCTTCGCCAGCGTCGATCGCAAACGACAAACCAACCAACTCAGCTTGCTGAGCACTTAATGATGTGGTTTCTGTATCAAAAGCAAAGCCCTCACTCGCCTCAAGGCGGGCAACCCATTCGAGCAACTCTTCTTGATTAAAAACTGTCTTGTAGTTGCCCGGAACAAACTCGCGAATTGCCGCGCCAGCCGAAGCCGCATCCAGCTCTTCACCGAACTCAGCCAGCCATTTCTTGAACTGTAGCTCCTGAAATATCTCAATAAGAACATCGCGATCCTGCTCCACTTGTTTAAGCTCATCCAGTGGTGGTTCCACGTCCAGCTCGCAGCGAACGGTAACCAGATCTTTGGACAACGGCAGTTGCGGGATAAACTCGCGTAAGTTCTCGCCGACCTTGCCACCAATTTTATCGGCATTGGCAATCACGCCATCCAGACTCGCGTACTCATTGATCCACTTTACCGCCGTTTTTGGCCCCACCTTAGGAACACCCGGTACATTGTCGGAGGTGTCGCCCATCAATGCCAAATAATCGATTATCTGATCTGGACGCACGCCGAATTTCTCAACCACACCAGCCTCGTCCATGATCACTTTTTTCATGGTATCAATCAGGTTTACTTTGTCGTTCACAATTTGCGCCAAGTCTTTATCACCACTCGCCACCAAAACCGTTTTCCCAGCATCGCTGGCGAGCTTTGCATAGGTACCAATTACATCGTCCGCTTCCACACCGGGCATCGCAACCAGCGGTATCCCCATACCTTTGATCCCTCTGTGGACGTAATCTATTTGGCTACGCAATTCATCTGGCATCGGCGGGCGGTTAGCTTTGTATTCTTCATACAGTTCGTGACGAAAATTCTTCCCCTTTGCGTCAAAAATAGCCACGATATTCGACTCTGGGTAATCCGCCATCAAACTTTTAATCATATTGATGATGCCAAACACAGCACCCGTTGGCTGGCCTTGTTTGGTCTGCATGCGCTTTAATTGAGGCACATAGAAAGCACGATACAAATAGGACGAACCATCGATCAAAATTAGTTGAGGTTGCTTCATGATGAGTTTGTTTGCGAGATAATCGCCTGAGGTTACTTAATGATTAAATTTTAGGTGGGAAGAATATTTATCGGCACGTCATACGGCTTTCGAAAGTCAACGATTATGATACCATGATAGGAAATCAACTGAGAGAGTGAGTGCCGTATGAAATTCAGTATCCTCTTGCTAACCTCTAGCATAGTTCTAGTTGGCATAACTTTGTGCAACTCAACTACGATAGCACAAGCCCAAACAGCACCACCGCCCTCACTTGGCCAAGACACCAAAGGCGAACCCGCGGTAGAAGAGCCCGAAGCTCAATCTGAAATCGCGCCGAGCACATCGGCCACCGAAGAACCGGAGCCACAGGCCAGCACCAGCCCATTCGGAACCGCAACTGTAACCGAGTCACGGCGGGAAAGCGGCCAAGTCTATTTAATCGAGCTCGAACACTCTTCTGGCGCGAAGCAATACATTGAAGAAAATGATTCCGATGGCAATATCGAATCCGAAGCAACCGACATTGAAGACACACCCAACTTACCCAAATGGCGGCTCGGCTCTTGGTAAATAATCGCGTTGCAAACAAGTGCTTGGTAAAAACAACTCTATTTAGCGCTGCGCTGATATTGGTTTCGTTAGCGTCAACCTGGTCTAACACAAGTGTAGCGTCTGATCGCAAAGAAATACGCTTTTACAAAATAAATAAAGACGAAATCACCCAACGCTTACGCTTTACCAGAAAGAAATCCAGGCAACCAGGCTGCCACAACTTCTTACGAAAAGCACGATTACACAGAGCAGTGCAATTCGCCTATAAAACCTGCCGCGTGTACGCCAAAAAGAACTGCGCTGAAGAATCCATCATGGCCTTTTATCGTGATAAAGAACCCGAGCCAACCACCGAGCTAAGTCAGGGCTACGGCTGGTACCCAATAGGCGAGCATGAGCGTGGCGAATTAGTGAAGTCTTGGTATTGCGAATAGTGGCCGCATGAGTAACTCTATTCTTTCGAAACGACCTTAGAATACTCAAGCGCTCCTACTTCGGCAGGCATTACTTGAAGGAGAAGGATGTAATATGATTTGTAATCAATTAGCTAGATTTACCGCTGATATTTTGATTGGAATAAAAGCTGGGCTTAATTGATACTTAGAGCGTTTGGCGGTCACTACTATTGTGCGAATTTAAGTTACGAGGATGGTTATGGAAGATAAAATTGAAGTTATTCCTAAAACGATGGAAAAGTTTTTTGGTTGTTCAGGAAAAATGGTTAAACCATCTTCTGCTTCGGTCAAAGCACTCGTAAATGAAATTCCTAAAGGTAAAATTATTACGCTCGATCAATTGAGAGAAAGAATTGCGCAAGACTTTAAGGTTCAAACAGCATGCCCTGCAGCAACCACAAAAATGCTACAAGCCTTATCGGTTGAAGACAATGGTGTTTGTTATTGGCGAGTTGTAAAAAAGCAAGGAGAACTAATTTCAAAATTCCCTGGCGGCACAGAAGGTCACGCAGATTTATTAAGAAAAGAAGGTTTAGAAATTGACTATAGTAAAAAAAATCTCGCGGTTAAAAATCATCTTAGTCATATCGCGTAACAAAGCAAAACACTAGCGCTTGGCGCGGCACCGGTTTTCGCAACATTAGGTATACTTCTGATGTAATCTACAGAACTCTGGGAACAGATAAGCCAACGAAGAAATCATTTTATGGTGCCTAATTTGGTTGGCCAGTAACAGGACCAGCTCTATTAATAGTCATCAGCAAAATCCCTTTTGTAAATCAATGGGCCGGCTCTTTTTTATAACGCATGCATCTTGTAAAAACGGCGGAGTGACATCAGATAAAA
>CALKRK010000226.1 GCA_937989675.1 uncultured Arenicella sp. | reverse complement strand
GAAGTTGTTGTTAGCGTGTCGAGTTTCGAGCAGTACGAAATGTTTTTTAATGAAGTCGCCGAATGGGAGTTAACTGATAAGGGTGAGCTCAGTCGTGCCCAACTGGATGCGTGGTCACAAGAGAAATCGGTGACTGGTGAGTATCAGCTCTATCAGAACCCTGGAACCATGCGAGGGTTTGTGCGCTTGGTAAAATTCGATGGCGTCGAGCAAGCGCTGATGCGGCCAGACTCACAGTCTTGGGACACAGGCGGCGTGTTTGACATTAATGTGAGGGTCAAAGACATAGAAGCTGTTGCTAAGAAAATGCGGCGCTTGGGCTGGCAAGCGAGGGCGCCTATTTCGGAGTTTGAATTCGGGCCTTACAAAGTACGGGAGTGGCTTGCGTATAACTCTGATGGGCTCGTTATCGCTATGATAGAACGCCTTGAACCTCAGCTGCAAGGGTGGCCTGCTCTTAAGTCCTTGTCCAGATCGTTTAACTCTACGCAAATTGTTGCCGATATGGAGAAAGGCCTATGGTTTTTCGAAGAGGTACTTGGTTTTAAACGGTACTTGGAACATAACGCCGCAAGCGAAAAAGAAGGTCCGAATGTATTAGGTTTGCCGCATAATTTGACGGACGATATTGCTCGAGAAGTTATTATTCTTAGCCCTGATGGTTCGAATGAAGGTTCAATTGAGTTGCTGCGCTTCGATGGTGCTACCGGGCACGATTACTCGCAACGGGCAGCGTTTCCGAATCTTGGAATTGGTCTGACTCGATTCCCAGTTAACAACATTGCAGGTCTTGAGGCGCATCTTAAGAATAGAAAGGTGGAATGGTTGTTTCCACTCTCAAGAGTCGATGGAACTTCAGTGATGATAGTGCGAACACCTGAAGGTGCTGCCATCGAATTTTATGAATCTAATACTGCTGGTGGCTCGAATGATTAAGCGGCTTCTTATTTTTCTTAGTTTGAGTTTTACTCCCCTGTTTGTGTTCGCACAAGGCCAAGATAGTCAGGCGTCTGAGCGCGATTATGGGGTGATTCAAAAAATGTTAGCTGGAGTGTACGACAATGCAAATCAAGCGTACTTTGATGGCCGGCGAGGCGTAGATTTGCAGCAGCGACATGACCGTCTAACGTTAACGGTTGAACGCTCAACCGCAGAGACATTCGCGTTCGAAATTGCAAAACACGATGATTCCGGTGCCGTCTTGTATGAAGCAACGTTAGAGCATTTGTTTGAGTCTGATCAGGTTGCTATGACGATGATTCAAAAAAATGGTGACGGCGTCAAATGTGAGTATTTATGGGAGCGTGGCCCGGAACACTTTTCGGCAAAGAGTAAAGGTAGTTGCGCCGCTGCATTTCCAGCGACAATGTCGCTAAGTAAGCAGTTTTTTTGGCTCGGGTTCTTTGATAAGAGCCCGTACACTTTGCATCGCACGCGCCCCTTTACCTGCTATGCCGATATGCCGGGAGTAGGCGGTGGCCGAAATATTCCTTTTGAGCGCTATGACAACTTTAAGCTGCATGATCGTGGTGGCTCGGTTTGGTTCGATACGATTGCAACACCGGATGAGCCTTCGCGCCGTCTGGGTATTTCTTTGTTGTTAGTTGATTGGCCAATTAACAATTATAAAGGTGCATTTGCGAGAGACTCCTTAGTTGTTTATCTCAGTGAGAAAATCGGTGATGAAACTAAGGAGCACGGCTATAGTTTTACGGTGCCAGAAGCGGACAGAATTGGCCTGAATTTAAAGTGGGTTTTAGTAAATTGTTATCAAGTGTCACCCGCAGATGCAAAACCTGAGATGTAGCCTTTGCCAGAAGCCTTAGTGATTAAGTTGATGCTTCGCAAACTTGCAAGTCGCAGTAGGCGCTGCCGATGTTTTTATGAGAATACAACCTTGCTAAGCTACTTGGCATGGATTCGAAACCGAGGCTGACATCGACCACAGGCTCAAGCTCTCCATTGATAAGCCAGTTAGCAAGTGCTTGCTCGGCTTGTTCGAATTGAGCTTCGTGGTTGTAGACAAAAAAGCCGCGCATACTGGCGTTGGCGCGCCTCAACTTTGTATAGTTTCTTAGGCCGTAAGGTTGATCAAGCGTGTACTCAGAGATTGACCCGCAAAGCACAACTCTAGCGTCGCGCGCTAGGTTGTCTAGGCAGGCTGAGAGCGTATCGCCTCCGACATTGTCAAAATAGATGTCCAAACCCTGTGGCAAGAGTTCGCGTAATTGTTCATCAACCGATTGGTTTTTGTAGTCTATGGTCGCATCGCAGTATTTAGCGATGGCAGCGCATTTTTTGCTGCCGCCAGCAATACCAATGACCCGGCAACCATGAATTTTAGCAAGCTGAATTACGATCGAACCAACACCGCCCGCCGCGGCTGAAACCACAACTGTATCCCCGGCTTTTGGTTCACCATTAGCAACAAAGCCAAAATAGGCTGAATAGCCCGTCATGCCTAACGGTCCAAGGCTTAGGCCGTATGATAAACCGCGTGCTTGAATTTTAATAAAGCGTTCGCCTGGGGTCGCTCTAGAGATTTTGTATTCTTGCCAGCCAATTTGCCCATGTAGCATATCGCCGATGTCAAAGTCGGCGTGCTTGGATTCGATGACTTCGGCGACGCCGCGCCCGTGTATGACGTCACCGATGGCCAGCGCAGCTTCGCCAGCTATGGGTTCGCCAGACATGTACATCCGCATTACCGGTGCGAGATTGAGGTAGTGGGTGCGCAATAAAATTTGATTTTCTGCGCACTGCCCAATCTGTGTTTCAACGAGCTTAAAGTCGTTGGCGGTAACGTTGCCTTGCGGGCGTCGCGCTACGCACCATTGGCGGTTTAACGTATTTGTAATACGGCTCAATCGTCTTCAGAAACAAGCTGGTTACATTCGAAAAAATAGCCATCCGGGTCGAATAAAGACAAGCCAATAAAATGCTTCATTTTGCCATTAGCACCTAATGTAGACCATTCATGTGGAGCTGAGTGTATGTTAGTACCGAGCTCTTCAGCGCGCTTGTGTGTTTCTTTTGCATCGTCTGATGCAACGACAAAAGTGGGGTTGCCGAAGCCGAGTTTGTACTCAACGGGTGGTGCTGGCATTGGCGGGTCGACCCACTGTAATAATCCAATCATGCCAATCTCAGGGTCGTCGGCTTTTAGAATAACAAGGTGTGTTTTATCGCCAGCTTTGCCAGCGGCCAAGCCGGTACCAGACAAGATAAACTCTTTGTCATAGAACACGCTCATGCCGAGCACGTATTCGTACCACTGTTTAGAGGCGGACATGTCTCTGACGAAAAGTGTGGTGCGTTTTACAATATTACGAATGCGATCATATTCTTGGTTCATAAGGTTGGCCAAATAAAAGTGCTGTATTGAGAGTTAGTTGAACAAAACGGCAGCATCCTGCGCGCTTATATGTTATATAAGTATAACATTATATTTAATAGATGCGAATAGAGGTTGTTGTGACCTCCACGCGAAACAAATAATAGTAGTAGGAGAGAGCCAGATATGTCGGCGAAACAAAAAGATGTAGTGAGATTTCAGCGCGCTAATTTTACGGTGAGTAACCTTGAGCAATCGTACCAGTTTTATTGTGCGGTGCTCGGTATGACGTTAACGTTTGAAAAAGATTCGGAACCCGATTCTTATTCCTATGACGTTTTTGAAATTGATCATAAACACACGATGCGATTCGCAATTTTAAGTACTCCGTCGCAACCAAGAGCGATGGCGTTGACCGAAGTTACTGAGCCGGTATTGGGCGCAGCTGCACTTCCGCGTCGTTCGGCGATTGTATTGGATGTTGCTGATGTCGATGCTGTGGTTAGCGGCGCTAAAGCCTTAGGTTTAAAGGTGTATCACGAGGACGCATTAGAGACCCACGATGGGCGCCATGGGCGAGAAGTTGGCATCGTCGACCACGACGGAAATCTAGTGGTCATTTACAATATTCAAGACTCATAGGGCGCTTAATATGAGCACGCCAA
Source organism: uncultured Arenicella sp. (assembly GCA_937989675.1). Lineage (GTDB taxonomy): Bacteria > Pseudomonadota > Gammaproteobacteria > Arenicellales > Arenicellaceae > Arenicella. Next base: position 18,771 of record CALKRK010000226.1, on the reverse strand, counting down.
ACAACGAATCTACTCGGTATCCGAGCTCTACACATGCGTGGTTTATGGTTGTGTTATTGACAGCCGCCTACGTGTTGTCTTACATCGACAGATATATTTTGGGGCTGTTGGTAGAACCCATAAAAGCAGACCTAGCCTTAAGTGATACGCAAGTGGGTTTGTTGATGGGCTTAGCATTTGGCTTGGTTTACGCCATTTTCGGCTTACCGTTTGGCTGGCTCGCCGACCATAAGCGGCGCACCTTTGTGGTGGCGATTGGGATTAGTATTTGGTCGGTTGCTACGGCGGCTACCGGTTTAGCAAAAAGCTTCGTTCATCTATTTATCGCGCGCATGACCGTTGGTGTGGGAGAAGCTTCTCTTAATCCTAGTGCGATGTCGATGATCAAGGATAGCTTTCCACCAGATCGTCGTGGCAAACCTATCGCTTTCTATACCATGGCTTTATCGCTTGGCGGCGGCATTGCGTCGATAATTGCCGCCATCGTGTTGAGTTGGGCGAAATCCATACCGGAAATTAATTTACCGATTGTGGGAGTGCTGGAGCCGTGGCAGTTTGTGTTCGTTGTGTTTGGGGCACCAGGTTTGCTTATGGCTTTGGCATTTTTGTTTGCCAAGGAACCACCTCGGCAAGTTAAAGAAACCGACAGCGAAAAGTCTGGTTTAGGCACAATGTTTAAGTTTGTCGGCGCAAACAAAACGCCTTTCTTTGGTATTGTATCTCTGGCCGGCGCTATGATCATCGTCGCGTACAGCCAAGGCTGGCTAGCAGCCACTTTCGAGCGCACCTGGGGTTGGAGTGGTGAAAAATATTCCTCCATCAACGGTGTGGTTTTGTTGGTCGTAGGGCCCGCTACAGTGTTTTTTGCGGGTTGGTTGTCTGATGTGCTCTACAAGCGCGGAAGAGCGGATGCACCGTATCTGATTTTATTTGCTGGTGTTGCCATTTTGGTGCCGACTGGAATTATCGCAACCTTGATGCCTAACCCTTATGTTGCGATTGGAATACTGGGGGTGACTACTTTCGGGCAGGCTTTGGCTTCGGCTGTTGGGGTAACGGCGTTGCTAAACATAACGCCGTCTAATATCAGTGCTCAAGTGGTAGCTCTTTACTACATGTTGGTGAGCCTGTCTGGAGCGATTATCGGGCCAAGTGCGCCGGGCATGCTCTCAGATTATGTTTACGGCAATGAGAACTTGAACTGGGCGGTTTCATCTGTGCCGTTAATTTTCGGTGTGCCGGCTTTGCTATTTGGTTGGTATGCCAAGCGCGCGTATGTGGAGAAACTAGCGGAGATAGGTGATTCGAATACCTAGATTTTTCTAAATTCTAGAAATTTATCTCGCGCTATAGGGCCGAGCAGCAGCGTCATTTTTTTAGTTCTGTTTTTCCCCTTTCGGGCCCGATAAGGGTAAGCGTATCAAACACGCTAGCGTCGATGTAGCCGCGGTTTTTGTCGCCATTAACTGCAGGTATGTCGTATGAGCCGATAAAATGCTCACGCCCTTGGGGGCCGTCGCTATCGCAGTAAGCCACCATAAATCCCATTTTCATATCAGCGGCTAAATTGACAGGCTTGGCGGTATTGTCTTTGTCCGTGAATGTATCGGGGTATACATCAACAGATGCTTCCCAGATGATTCTATTGTCTTGCCCAGAAGAACGTTTCCAGTGGCTTTCAATATGGCTGTTTAGCAATCGTGGTTGCCCGTCTTGATTGTGATCTACGACCTGATTGTCGAGCGCGATGTGGTATGCGAAAGCGTTATAGTTATCCAAATGGTTCCCGCCAGATAGATCCTGATCAAGGAAAATTTCTAAGGTGTCATCTTCCCAGTATTGTTTCAGCGGGTTTGCATGAGTGTCGATAAGAATGTCATCGACAATTTCGGCTAAGAAATATAGTTTTTGCGGGGTCCAAACAACCTTAAAGCGACCACTGAAATCATCTGGTGTTGGCTGTGTGCCGAGTGTGAGTTGATCGATGTTTGCCCATTTTGCATTCGACCAGACTGGCTCGTTTGCGTCTCCATCAATGGTTGGCGCGGTGCCAGCATAGGGGGCGTCGTAGGCGAATACGTTGCTAGAGGCTAATAGTAAAAACGCGGCTGTAAATCGAAATAGAGTCATTGATTGCCTTTGTGGTTGGCAGGGTTATACGGAAATTTTTAGAGCATCGTTAGCTAATTGTTTCGCTTTCTCGATTACGGCATCAAGCGGCTGATCGATATCGATGCCCAGGGTCTTTTTCTCTCCAAGTGGGTTTTCCAATGTTTGATACTGGCTATCGAGTAGACTTGGCGGCATGAAGTGACCTTGCCTGGCATTCATACGATCTCGAATCAGCGTTTGTGTACCTTCGAGATGTATAAACAACACATCAAATGGTAGGTCTCTGATTTGCGCGCGGTGTTTTCGGCGTAATCCTGAGAACGACATTACACAGTTTTTTCCCGCGCGCGCGGCTTGTTTTAAGTGTGCGCTCAACAAAGCAAGCCACGGCGCGCGCATAGCATCGGTTAGCGCTTGACCGCTCGCCATATGAGCAACATTTTCTTCAGGATGGAAGTCATCTGCCTCGACAAAGTCGTAGCCGTACTCGTTTGCCAGCGCGCTGGCAACACTAGACTTGCCGCAACCGCTGACGCCCATAATAACAATCAAATTAGCTTTCACTTGTTCTTTCCTACAACACGTATTGTTACGTCATAATACGCGCCTGGTTCTATGTTTCGAATTAACGGCTCGGCAATTGCTTCACCATTCACTTCGACTATTGTAGAGCTGATTGTGTCGTCTCGGCTAATTGAAATGTTAAATGTAGCGCCGCGAAATTGCCTTTCAATTCTCGCATTTGGCCAATTGCTAGGCAGTTGCGGATTTAGCATTAGGCCTTCAGGTGAGCCTTGCACACCAAACAAACCGTCAATCAGGCAACGGTAAACCCAGTGCACTGTGCCGGTGTTGAATAGTTGGCTAGAGCGCCCTGCGGTGCGCGGGTGTTGCTGGTAGGCACCGCGATAATAATTTGGAATAAAGGTGGGGATTTGGCCGCGTTGCAGTAAATCAGCTTGATCTGGCCCGGGCAGCATTTGCCGAAGATGTCGGTAAGCTCGATCTTGATCTTCGATTTGATACAGCGCATAAACGTAAAACGCAGCAGCGTGGTTATAAACTGAGCCGTTCTCGGCTGAGCCTGGGTATTTCTGAGTGACGCGCCCGATGTCTTCTCGCATATGAGTAAATGCAGGCGCTAACATCTGAACCCCAAATGGTGTTTCGAGCTGTTCTTCAACGGCTTTGATTGCCTTGGCCTGTTGGTCTGCGTTTGCTGCACCACTCAATAGTGCCCACGCCTGTGGGTTGAGAAAAATACGCCCTTCGGTATCGTGATGAGTTCCAAATAACACGTTGTCGTCGGTAATGCCGCGCGCATACCAGTTATCGTCCCATAGGTGTTGGTTGACGGCGTCGTTACTGGCTTGAGTCATGGCGTGAAACTCGGCGGCATCTTGGTCTTGCCCGGTTCGATCAAGAACATCGGCCCAGAGCTTGCAGGCATACGCGCTTGCGAGAGTAAGCCAGCCAGAAACTCCTTTGCCTTTATAACCGACCATGTTCATTGGGTCGCACCAATCGCCTTGCTCAATGTAGTTAAGGCCGCGATGGTCTACTTGCTTGCTTAGCCAACGCAGCGCTCGATTTACGTGTTCGGCAACCGTGCTAGTTGTGTCTGTATCGGCATAAGCCAGTTGTTCGTCGAGCAGTGCGTAATCGTTGGTTTCATCCAAGTAAGCACTCATGCACACCGGGAGCCAAACGCAATGATCCATATGCGGTACTTGATTGATGTATTTGAGTTCAGCTTCGTCGCTTAACAAAATGCCATCCGGCATAGAGCCTTGGCTGTTTTGCTGGCTCAAGGCCAACAGAAATGCGCGTCGAGCGGTTTCTGGTTTTATGTAACCCACACCCATCGCATCTTGTAAAAAATTTCGCGTTTGTGGGTCAGTGCTTAGGCGATTCACGTCTCCGTGGTAGAACACTTGGCGAGATAACCAATGATTTACGAAGCTATCTAATTCAGCATCCGGAGTTTCAATTTTTATTGGGCTATCGCTTTGAGCAACGTACTGCTGATAGCTCTGTACGGCGTTTTTATAGGCTTTGTTGCTTCCCAGATAGGCGTTCTTCATCTCAGAGATTTCTTGCTCGTCACGCGCGGGGCCAAACACAAAGCGCAAATCTTGTGTGTCATTGGGTGCTAATTCAAGTTGGTATTGCATCGCCGCGGTGGGCGTCTCATAGAGTGCATCGCTGTTAGATAGAGTAGAGTTTTCCAGTGACGAAGGTGCATGCAAGCCTCCTTCCCCTTCAAACGCGCTTTGGCGTGCCTCCCATGAATCTGGGGGAGTCGCTGCGAGCAAGTAAGTGAGGTCTTTTAGGTCTTTGTTTTTAAAGTAATCTGGGTATTTTTGATACGGCGTTATTGAGCGACAAACGATCGCTTGCAGCTTATCGTCATAAGCCGCAGATTGGTTCATCCAAGACATATAACCAACCGGGAAGTATGGCGTTACGCTGATGCGCCTAGGTGATGAGTCTAGATTGGTAATACGAACGCTCCACAGCTCGGCCGGTCGATCTTCGGCTAGGCTAAGCTCGATGTCTACTTGAATGCCGTTTTTACGAACCTGCCAGCCAATGCTGGATTGGTCGGAAACAAAGACAAAGTCATCAAGTTCGGCTCTAACGGGCTCAAATGGGGCTGAAAACAAATTATCCGATTCAAGATCCTTGATGTAGAAGAAACGCCCTGGGTGATGCGCGTAGTAGGGTTGCTCCGGTTGCATGAAGGTTTTCGCTTCAAGGTTGGGAGCATGTGCATACTTGGCGGGTTCAGGCTGCATAAACTGGGCTGTGGCGTAACCGCGGCAGTTCATCTGAATCATCATCTGTGCGTTCCACAAAAAGCTCGACGCATGCGGCATTTCGGTTGGCGAATGCAGTTCTAATTTTGAATCTTGCCGCGTTATTAGTGCTTCGGAGGAAGCTTGGTGTCTGCTGTTTTCCATCTGGCTTAACTTCTACGCTGTCTACTTAATTGTTTTGTTTTGCCGCAAGGTCAGATTGGAGTTGCGCAAGCTGTTTGTTGGTTAAGTTATAGAACAGCACCACGACTACCGCGATTGCGGCAAAAATACCGGGCAGGGCAGTTTGTAGAAAGTTGATGCCATCGAGTGATGCGCCACTTTGTGCTTCATTGGCTTGGTACCCTAGGTAGGCCAGTAGCATGAGCATCGCCCAAGAACCGGCAGCACTGCCTAGTTTTTGCGCGAAGGTGGCGGCTGAAAATGTCATTGCGGTTGCGCGGCGCCCAGTTTTCCATTCATTGTAATCAGCGGCATCAGCGTACATTGACCATGTTAAAGGGGATTTTGGACCTAAGGCTAGGCTAATCAAAATATTCAAAGTAAACATCGCCCAGATTTGATCTTTTGGTACAAAATAATAGAGAACCGATAAAACACTAACGATCGCCATTAAGACGATTAGTAGTGTGCGTTTGTCGATTAAGCGCGTTAAGAATGGCGTCATAAAGCATCCAGCACCTAATGCGATGGATTGCCAGAAAAGATAGGGGCCAATTAGGTCTGCTCGGTCAACATAATATTTGAAGTAGTAATAAGATGAGCCAGCGCGTAGCGTAATGGTGATCATCAGAATCAGTGCGAGGAAAAATAGCACTAGCCATGGGCGGTTTTTAAGTAGGTCTAAAATATCCGTGGCGGGGTTTGATTTTTGTTGTGGAGGAGGGCTGACGCGTTCGCGAGTTGTCTTGAAAGTGACGAAAAAAATCACAGCAGCAATTGCACCATACACCGCTACGGTGAGTTGCCAACCAAGCTCTGGGTCGGACTTGCCAAGAAGCTCTATCAATTTGGGCGTAAACAAACCAATGAGCGCCGACGCGCCGAAGGCAAATATAAATCTGACTGATACCAGCAAATTACGTTCCTGAACGTTGCCGGTTATTACGCCAGATAACGAGGAATAAGGTGTTGATAGAATGGTGTAACAAACCATCATGAGCGAGTACGTTACGAATGCCCAAACGACTTTTCCACTATACGAGAGGTCTGGAGTGGTAAAAGCAAGAATCGAGACGATGGCCATGGGAATGCTGGCAAAAATCAAGTAAGGCCGAAATTTGCCAAACCTTGTGTTCGTTCGATCAGCAACAGCGCCCATGACAGGGTCGGTAAAAGCGTCGATTATTTTTGTGGCAAGGATGACTGAGCCAGCCGTGGCGGCGGTAAGCCCGAGTGTATCGGTATAAAAAGCAGCTAAATAACCCCCAATTAATGCCCAGTAGAAATTGAACCCCGCATCTCCTGCACCATACCCCAGTCTTTCGGACCAACTTAGGGTGGCAAGGCGATCCGTGTTGTTTTCAGAAATAGTGTTTGAATTCAACCTGTTATCCTCTTTCTAGAAGCCATTTTTCGGCCTCATTTTTATTTTGAACGCAGTATAGCGAGAAAGGCTTTCAGAGGCGTTCAACTTTCCACAATACGTGTATTTGAACGTTCAAATACAGGTCAATGCGCGTATCTTGTCGCCATATCTGATCCGACTCACTATAGTTTGTTGCGACTCACAAGACGGTTGTGAGTTGCTTAATCGTAAGTTCATCTTACTTACACTTTGTTGGAGAGCAAAGAGATTGGAGGAGGCCTAAAGAATCGGTTTTGTTCTAGGCTGTGCCTAGCATGTTCACCCCTAGTTTCTTGGTTTTAGTTCGCGCCGGACAGTTTTGAGTTGGTATCCGCAAATTTTCCGCGCTCTTGGTTCTTTCCAATTTTGCAGTAATCACAGTAAAAGTTTTACCTGTTTTTGTAACGACCAACTGCATAAAAATAAAATTAATAATAACTGACCGAAATCTAGAGAATTAGACCGCAATGACTGATCGAGTTTGGATAAAGACAACAAAGACGTGGCTTGCATCATTATTCGCACTGGCGATGTTATCGGCATGTGAAAATACGGATCAAGCGAGCGACGGTGAGCCGGTTTCATCTACAAAAGCGCCTGTTGAAGTCGATGGTAAAGGAGCAAGCAGTGCGTTAGCGGTTGATGGGCTGCAGCCCGAGTTATGGCCTGAGCGTAAACTCAGCCCAGCAAAAGATGCCTCCATTGAAGCACGCGCGGCGGCCATTCTTGAGAAGATGTCCTTGCCTGAAAAAGTTGGCCAAATGATTCAACCGGAACTCAAGTACGTAACACCCGAAGACGTGAAGTTATATCACCTTGGTGCCGTGCTCAATGGCGGTGGAACTACGCCGAATAATGATAAATTTGCGACAGTTCAAGATTGGGCGAATCTAGCAGAAGAGTTTTACCAAGCATCAATGGATGAGTCAGATGGCCGTGTTGGAATTCCTATTATTTGGGGCTCTGATGCGGTGCATGGCAACAATAATCTTTATGGCGCGACTGTGTTTCCGCACAACATCGGTCTTGGCGCTGCGGGTGATCCTGAGTTGTTGCACCGAATAGGCAAGGCAACGGCGATGGAGGTTGCAGCGACCGGTGTTGACTGGACATTTGGCCCAACGGTTGCGGTAGCTCGCGATGTCCGCTGGGGGCGCACTTATGAATCGTATTCGGAAGACCCAAAAATTGTGCGTGAGTACGCGCGTGAAATGGTGCGTGGAATACAAGGCGACAACAATAAGCCGGGTGTTTACCAAGCGAATCACGTTGTTGCGACGGCCAAACATTTTTTGGGTGATGGCGGAACGCTGCAAGGTATTGATCGAGGAGACACGGCGGTTAGCGAGCAGGAGCTGGTAGATGTGCACGCCGCTGGGTATATCTCGGCACTTGATGGGAATGTGTTGACCACGATGGCGTCTTTTAATAGCTGGAATGGTGACAAGTTGCACGGCAATAAATACCTCATGACCGACATATTAAAGATGCGAATGGGCTTCAATGGATTTATCGTCGGTGATTGGAATGGGCATATGCAAGTGCCAGGCTGTACAGTAGAGAGCTGTGCTGCGACGATCAATGCGGGCCTCGACTTAGTGATGGTGCCGAGCGACTGGAAGGCCATGCTCAAAAATACCATTACGGCGGTTGAAAGCGGCAAGATTCCGATGGCTCGCTTGGATGATGCCGTAACTCGTATTTTACGAGTTAAATTGCACGCTGGTTTGTTTGATGCGGGGCCTGTGTTAAAGCGCAAACACGTCGGCGATTTAAGCTTAATTGGCCACGCTGATCATCGCGCTATTGCACGCGAAGCGGTGCGCAAATCTCTCGTCTTGCTGAAGAACAATGACGGCCTATTGCCGCTCTCGCCAAAGAGCAATATCTTGGTGGCGGGCGATGCGGCGAATAACATTGGTAAACAAGCTGGCGGCTGGACGCTTTCTTGGCAGGGAACAGGCAATAAAAACGAAGACTTTCCTGGAGCAACGAGTATTTGGGATGGTATTAAAGAACAGGTGGAGTTAGCTGGCGGTAAAGCAGTGCTGGCTGAAGATGGTGTGTGGGGCGATGCTTCATTTACGGGCGGCAAGCCGGATGTCGCGGTGGTTGTTTTCGGTGAAGAGCCTTACGCTGAATGGCATGGTGATATTACTAATATCGAATATCAATCCGCTACCAAGAAAGACATAAAGCTACTCAAACGCTTGCAAGAGCAGGGCATTCCAGTTGTATCGATCTTCATTAGTGGTCGCCCGCTCTGGACTAATAAAGAGCTGAATGCGTCTAACGCGTTTGTGGCTGCTTGGTTACCTGGTTCAGAAGGTAATGGTGTAGCGGATGTGGTTTTACAAACCGCAGAAGGTAAGGTGCAGCATGATTTTCAAGGCAAGCTTTCGTTTAGCTGGCCTAAATCGGTGACACAAGCGGTATTGAATGTTGGTGAGGCGAATTATGACCCCTTGTTTAGCTATGGTTACGGTTTGACTTATGGCGCCCCAAGCGAAGTCAGCAATAACTTGGATGAAAGTACCGAACGTAAAGCCACTGACCAGCTCGAAGAGTCTTGGATGTTTGTGTCGCGCGAAATGTCTGATTATCAATTCTTGCTGGCTGATGACGGAGCTGAGGCGGTGATTGTTTCAGGTAATCGTGCGGTCAGCGCTGACGATGAAAACGTGTTGTTGCTGTCGGTCGACAAAGTGGCACAGGAAGATGCGCGTCGCTTAACTTGGAAAGGGATTAGGCCTGGAACGGTATCGCTAGCCGCGAAGAATGCGCTGGATTTTAGTCAATATCTCGGTAATAACTCTGCGCTCTCGTTTGCATTGAAGGTGGATTCTGCACCAACCGGCGTTGTTGATCTCTCCATTGCCTGCGGTGCGGGTTGCGATAAGACATTTGAAATATCGGGCTTATTGGCTGAGTCAAGGTTGGGTGACTACCGAAATTATAAGATTGATCTCGGTTGTTTTGTGAGCGCGAACGCCAAGCTCGATGATTTACAGCGCGCGTTCGTGATGAGTTCAGATGGTGCATTGGATGTGGTTGTTGCAGACATTAAGCTAGTGCCGAATGTGCCGCAGGAGCAAATGATCAGCTGCCAGTAGGTTGCGGCTGACAGACAAGTTTCCCCCTCTCTCCTCCTCTCTCCTCCTCTGAGGGGGAAAAGCAGCGGCGGTGTTGGTCATGAACATGATTCACACCGCCGCTTTGCTATTTATTTGGTGAGTATGCAGTTTTATAACGACTATCTGACAATTGACGCCGCTTTTGTAACGACAAAACGATTCGCTTGGGTTTACAATACGCGCCTCAGAGTTCCTCAAGCGCAATTCTAGTATCAGTTGAGCGATTGGTGGTTCAGTTTGTATTACTCGCTAGTGGAGGAGAGACCATGAGCAAATTTCGTGCGGGCGTTTTGTATGGCCCAGAATTAGTCGCTGTATATGAAGATGCCAAAGCCAACGGTTATGCGTTGCCGGGCGTTAATGCCGTAGGTACGAGTACCGTAAACGGTATTTTGGAGACCGCGGCTAAGGTGCAATCTCCGGTCATCGTGCAGTTGTCGTTCGGTGGTGGGCATTTTTACGCTGGCAAGAGTCTTGCCAATGACAATTTGCAGGCGTCAGCTGCAGGTTGTCTGTCGGCCGCACACCATGTGCACCAGCTTGCTGAAATGTACGGCGTCTCGGCTATCCTGCACACGGATCATTGTTCATTGGCGAACATCGCTTGGGTAGATCATCTAATCGAATATCAAGAAGACTATTACGCTAAATTTGGTAAACCGTTGTTCAGCTCGCACATGCTTGATCTCTCTGAGGAAAGCCTCGAAGAAAATATTTCGATCTGTGAACGATACCTCGAGCGCCTCAGCAAAATAGAGGTGGGCTTGGAAATCGAGCTTGGTATCACTGGCGGAGAAGAGGATGGTGTTGATAATTCGCAAGTGGATAGCAGCAAACTCTACACACACCCTTCTGAAGTCTATTACGCCTACGAGCGCCTAAGCAAAATAAGCGATAATTTCACAATCGCAGCGGCGTTCGGCAATGTGCATGGCGTCTACAGACCGGGCAACGTTAAGCTCTCGGTCGAAATATTGAAAAATTCACAGAACTTCGTTGCCGATGAGATAGGTGAAACAGGTACTAAGCCTGTCAGCTTTGTATTCCATGGTGGTTCAGGCTCTTCGCAAGAAGATATTCGTCGAGCGATTGACTACGGCGTAATCAAGATGAACCTAGATACCGATATGCAATGGGCGTTCTGCGCCGGCTTGCGGGATTATTTTGATGAGCATAAGGATTATGTGGCGACTCAAATTGGTAACCCTGATGGCGATGATTTACCAAACAAGAAATACTACGATCCGCGCAAGATGTTGCGTCAAAGTGAAGAATACTTCATAACGCGTTTGGAAGAATCTTTTGCCGATTTGAACTGTGTTGGACGTAACATATAGCGGTAGGCTATTTTTTAACGTACTTCAAGTTCAATAGAAACAGTACAAGTTGTTCGAAAAAGCTTGATTTTATTGGCTAAAGTGGGGCTCGCGAGGCGACTAAAGTCGCTTCCTAATACGCTTGGCTTTTGCTATATTTTTGTACTGATAGATCAATAGGTTGATATTTAGTGTGAGCTAAAAATCACTAAGTATTGCTCTAGTCTGTTGTGTTTTATTTTAAGTTATTGATAAGTAAAGAAAAAAAACACAATTTGCCAGTTTTTAAACGAATTGCTTAATTGTATATTCGTGTGAAATTGGCTGAAATGTCATTGTTGGTGGTTGTCGATAGATGATATTTTACTGTTAATTATCAAAGTAATGCGGCCCAAACCGTATTACTTGGGTAGCCGAGGGGGCAATTTGGTACGCGTGGGATGTTTGCAACGCAGTATCTCCATTCATGTGTTTCCTCAAATATTTGTAGGGTTGGATTGATGCATTCCTCTGGGTCGGTCCTCGCGCGCGTGAAGTTCTGGTTGGTTTCAGTGATGAGCTTTATGTGGCACTGCTATTACACAAAATAGCCGTTCTTAAACGGTGGGTTGTTTCATGTTTGAAAAACAGAATAACGATTCCTGCTGCATTGCTGTGCCGCAGGGTGTTCGGTTGGAACTGGTCGCAATGTCGGCTGCTCTCTCCCTTGTGTCGCTGTCGGCGTGCGATTTAGGTCTAGAGGTTGGAATAAAATGAAAATGATAGAAAAAATGCGTACAGTAATGCAGGCGTCTGCTTGGGCTTTGATGCTACTTTTTTTGGCCCCTCAAGCTCATGCAACCGAGGAATTTCTTGTTCCCTTTCCAGAAGATCACACTCTGGATTTTCTTGACGACATTAGTTCTGATGCGTCGTGTAATGGTGCATTTGGCCCACCAAACCCTGATGAACCAATCAATACTATCACCGACTTTGTGGTTCGAGTTAATAACTCGATTATTGTCGTTGACCATTGGGAAGATGGTTATGAAGCTGATTTAAACGCCATTGCTGAGGGCGGCGCTTCATTGAGCGCGACTACTCGAGTCTATGGCGATGGTGATGTGAGTAATGGTGCAGCTCCGGGCGTTACGCTGGATGCTGATGATGTATTGACTCAAGGGCAAGTTGTTGTTTTTGAAGAGTCTATAGACACTGGCACTCAATTAAATGACATCGAAGTTAGAGGGCTTGCCATTACAGGTGGCGGAACTCGAGCGGAAGACGGGGTAGATGGTGGAGACCGAATTTTCGCGACAGAAACAATTAATGTAACGCGCGCGCAGTGGGCGGGCACGTATGACCCTAATGACTTGGCTAACAGCCAGTCAGGAACCTTGTTTGCGGGTGCTTTTGAGTTGTTTCCGCGCTCCCAGTGGGGTGAGAGCTTCACCTTGCCGGTTGGGGAAGATGCCGGGGCGGCTGAATTTGAATGGGTTGGCGTTACCATTATGGCTGGTAATGACAATACCACCATCTCAGTTGATGCAAACGCCGATGGTGACTTCTTAGACGCCAATGATATCGATGCCGTGACTATTCAGCGTGGCGAAACAATTGAAGTGGCTGGCCGCAATGAACAAGGTGGCATTACCACCGGTGGCATGAGTTCTGGTGCGCGTATCTTTAGCTCCGACATTGTTCAGGTGAATGTAGTTAGTGGGCAAGAGTGTTCTAATTATGCCTCTCGCTGGTTTACTTTGTTCCCGGATGCATTGCTTGGCAATACGTATTATGAACCAGTGTCTACACCGCTTGATGATGAGACTCTAATTTATCTCTATAACCCGTCAATTAATCCACTTACGATTAATTGGGAGACTTCGGCTGGCATTCAAACTCCAATTTTAGTGCCGCCGCAAACATCGGTTCCACAAATTATTCCAGCGGGCACGGGCGCAAAATTTTTCACTGGCACATCGGCAACCTTTGGCGCGCTAACGGTAACGGATGGTGGCGATACAGCGCACGACTGGGGTCACGCTTCGACCTCTAACCGACTGATGGGTAACATCGTTCAGGTGGGTTACGCCGAAGGCGATGATCCATCCAGCGATGCACCGTATTTGGATGCGTTCGTGTCGGATGGATTGTTGAATTGGTTTCGATTTGACGGTGCTTTTGCTCAAACCTTTAATATTGCTGGCACGGTGTCTGCTAGTGGCACGTCTGGTTCGATAGACCTTTCCGGCAATACTGGCGACAATTTTGGTTTGATTTACACCGGTTTTATCTTGCTTGATGAAGCGGGTGTTTACACTTTTGAAACTACATCGAAAGACGGTTCCAGAATCGATATAAATGGGGTGGAAATCCTTGATAATGATACCGATGGCGCAACGACGGCTTCGGGAACTTTTACCAACTTAGAACCAGGTTGGTATCCAATTCGCGTCGAATATCGCGAGTTGACAGGCGCTGGCGAAAACCTAAGCGCCAGAATACAGGGCCCCAGTGACGGATCATTGAGTGTTATCCCTTCGAATATCCTGAATTCTACGCAGCCAGTAATAGGCGAAAATGGTTCGCCGGTTTGGTTAATTGCCGATAACTTAATTGATCCTAGCGACACTGAGTACGAAATCTGCGTAGATGTGGCTGGCGACGGCGGTGCCAATACTGACCCAAATACTGGTCGAACGTTTGACTATCAATTCACCTTAGAGCGTCTCGATAGCGCTCGCTTATATGATGGTGGTCGTGATACACCGAATAATGTACCGGCTAATATTGACGGCGATCAAAGTGGTATGTTGGCGTTTGTTTGTGATGGCAGTGAGGCCATTCTAGCGGCCGCATGGGGGCAAGACCCTAATACTGCCAGTGGCGCGGCTCCAGCGGTAGACGTAGGTACAACCGTTCGTTCAGTAAGTGCCGACGTGGCCTTTATTGGTGACACTATATTTGAAGACTTAGATGGTGATGGTGTTCGAGATCCAGGTGAGCCTGGTATTGAAAATATCACCGTTATCCTGACCCCGCCAGCTGGTGTGAATTTAGGGCAGGGCCCAGGCCAGCCGATTACCACAACTACAGACTTTAATGGCAGCTACTTATTCACTAACTTAACTAATGGTGGCTATCAGGTAGAGGTTATTCCACCATCGGGTTATGTGCAGTCCTTTGACCCGGATGCAGAAAATGGCGACCCGGTTATTCTGGATAATATCTCGAATCCAAGCATCTTGAATGCCAATGGGCGTTTAGATCAGGATTTTGGTTATACCAATGGTGTGCCAGTTGGCCAAATCGGCGACACGATTTATGAGGATACCAACGGTAATGGTATTCAAGACGCCAGCGAGCTCGGCATCGCTGGGATTGATGTTGAACTTTGCTCAATCACGCCAGTAACCAGCCCGGTTGCTGCTGATGATTTTAGTGTGGTTTCTTATAGCAATAATTCGGCTGATTGGGCCAGTGACTGGATTGAAGTTAATGACGATAACTCGGCAGCAACAGCAACCAATGGAAACCAAGGTTTCTTTGTTACGGCTGGTGGAGAACTGAGTGTGCGCGGTAATGGCACCGTTGGTGGGCCAAGCTTAACGCGACAAGTCGATTTATCTGGTTTTACCAGTGGTACTTTTTCATTTAGCTGGCGCGGAGCCGATGATGCTTATGAAGCGGGCGACGAAGTTTATGTTGAGACTTCTACCGACGGTGTTAACTTCTCTACTCTACTCACCTTTGAAGGCATTGCGATCGATAACGCGACAGGCACTTCTTCGATTCCTCTTTTTCCAGTTTTTGGTAGTTCTATTGTCTTTGTTCGTATTCGAGTAAATCAAGGGAACTTTTTTGGTGGTGGTGAAAATTTCTTTATCGACAACGTTGTCGTCACTGGAGACACCACAGCTGAAACCTGCTCGACATTGACCACCAATGCATCGGGTATGTACCTATTTACTGGCCAAGCGGCAGGTGTGTATTCAGTTACGGTGCTTAACCCACCGGTGGGCGCGGTAAATACGGATGACCCAGGCAATAATGGCGACAACACAAACCAGCTTACTTTAACCACAAGTGGCGGTAATCTTGAGCAAGACTTTGGGTATTTTGTACCCGCGACAGTGATTGGTCATATTTACTTCGATACAAATGGTAATGGCGTCCAGGATTTGGGTGAGCCGAATATTCCAAACCTTGATGTGCTTGTGACGGATTCCCTGGGGAATCTTCAGGTTGTAACTACTGATGCAAATGGTGATTACACCGCATCGGTGCCACCTGGATCAACACAGGTAAATATTGACGAGAACGACCCGCAGTTCCCGACTGGTTTTATTCAAACCGATGGTGCTGACCCGACAGTGGTGACAGCGGTTGCGGGTTCTACAGTAGACGCAGGCGATGATGGTTATTTCCAAGGCAATGCGATTGGCGATACTGTTTATCTTGAGGTTGATGGCACGCTTGGCGCACAAGGTGCTGGAGACCCTGGTATCTCGAATCTACTCGTTACTTTAACACCACCTGCCGGTGTTGATATTGGTGCAGGCCCAGGTGTGGCAGTTACTCAATTGACGGATTCAAACGGTAATTACAACTTTGTTGGCTTGCCTGACGGAACTTACACTGTCACGGTTTCTGGCCCAACAGGGCATGCTCAAACCGAAGATCCTGATGGTGGCAACGACAGTATGTCAGTTGTGCCCGTGAGCGGTGGCACCACTAATAATGACCAAGATTTTGGTTATCAAAATAATGTACCGGTTGGTGTTATTGGTGACCGAATCTTTTCTGATACCAACGGCAATGGCGTTCAAGACGGTGTTGAACCAGGTATCGCTGGAATCATCGTGCAAATTTGCGGTGATTTAGACGACGACAATGGCACTGCCAATACGTGTCGCACAGAGACCACGGATGCCGATGGGGATTATCTCTTTGGTGATGGTTTTGAAGGCGATGGCACAACGGCTAACCCTGCCGATGGCGGGCTGCCCGCTACTGACGGCGCGGAAGTTTATACAGTAACGGTTACAAATCCTCCTACTGGTCAAACCAACACAGCTGACCCAGACGGCGGATTGCCGAACTTCAGTCAACTGACTCTAGCAGCGGGTGGCGGTAACCTTGATCAGGATTTTGGTTACTCAAATTTGGGCACAGTTTCAGGCCATCTTTACATCGACACTAATGGTGATGGAGACCAAGACGTAGGTGAGCCAGACTTAGTTAACGTTGATGTGGTTATTACCGACTCGAATGGTAGCCAACAAACAGTGACTACTGACGGTAATGGCGATTATTCAGCCAGTGTACCGGCTGGCACTACGGTTGCTGATGTCGATGAGACAGACCCACAGTACCCTGCGAACCACATTCAAACTGAAGGCACCGAGCCAACTACAGTTACTGCGGTTGCGGGAACAGATACTGATGCTGGTATCGACGGTTACGCGCCAGCAGGCCAAATTGGCGATCTTATCTTTTTCGATAGCAGCACAGCGGGCACAACCGGTGTGTATGAGCCGGGTATTGATGCGGGCATTCCAGCTATAACGGTTAGTTTGCTTCCGCCTGCCGGTGTTGACTTAGGTAATGGTGCTGGTATCGCAGTAACCACAGTTTCAGATTCCAACGGAAACTATTCATTTGGTTCCTTACCGGCTGGAAGCTATCAGGTCTCGGTTACACCGCCTAGCAGCACTAACCAAACAGTAGACCCCAATGAAGCCGGGGTTTGCGCGACTTGTGATAATACATCAACGATTGTTATTGCGGCTGGTGAAAGCAACTTGGATCAAGACTTTGGCTATCAAAGTATCGTGCCTCCAGGCATCTGCCCAGCCACGGTTAATACCATTACGTTTGATGAATACACCTTAGCAACCGCGAATTCGACGACTATCTTTAACAGTGAGTATGCGACTAGTGGCGCGGATAACACGGCAAGCCCATTAGTGGCTGGTAAAGGCTTTACGATCTCTGCAATCGGTGGTGGTACCAATATAGCAACCGTCTATAACACCGCTCCGACTACTGGCGGCAATGATCCTGATCTAGAATTTGCAGATACGGGTAATGCGCTTATTGTTCAAGAAGCTGCCAGTGGTGGTGTGCCGAATACGGGCGGTGTCGGTGAAGGTGGTTGGATTCCTGATGACCCAACTGGTGGGCGATTGATTTTCGATTTTGAAACACCATTGACCGAATTCAGTGTAACGTTAGTGGATTATGAAGGGTTGGCTGCGCAGTTAATCTTTACAGATACCTCGACCGGTGTATCGGTTACGATCACGCATGCTGAGCTAACTGACGATGGTTTACCGGCCACTGGGCCTTTCGAACAAGATCTAGCGAATTGCCCGGCACCAGCCGATGAAGCAGTGTGCGTGATGAATAACTCCATCACCGCGGCTGAGTTAGCGGCGTTTGGAGGCGTGGTTCTAGAGCGTTTCGATCGAGTTGAGTATCAAATGACCGCTAGCGGCGCTCTTGATGATTTAAATTTTGTTTACGATTGTACGTTTGGAACCGTAGGTGATCGAGTTTTTGAAGATACCAACAGCAACTCCGTCCAAGACGCCGGAGAGCCAGGTATTGCTGGAATCATTATGCAAATTTGCGGCGACTTAGATGATAACGACGCCACACCAAATACTTGCCGCACTGAGACGACCGATGCAGATGGAGATTACCTCTTTGGAGACGGTTTTCTTGCTGACGGTGTTACCCCAGATCCAAGCGATACGGGTATCCCAGGCACAACTGGTACCGAGGACTACACGATTACCGTGTTAAATCCGCCGGCTAATGCTGGCAATACGGCCGACCCTGACGGTGGATCACCCAATGTGGCTCAGTTAACGTTGCCAGGCGGAATTAGTAATTTAGATCAAGACTTTGGTTATGTTGCGAACGCCATCACTGGTAATGTCTCTGAAGATACCGATGGTGACGGTACTGGAGATACCGGTTTGAGCGGAGTTGTTGTTCAGCTTTACTCTGACCCCAATGGCGATGGAAATCCAGATGATGGAGCTTTGATTGCACAGGAAACGACCGACGCCAATGGCGACTACAGCTTTACGTTTATTCCAGCTGGCGATTATGTTCTAGTTGAAATCGACCCAGCAGGTCTGCGTTCAGTCAATGATGGTGATTCCTCTCCCGATACGGGTGGCGATGCCGCTAATGGCACTGCGCCACTTGGCGTGTTGGATAACCTAATTCCGGTAACGTTGGAAGACGGTGAAATTGATGCCAATAATGATTTTGTTGACGCCAATTCCGCAAGCATTGAAGGCACTGTTTGGTTTGATGAAGACCTAGACGGTATTCAAGACATTGAAGAGTCTGGTATTACTGGTGTTACCGTTCAGCTTATCAATAGCTCAGGAACGGTTGTTGCGACTACGACGACAGACGCTAATGGTAACTACTCATTCGAAAATGTGTCTCCTGACGACTACACCGTTAATGTCATAGACGGCGCTGGAACACCACTTGCTGACTTGGATAATACCGCTGGTGCGGGTGGAATAGATCCGAAGCCGGTGACCGTTGAAGCTGGAGATACAATCAAAGACATCGATTTTGGTTATATCCCAGAGCCGAATGAAGGCGCGATTGGTGACAGAGTTTGGGCGGATGCTAATAATAATGGCATACAAGACCCTGGCGAAGCTGGTATCGAGGGTGTTGTACTCACCTTGACTGACAGCAGCGGTGCTCAAGTTGGCTCTACGGTTACGACTAATGCGAATGGTGATTACCTGTTTACAGGCGTGCCATTTGGAGAAGATTACATTGTCTCGATTGACCCTTCTGATACT
>CALKRK010000225.1 GCA_937989675.1 uncultured Arenicella sp. | reverse complement strand
CGCTTTGCCTAAGCTTTTGGCTAGTTGATTGCCCTTGCTTAATACGCGTAGCATGCTCTGGAACTTTTTCGAAATGGGATACGCAGGAGGAACATAAGACGATGGGCATCAACAACAAGAAAACAGTCGAAAAACCATTAATTTCTCGCCGAAATTTCTCACTCGCCATATGGACCAGCCCAATCGTTGCGGCTGTGGTGCTGCCAAGCCATGCTCAAAGTTCGTTGAGCTGCCCGCAGTTTTTTGAAAACACTAACTGGTATGAAACCACACCGGAAGTGCCCCTTTCGCAACTCGGTCAAATACGAATTTTGCTGACCATTAGAAACGACACAACGGATAACTTTGACGTAGTCGATCAATTTCAACTATGGACTATTCCCTCTGTTATCAACGCGCCCACATTGCCGGTCACCACCAACTCGATAACGACTGGTATTGTCGCTCCAAATGAGACGATAAGTTATGACTTAAGCGTTGATGTTTCCGGGCTACCCGACACAGAAGTAGCGTTTGGCTTCAGAGGGCGAGACAACAACCTTTTCGGAAATATTCGCCCAAACATAGCGTCAATCGTGTCTTCTAATAACGAGTGCGGATAACAAGCCAAGCTAATACCAAACGAATCTCAGGATATTAAGGAGGGAGTCATGAAATTGCTTAGCATGCGTTGCCATAGCTTAGTGCGCTCAGCAACAGTCATCTTATTTTTAGGCGCAAGCCAAGTTGCGTGCATCGTTGACCGCAGCGGCTTTTGGAGGGCTGAGCTTGTTTCAACACCCAGCCATATCTGCCCTGAGGATCCGATTACGGTTACCTGGGAAATACCGACCAGACAACCTTGTTGGACTGGTCGACCCTCGGCAGGCTTACTGCAGTGCTCGACCATCAATTCACCGAATAGCAGCAACCCTGAAACGCCCTTTGCGCCGCCAATCTACCAACGCTCTGGTAGCATCAGCTATGACCCAGGCCCGACTGAAAATACCGAGTTTAGCGCCACGGCGCTAATCTTAGCGAGGGGGATAGTAAGGTATGAGATGTCCAGTTCTGTTAACGTGATTAACGTTCCGGCGTCTGTCTCGACGGTTGCCAATGGCTTATGTGGCGACAATGCGCAAATAGCGCTCGGGCAAATTTTCTCTAGCTGCGTCGAGGTGAACCAGATCTGCATATCTTCGTCTAACCCTAGTGATGGACAGTACATATTATCAGGGTGGCGAAAATGCATCCCCGGAACTTCTCCTGACTCATGTTCAAGGCCAGCATTTCGGTCCGAACCCTTGGCCGCTGGCGACTGCATTGCGCCAGCATCTGTGTCGCTGAGTTCATTTCAAGGCCTACTATTCCTCGATTTGGATTGGCGAGATGACCCAGTGAACCCGGACCCACGTAGACCAAACTGTCAAATTGAAGGCAGCGGCTATAATCCAGATTTGGAAGTTATTTTTCAAACAAGTTGCACAAATGCATACAGCGGATGTGGTAACTAGTTTGACCGGGAAAGCAAGATTGGCGACCTGTCCGACTTAATCTTTCCGTGGCCCGCATAGTTTGGATACATCCGTGAGACTCCCCCCTTCGGGGCTGCCTAAGGCTGTGCTTATATGTTCCTTAAGCATAAGTGTTGGCACCCTCTGATACGAATCGCTACGCGACCAGCCTTTGGCTGTCCAATTTTGTTCCTGACAAATATACTCAGCACATCCATGCGCTTCGCCCTTTGGGCTGCCTGTGGCAGTTCAAAATTGCTCCAAGCAATTTTGTGTCGAACCGGGGGCTCGCACCAAATACCTTAAGAATGGCCATTAAAAAAGCCCTAGCGCTTATGCGCTAAGGCTTTTTTAATGGCGTCCCCAAGGGGATTCGACCATAACCCCGCAATATCCAAACTAACTACCGGATTCCTCTGTAAATGATCATAATCACACAATACCGCGAGTGCTTTAGTGAGCAAAACACCTCTATATAGACGACACCTTAGATAGCTTCGGATGCAACTCTCATACAAATCGACACGCTATCAAAACCGAGTTTTTAACCTGCTTGCCATATCATTGGAACCAAGTTCCCTCACAAACTAAATTTTATAAGTGATGACCCTTCATTTAAACGAGCTACTTTATTAGAAGTCAACGCCACACTGCATAAGCTGACAACTCACTTTATATAACGAACACATCGAACTAAAGCCAAGTTTGTTTTAAAAGACGAGTTTACCCGACCTGTACTAAAAAATACGACCCGCGACTCTGCTTGCATATCAGCTCGCTGCGTATTGGACCAATACGTAGAGCTGTTTGATTGAGCAAACACATTACCAATTGCTGGACTATCTGACCTATAGTCAACAATACTGGTTAGTTCTTTTATGCTAGGAAGGCGCCAATTAAGGTGGCTAGCTAAGCTTAGATTATTGCAATAACTTTTAGCGTCATTATAGGTACGAGCTGCGTTATCACTCTCGCGTTGCCACATTAGCCCCGTCGTGATATCGGTAACCGAACCATCTTGATTATCAAGCAATACATCTGAGGCAGCAGAAATATTCTCACTAAAAAGCAAAACTGTCATAAGCAGAATTATTTGATACTGTAATCTCATTCTTCGATCTCATCTTCTAGTTAAGAAAATCAAACGGTAGAAGAAAACCTCTACCGTCGCGAACACATCTCACGAAATTCTTTTCATTCTTATCAGTTGTTCTTACCGTTCCATCACTAAATGAAACATACCAAGCATACGTTGATTTAGTCGCACCGTTGGTCGCGGACCAATACCGTGACGATTTGGTAGTCGGGAAAGCAATAAAGTCAATTACAGGTACGCTCGATCTTCCATAATCCACGATTGACTGTAACTCTGTGACGCTAGGCAGTCGCCAATCGATCCTATTACCAAACTCCAAACGGTCGCAATACGCCCAAGCTTGTAACCAAGTATATTCTAGATTGTCATCTTTAGGCTGCCAAGAGAGGCCAGTGGTCTTGTCTACAGACTGAGTTCCAAAGGGCACATAGTCTTCTCTGGTTGTGTCTGCTTTAGCGACGCGACCTGTTTGTCTAAAATTTTGAACTTCGTCGGCCAGTATAGGTATCACCACAACGTTGTCGTGACTATACGCTGCAATGCTTGCAAACAGCAATGCCGCTACCAGTAACCAATTTGATAGAAACGCGAATAGTGTCTTATTTTTGTCCATTAGAAATGCATCACAAAATACTCTTATCTGCATTGATGTTTTCTCCAAATTACTTGTGATTTGTATTTTTTTGCTAATCTGAGATTATTAATAGCTAAAAAAATTATCGCCTTAGCATTGAAGCTTGTCTTTTCATTCATCACGCACGCATCGTACATAATGAAACTCAGTTTTTTGGTAGATACGTCGCCTACCGTCACCAAAATCGATACCCATAGCTAAAATATCAGGATCGAATTCGCTCTGAAACAGGGTCATCGACCAGTACGGTGATGACTTAGTGCCTTTAAAAACATGTGTGTCTATAGCAGGGTCATTTCATCAAAATGCTCGAGCGCGCTATAAATAGCGCCTCGGAGTTGTTCAGGTGCCACGGGTTTATGCAAAATTTGGTGACCGCTACTGGTAACTTCCCTTAGTCGATCTGGTGAGGTATCACCTGTAACGATAATAGCGGGCACATCGAGGTTAAACTCATCGGAAATATACTCATATGCTTGAACGCCAGTTTGATTATCCCTGAGCCTATAGTCCGCGATAATTACCTCTGGCAGTAGGCTAGAATTCTTAATAAGCTCGACAGCAGCATCACCCGACTCGGCGCAAAAAACATCGCACCCCCAAAGCTCTAATACTTCCGTCATGCTATTTAAAACACGTACGTTATCGTCAACTATCAAGACCTTCCTTTTAGTTAAATCGTGTTGCGTTAGAAAGTGAGGCTCCTGCACAACAACTTTCTCTTTGTCGCCCACCGCTAGGGTAAAACTAAACGCAGTCCCCACGCCTACTTCTGACTCAACGGTCAGTTTTATGTCTAACAAGTCGCACAATTTTTTAACGATTGCCAGACCCAAACCAAAACCCTTATTACGATCGCGTTCGGGATTATGTAACTGATAATACTCAGAGAAAATATTCTCTATTTCTTCACTGGGTATGCCTGCGCCCGTGTCAGATATTGATACTACGATATTGTTATTGCGCTGAATCTGCCAAAACAGACTAATCGAGCCACTGTCAGTGTAATTAATTGCATTAGACAAAAGGTTGCCTAAAATGCGGCTCAATAAGATTGGATCCGTAAATACAAAGACATCCCGCTCACAAATACTAAAAGCCAGGTTCTTCTGCGTTATCGTTTGCTCAAACTGAGAATAGACATCATTGATTACGCATCTTAATGATAAATGTTGTTTATTTACTTCCATAACGCCTGCGTCGAGCTTGGAAACATCAAGCAAGCTATGAAACGAATCATTAAGTGCTTTGAATGACACAGACACGCCGTCAAGCACGCGTTTAGATTCATCTGTTTCCAAGTGGCCGCCGAGTACCGAAAGTAGCAAACCAGCTGAATGCAGCGGTTGACGCAAGTCATGACTTGCGGAGGCGAGAAACCGATTTTTATCGGCAACAGAGTCTTCCGCAATTTTCTTTTCAACCTCCAGACTTTCAGCTAAGAGTTGCTTTTCCAGCTGAGTAGTAATCAAGCCAGTTACCTCCGCATTAGTTCGCTTGTAAAGGTAGACCGTGTATAGGTTGTATAGCAAAAAACCCAATCCATATTCTATATAGTTTTCACCATCGCTTGAGAAGAAAAACACACTAAGTGAAACTACAAACGGCGTCCAGTTTGCCATAAATGCGGGAGTGTAAGATGCGAAAGAAATCGAAGCGGAAGACGCTATCACAAACATCGCAAAAAAAAAGGCGAACAGCAACTGGGTATTATCCGGAACAAAGAAAAAGGGAAGAGTGACACTCCATATTAATCCCGACATAAACACATTGAGAACATGCCCTACTAATAGCCTATTCACATTTTGCTCTGTAATTTCTACTCGATCATAGAATGGGTTCACCCAAATCGTTCGAACCAAAACTATAAGTAAATTTGGCAGGATCCATAGATAGATCACCTTATATGGCGTCGCTTCCCAAAAAAAATAAGCAAATAGACCCGCCATAACAACTATAACCGGAATGGGTAGTCGTCGATTTGTCAGCGCTTGAGCTTTGCGCTTCTTAATTTGAAACAAAACATTTGGGTTGGTCATGAGTCTATCGATTTTACTCTCATTTAAATAAATATCACCAACCTTTGAGAGTCATCCGCAATTCGCCAAACATTGCAAGTTTGCACACGCCAGTTATGTATGCTTAATTAGATAAGGTTTTTCTGTATTCCTTCCTTAACGCACGCGGAGCGATTTTTTACATTCAAAGCATTAAATAAAATCTTAATATGCGACTTAACGGCCGATACACTAATACCCAAAACCGCGGCTATTTGTTTGTTCTGCAATCCATCCGCCATCATTTTTAGAACATCCAATTGGCGAGGGCCAACTTTGTCCATCGCGCTGCTCGTACTATCCTCCCCTCGCAGAGGCCAGCTAATTCGCCCGGCCCATTTCTGAGAAATAAAACGCCGCCCGTTGAGAACCGATTGAATACCTAATAGCATTTCCTGTTTACTCGAATCTTTCGATATAAAACCCGACGCGCCTAAGCCGATAGCGCGTTCAATTTCCGCTTGCGAGTCGGTGCCTGAGACAATTACCGTCTTTAAGTGCACATTGTTCTTTCGCAGCATCCTTAGAAAGCTAAATCCGTCTAGTTCAGGTAAATGTAAATCTACAATTGCCAGATCATGCTGCTCCAACTGCGCCAAACTACTCGAAGTAGTACTCACCTTTGTACAGCGAACTACCTCTATATCTGCGTTGATATCAGAAAGCATGAGTTCTAAACCATCAGCAAAGAGCAGATGATCATCAAGAATCAAAATTTTGTGCTTCAACATACCCGTTTCCGATGGCTCAAAGTCGATAACTACTCTCAAGTTAGCTTGCATTCTTTTTAAAAGCAACCGTCCATAAGGACAGCTTGCTGTTAATACCTTCGTTTTCAAACTGCGGTGATATTAGAAATCACGATCATTTATCGGCTGAAATTTGACCACGCTAACTGTAAAACCTCATTGAACTGTCCATATGGACAGTTGTTGCCCACTGTCGCCACTTGCTAGCATAAAACAGTTTATTAAACGATTCGGAAAACGTGTACTAAGAGTTGGTTTAAGACAGGCGAAGAATCTCACTAATGCTTCACAAGTTAACACTGGAAAAAATATGAACCTTACTCACTCAAAAGCCGTCATTGGCACACTAATCTTATTACTATCGCTGTCATTTAGGCCTGGCTACGCGCAACCCGATGATCGAAGCAATGGAAAATCAAATAACGTCGCCAAACAATTATGGCAGGTAAGCATCAAGATCGACGATGTAGTTACAAAACTAATGATAACTAAAAACGATGCTGAGTTTTTTGAAATTGCCAATACTGAATTAGCTAGTCGACTGATAGAGTTTCGCAAATTACCACCCACGCTTACGCCGCTTAAAATTTGTAATGCGGTTCGCAATTCATCTCACCTAAAACAATTTAGTTTACAAGAAAAAGTGCGTTTAGCGTCCGCCTTAATTGCCGTAGGCAGTGTTAACGGCGGCCCTCAAGCGAATGGCGATGACAGAGACTTTGATTGTGGGCCGTGGTACGAGCTCTACGCGGAGCTAACACTGCGTTTTGAAAGCCAATTTGATGATTGGGACGATTGTCTTAAAGGCGATACGTCATCGTCAACAGGCACCGGGACATCACATCAACAGTCGCAGGCACCTTGGCCGGGCATACCCGATGTCGCTCTTGGCGAGTCTACTTATGGAGAATGTGGGCCGCAGTGGGATGACATGCAAAACACATTACTAGAGCTGGAATCAATAGAGTTTGGTATGCAAGCGGAAGGCTGTTTCTAATTTGAAAACTCGGTGTCGAGAATGTAATGACGCGTGGCGTATGAACTCTCGAGATTGGCAAAACCTGAGTACCAAACGAAAAAAAACAAAGACGCGCCCTCACATACCATTAAGAAATAGGAAAACCACAATGAATTCAAGAAACCTTAGCTCTAGGAGTCGCGGTCGTTCTCTTTTTGTCATACTTGTTTTGTGTTGGCTTACATTTGGAATTTCTAACTCGACTCTCGCCAATGATGCTAAACCAGCGGTAGAAATAACGTCATTGCTCAGAGCGAATATGTATCCAACCGGGTACTTTAACATTCTAGATTTAGATCTCATGTTTACCCCTGAGGGGTCGGACATTGAAGTGACACTAATGTCGGCGTCAGGCGAAAGTGTTTTAGTGTTTACGCCTCAGTCATCCAGGCTCATAGCGGAGAATAACGCGTTTTCCCGCATCAGAATGAAAGGCACAAATCGAGCCAAACTTGCCGTAGGCGACTATGTGATCGAAACCAAGATTAACGATGTCATCGCCACTCGTCTCAAATTCTCGGCGTATCAAGAAAAGTCTAATGACCCTTTCGCTACAAACCAAAAAATCCATTATAACGGCGATTGGCAAAAGCTAGCCTACTTACGTTTTGTGCAAACTCGCAACTTCACTAATAACGTAGACTACCAGGGCGTGAACTTTCGAATGTGGAGCGGGTTAAGTGACCTACCTGAGGGCAAACGCAGGGATCAGCTTATCGCTACCCTTACACGTGATAAAAAAATCATAGGCCACAGCAAGAAAACCAGTGGCTCTTTGACCTCAAATGGCGAAATAAACAATGTGAATCTAGTGATTTTCGAACCCCATGATAGAGACAAAGAAGCAAATGTGTTGCCGTTATCTGAATCAGACTTAGTATCAGGAAATCATTCTTATCAGCTGACGGTGACACGCCAGTCGGATGGACACGTGCTACGCGACTTCCGTTTTCAATCTAAAGATAGTGCGCTCGTTCCATTGTCTCGCAGTGAAATTGGTCACACGCCACAGCATGAATACTTAGCTCCACGCGCGCTTCTACAAGGCACTCAAAACTACGATTTTGAAACGGTATATTGGATGGCAATGTAATCGTTTTTCTTGACAGAAACAACGAACATTCGATTTCAGTGAAACTACTATGAATACGCTGTTGGTAAAACAAGTCGCATTAGCGGTCGTTTTTTTATCTGCTTTTAGTAGCGCGAGCGCTGGGAGTATCAACGGAAGTTTGAGATTACCACAGCCCTATTCTCAAACGGGGAGTATGCAAATTGTTCTAAGAGCCAGTTCTGTTGATAGTACACACAGTAGACAGCATCTACTAACAATTACTCAAGCGCAAGCAATGCCCAGCGTGCTAATTGCCTTTTCACTAGACGGCCTCATCGATGATGAGCAATATCGGCTGAGCTACGAATGTTTTGCCACAAACTTTCCAGAACCGTGTATGCATATCGTAGGTAGAGGAAATTACAAAACAGTGAACGAATCAGTTTTAAACGTCGAAGACGCCACACTAATCGATGGCTCTTTAGACACCACTAATCTGGAGTTTCCGATTATCACAGGCATTACCATTAGTGGGCAGGTAAACATGCCTGAACCGTTTACTGCACCGACTAATGGTTTGAATTTTCGTATTAGTGCCAACCAATTTAGTGCGACTAGTATTTTACCCGAAGTTCCAGGGTTTATTGACGAAGGCCAGAATAGCGGCTCTTATCTTATTACCGTTCCTGACAACGCTTCAGAGTCATGGAGCATTCGTTATCGTTGCCTCGAACTCATTAACCCCAACGGCGCATGCGATGATTTTGTTGAAACCGCTTATTACGATTCAACTGCGGTTGATTCTACAACGACAGCAATCGGGAACAGCGAATATTTAATAGGTAACCAAAATCATACTAATATTGATCTCGCTCTATTAAGTTCATCCTCAATAAGCGGCGTTATTAGCGCTCCGTTTGCGCCTGCTGATGTAAATGGAATTGATATCAGATTGTTTGCCAGAGACTCGAGCAACTCCTCGTTTTTTGACACAAGAATCAATATCGCGCAAGGCGAAACGTCCAACCCATTTCTAATTAACGTACCAAATGACTCGAACTCTACGTGGGAAGTTAGCTATGCCTGTCAAATCGCCAGCACTCCAATTGAGTGCGAAAATTATCTCGAGCTGGGCTACTTCGACAGTCAAACATCATTAACTATGGCCAGCCCAATTAGAGCGAACGCGGATCAGCTAACCGGCGGTCAAACACATGAAAACATAAACTTTAGCCTTCTAACTGGACTATCGATTAGTGGCAAATTGAGATTATCACAAGGACGCGCTCCACAAGGTGGGGTGACGTTTATTATCAGCGCCATAGACTCGTCGCCCGGTGGTAGTTCTGGTTCGGCTTCAGTGACGATACCCGAAGGAGCGAACGAGGTTCCGTATCGTATCTCAGTCGCTGATGATCCTATAGCACTATGGAACCTCCGTTTCTCTTGCTTAGGCTTGGCCACACCAGTTTGTTCAGACATTGCAAATAGCGGTTTCTACGACTCTGCCTCTGGCAATACCGTCACCAATCAAATAGACGCGACGCCTCTGCTCGGTGGTCTAGATCATGACAATATCGATCTTCTTGTCGAAAGCACGGCCTTGGCCGACGAGAGCTTTTGTATACCTATTAAGACAGTCCGTAATCATGTAGCGGTTATTTGCTTATGAAACACTTACCCCTTCGCTGTGCTGTATTACTCGCGTTTATGGCGTTACTCGCTCTTTCAATACCAGGGTTAACGCAAGCCGCGACTATCACCGTCAATAGCAACGAAGATCTTGAGCTACCGGCAGATAATGGTAATTGCACTTTACGAGAAGCGATAAGTGCGGCTAACTTGAATATTTCCGTCGATGAATGTGAGGCTGGAGTCGGAGCAGACACCATCAAATTCGATTCTGATTTGAATGGAATCTTATTACAAGCCGGAGACCTCCAGAGCATAGAAGAGAGCCTAACAATCAGTGGCCCTGGGTCAGATAAATTCGTAATAGACGGCGACGACCAATATAGAATTTTTCAGTTTAATAGTCCAAACGACGATCAAATATTTTTAGTGTCAGGGCTAAAAATCACGCAAGGCTCGGCCCCGAATGGTGGTGCTATACAAATAAATCTCGGCGAAACCGTTACTTTACGAGGAATCGAGTTCGAAGCAAATACGGCTAACAATAATGCCGGCGGCGCAGTACATGTGTTGAATACGAGCACCGGGCGAACTACTGTAAAAATTGAACGTTGTACCTTTATTGGAAATCGCGCTATGGGGCCATCTGGAGGCGGCGCACTGCAAATTTCTTCTGGTACCGACACGAGTGTATCCGATAGTAGTTTTATATCGAACGTTTCGTCTGGAGGCCCAGGTGGCGCCATTTTCGCTACCTCAACCAGCATTCTAGCAGACCCGAGTATTTTGACTATTGAACGCACGACGTTTTTCCAAAATCGTACCAACAGGTACGGTGGCGCCTTAGCACTGTCAGGCAATCAGCAAGCAACGATGGTCGACTCAACTATCTTTAATAACACAGCAAACCAGGATTTTATTGTTGAGGACCTATTAGATCATGGTGGCGGCATCGCGGTTATAGAAGACGCCTCAATAGTGTTAAAGAACACAGTATTAAACGCGAATAGAGACTTGAGTCAGTTTTTTGTAGTTGACGACATTTTTGTCGGATTTTCCAACGCGACTTTTCCAGTCACTTCTTTAGGCCACAATTTTT
This sequence comes from uncultured Arenicella sp., assembly GCA_937989675.1. Classification (GTDB taxonomy): domain Bacteria; phylum Pseudomonadota; class Gammaproteobacteria; order Arenicellales; family Arenicellaceae; genus Arenicella. The sequence continues at coordinate 7,215 of CALKRK010000225.1, read as the reverse complement.
TATCGACCAATGGCAGCGTTGAAATGTTCTTTAGTGCTGGTGTGCCAAATGACAATTTTGATTACGTCGGCACTCCGCTAAACCCACTAGATGCAGAGCTAGATGCGCTGGGAGACTCCAGCGGCCCTACAAAAACGTACGCGCCCTTACCCGACTCTATAGTGATTGACCGAGGCTCATGCGAAGGAGCATTAAACGATCAACGTGGCTTTGGCAATCTCGATACTAGAAAACGAGTCGTGGACATTGACAGCATTGCCAATGGAGCGAACTCCGACGGTTGCGATATTGGCGCATTCGAATCACAGGCTGTCTTTTTACCACCCCTGGTAAATGACGAAATATGTGTCCCGATCACAACTCAGAACAACAAGGTAGCCTTAGTATGTCTCTAGGACGCTTCATATTTGGGCACGATATAAATCTGAATACAAGTTATGCTGATATCAGTGAATATCAGCAATCCACTCTGTTAGAACGAAAATAGAGATAACACCTTAAGTGAATAGCAAACTCATGAACAATATTCTTGTACCGAACCTTAGTGGTCTGCCACATCTGTCAGCGCTGAGTTTGGGGATACGTTCTAGCTTGCTCGCCATAAGTGTGGCCTCAGGCACGAGTCAAGCGGCAAACCTTGAGGTTACGTCTCATTTAGACGATGGCACGGCATGCACCTTACGAGAAGCCATTGTGTCAATCAATGAGCAACCCGCCACCTTGAATAATGGCTGTACAAACACAGGTGATGTTTTTGGGGTTAATGACACAATTACTTTCGCTAATAGTCTTAGCAGTAATACGATTACGCTCAATGGCTCGCAATTGCGTGTAAGAGGTTCGTTTCTCGAGGGTGTCGTTACTGCGGTTATTGACGCAAGTAATATTGCTGGTGGCATCACCATAGATGCAAGAGGTGCATCCAGGGTGATGTACGCTAGTTATACAAACCTGAGCATAGACAATTTGACACTGATTGGTGGAATGAGTGATTTGGGAAGTGGTTTAACGGTACTAGCATCGACGATTTCTATGCATAACAGCGCCGTGTTAGAGAACTACTCGACGAATAATACGGGTGGGATTCTGACCAGCGGATCGACATTATCATTGACCAACAGTCATGTCTCGAATAATTCTGCGGCTTTAAATACAGGCGGTATAGAGGTAGGCGGTGAATCGTCGGCCACACTAAATAATAGCGTGGTTTCTGGCAACTCAGCCAGCGGGTTCGTTGGTGGCATAACCGTGAGCGGCGGCTCTACGGTGACTCTAAACAACAGTACGGTTTCGGCTAATTCTGACGGCCCTAGCAGTACCGGCGGTTTTTCTGTGAGAGGCGAATCAATAATTACCTTAAACGACAGTACCGTAGCCGACAATTACGGTTCTGGTCTTACAAGTTCAGGTGGTTATAACACCTTGAACGTAAACCAAAGCCATATTTTGAACAATAATAATCTCGTTTCAGGTGGTGGTGGTATTGGTGGATTTGCTTATGTAACGCTGGTTGAAAGTACAATTTCGGGAAATTCTACACCCGGTGGCGGCGGGGGTATCGGGGGCATTGTCAACAGCGCCACAATCATTAATAGCACTATATCGAATAACTCATCGGGAACTGACGGCGGCATTAGCGCTTTCGGCGGAGGCAACGTTAATTTGGTTAATAGCACTGTGTCAAATAATACCGCCGCGCGAGAAGGCGGTGGTATTAACGTTAATAATGACGGAACTCTTGTGCTCACCAATAGTGTAGTCTACGGCAACTCCTCTGACGAGAGTGGCGGTGGTATTTCAAGTGTGAGTTCTGACACCATCATCACCAATAGTACAATATCTGAAAATTCAGCCGGTGATAATGGCGGTGGCGTTCACGCGGCTCTATCAGATGTTACGTTTAATAACGTAACACTCTCAGATAACTCGGTAGCGGAATATGGAGGCGGAGTCTATTTAGATCGATCTATCTTCAATATCCACAGCAGCATTGTTGCAAACAACGCTACGAGTATTACTCGGGGTTTAGAATGCGACGACTCCTTTCGTGCTCTTTCAATTATTAACATCGATACCGCAACGGTTATTGAGGATGGTTCTTGTAATGCCTCTAGCTCCGGCGACCCCGGTTTGTTGCCCTTAGGCGACAATGACGGCCCTACTAAAGACGCACGCCTTATCGCGCAGTAGCTCAGCACGTAACCGAGTTGCAGCCATTAACTGTCCTTCGTTAGATCAACGCGGCGAGGTTCGGGACGTAGACGACGGTTTTTGCGATGCTGGTGCGTTTGAGAGTGAGTTCGAACCGGAAACATCCTTTTTTGTCGTACCACTTCCAAGTGGCAAAACTGTGATGTTTGGGAATAATAAGGCTATCTAACGCGAGCTAAAGAACAACCATGACCATGGATTAGAGAGAAACACGATGCCACCACTCAACACATTGTCGCGAAGTTGCGTATCTATAGCGATTAGTCAATTATTCGCCGTACCTGCCGTTGCCGCGAATATTGAGGTCACCAACAACGCCGACACCACTATATTAACGCCTGGAAACTGCACCTTACGCGACGCGATCTTATCCGCTAATTCGGGAACCTCCGTTGGTGGCTGTGTTAGTGGCACTTCGGGACTTGACGCCATTACTTTTTCCGATTCAGTGCTAGCCAACGGAACCATTAGTCTAACGCAGGCCATCACCTTATATATTGACGATGATTTAAGTATTACTGGGCCAGCCACTGGAACGATAGAAATCAATGGTATGGGTAACGCAGGTGTTTTTTTTATAGATCAAGCTGATGTTAGCCTTAACAATCTTACGATTACGGGCGGCGCATCAAACTTTGCCGGCACCGGAATTTCAGCGAACAATGGAAGCCTCCATTTAACGGCTAGTGAGGTCTCAGGAAACAGTTCATCTTATTTTGGCGCAGGCATATTCGCTAGCTTTGCCGATGTGACTATCACAAATAGTAAGGTGTCAGGGAATACCTCAAATAGTTTTGGCGGAGGCATGTTTTTCCAGTTCTCCGGCGTAAACATCACTGAGAGCGAGGTTAGCGGAAATACATCAGTGCAAGCTGGCGGTGGAATTTATGTATCGGGGCGCGCTACTTCAAAAAGCCTAACGATTAGAAATAGCATGGTCTTTGGAAACAGATCCACTATTGGTAATGGTGGAGGGGTTGCCAGCGCTAACGCCGATATTAGCCTTATCGAAAGCACTGTATCCGGGAATACGGCTGATTCTAATAGCGGCGGCGGCATCAATCTTGGATACTCATCATCTATTAGTCTTATCAATAGCAGCATATCCGGTAATAACGCCGGCGCTATTGGCGGCGGCATTAACCTCAACCGGTTAAATCATATCGCCCTTAACAATAGCACTATTTCAAATAACCTCTCAGAGTTCGGAGGCGGAATAGGCTCTTACACAACTTCGTTCGACGATACGCTCAATAGTATTAGCCTTACCAACAGCACCGTTTCAGGTAATACAGCCTCGGATTACGGTGGTGGATTACTTGGTTTTGACGTTTCGCTCGATATCACTAATAGCACATTGACAGGCAATTCCGCCCTTAGAGGTGGTGGTGGAATCATCGTAGGTAACTTGCCAGGAGGCAACGGAGTTACCAACACAACCTCTAGCCTAAACATCATCAACAGTATTATTGCTGGTAATAATGGGGGCAGTTCTTACGATGAAATATTTGATATCACGGCCGACTCCACTTTTACCCTTTCGAGGAATCTATTTGGCGACAATAGTAATAGCATTGCCAACGCTTTTGCCTTTAGCGCGCCGATTGGCAACAATATATTTGCCACCAATGATGGTTCTCAACCAACTGCGTTATCGGCAATTCTTGCGCCGCTAGCGAATAATGGAGGCCCTACACAAACGCACGCATTGGTGATGGGAAGCCCGGCAATTGGCGTAGCTAACACCGCTGAGTGTCCAAACAATGATCAACGCGGACAATCTAGAGATGCCGATAGTTTGTTTATTCCGGTGGTTGCAAAAAATGGAAACCTGGCAGTAATTAGCCTGGGTGGTGACTGTGATATTGGGTCATTTGAGAAATGAACGACTAGGCTTTAACCATAGACAATTAATATTTCGAATAACGCGACGGCGGCCGATGCAGCGAAAACAATCACTGTGGGATTTACTCAGCGCCCCCCCCTCAAGGTGGTACCGAGGTCCTAAGGCTCACCCTCACGGGCTGCCTCCGGTTCGACAAAATCGTTCCTGACGATTTTGTCGAACCGGAGGCTCGTACCAAATACCTTACGAAAGCCAATAAAAAGGCCCTGCTCTACGAGCAAGGCTGAGGCAGGTGGTTTATCGAACATAGCCATAAAGAACGCCATCTCGGGGATTATTCGGCGCTTCCTGCGCCTCACCCTCCGGGCGGCCTTTGGCCGTTTAATTTTGCTCCTGGCAAAATTATCGAACCGGGGGTTTGTACCAAATACCTTACGAAAACCAATAAAAAAGCCCTGCTCTGCGAGCAAGGCTTTTTTATTGGCGTCCCCAAGGGGATTCGAACCCCTGTTACCGCCGTGAAAGGGCGGTGTCCTAGGCCTCTAGACGATGGGGACGTCTAATTTCCCTCACTTTCACCTGTGGTCTTTGCCAGGTCACTCTTTAAAAGAGCCCTCAGCGCGGGAAGCTCTGCTTCCGTTCGCGCAGCGAACTTCGCGAATGAACTGGTGGAGCTAGGCGGGATCGAACCGCCGACCTCTACACTGCCAGTGTAGCGCTCTCCCAGCTGAGCTATAGCCCCAGACCTCGAAGGAGCGCGTAAGATACGCTCAGATCGCGGATCGGTCAACCCCTTTTTTAAGATTTTCTAAAAAATTATGTAACTCTAATTTTCGAAGCAATTCTATCCAATTATAGATAGCGGAAACCCTGTATTTATATGTCAATATAGAAGGGATATCATTGTGGCGTCATGGGGCGGTTGCTATGATCACTCCCTTGTAAGAAGGAGGATGGCTATTTAGCTCTAAAACACTGGCTATCCATCACCACCATCAATAATAACAACAGTAGTAAACATTATGTCGACAATGGTATTTAACTCGTTTCGCGAGAACTTTCTTGGTGCTTCGGCTGATTGGTACAAAAACACGATTATTGCGTTTTTGATTATCAACCCAATCCTGTGGTTCTCTGGTTTGCATTTTCTAACTGGCTGGGTGTTGGTCGCTGAATTTATTTTCACGCTCGCAATGGCCCTAAAATGCTACCCGCTACAACCTGGAGGCTTGTTAGCAATCCAAGCCGTATTATTGGGCATGACAACGCCTGAGATGGTGTACCACGAAATAGAAGGTCAATTAAAAGTAATCTTGCTACTGGTATTCATGGTCGCAGGCATTCACTTTATGCGTGAGCTCCTGCTATTCACATTTAGCAAAATACTAATCAATGTAAAAAACAAAATTATTCTGTCATTTTTGTTTTCTTTTGCTGGCGCTGTTCTTTCGGCGTTTCTAGACGCGCTAACCGTTACCGCTGTGTTAATCAGCGTCGGTGTTGGCTTTTACGGCGTTTATCATCGCGTCGCATCAGGCAAAAAATTCGACGAAGATCACGACCACTCAGGCGATGATGGCGTTCACGATTATAAGCGCGAAGACCTCGATAACTTCCGAAAGTTCTTACGTAGTTTGATCATGCATGGCGCTGTTGGCACGGCGCTTGGTGGAGTTTGTACTCTTGTCGGTGAGCCGCAGAACCTGCTCATTGCTGAAAAAGCCGGCTGGGAATTTATGGAATTCTTCTGGAGAATGGCGCCAGTAACCATGCCGGTTTTTGCGGCGGGTTTAATGACTTGCATATTTTTAGAGGTAACTGGGATATTCGGGTACGGTTCAAAATTACCGGAAGAAGTACGCTCCGTTTTGTCTGAGTTTGACGCAGAACAAGAATCTCATCGTACTGGCCGAGATAAAGCTAAACTGGTAATGCAGGCCCTTATCGGTCTAGTACTTGTTGGCTCATTGGCATTTCACGTCGCCGAGGTTGGCTTAATAGGCTTAATGATCATTGTGTTGTTAACGGCATTTAACGGCGTTATCGACGAAGGCGAGATTGGCCACGCGTTTGAAGAAGCGCTGCCCTTTACGGCGCTGCTGGTCGTATTTTTTGCCATCGTTGCCGTGATTCATGATCAACACTTGTTCCAGCCTGTAACCGATTATGTTTTTAGCATTTCAACCGATGCACAGCCGCTAGTAATGTTTATCGCCAATGGCGTTCTGTCGATGATCAGCGACAATGTTTTTGTTGCCACGGTTTACATTAACGAAATGGTCAAGGCACTCAATGATGGCGTGATAACTCGCGAACACTTTGAGGTGATGGCCATTGCGATCAACACTGGTACTAACCTACCGAGTGTCGCCACGCCTAATGGTCAAGCGGCATTCCTATTCTTGCTCACCTCAGCATTGGCACCGCTGATTCGCTTGTCATACATGAAAATGGTGGTGATGGCGATTCCGTACACCATCGTATTAAGTATCGTTGGTGCTACTGCGATTGTAATTGCGTTCTAGAACACCAAGCAAACGCAGTCAAAAAAGGGAGCCTAGGCTCATTGCTGTCCCACAGTTTAATAATCATATCGCGAGCCTCATTTGAGGCTCGCTTTTTTTATGTTTATAAACATCTGGTTTGAGTATCTTCATCAACGTTTTTCGTTCAAACAGATTCAATTGAACAACTCGTAAAATTCGTTGCACCGTCCAGCCAGACTTTGCACTGTGACGCGCAAACGCCAGTAATAAATACGTGATCATCGCGATCCACAACTGAGTCAAGATTGCATTCTTAGATAAGCCCACAAAGGTCTTAATTTTTAGGTTTTGTTTGATCGCTTTGAAGAATAGTTCAACTTGCCAACGATCTTTGTAAATCGCCGCAATGGTCGATGCCGCTAGCGTAAAGTTATTCGTTAAAAACATATAAAAGCGACCGCTCTCTTTATCTCTATAGCCAACTCGTCGAAGCTTTGGTGCGCCACGCTTGATCGCGTGTGCGCTATTAAATTGTATTACCTGGTCGCTTAACACCCCTTGTGATCGATTAACGTTGCTTCGCTCCAACACCTTATAGACGGCCTTAGGTCGAAGTCGCGTCACAAAGCTAACCCCTTGATTTGTCAGCTCTCCAAACCATTGATAATCGAC
>CALKRK010000224.1 GCA_937989675.1 uncultured Arenicella sp. | reverse complement strand
TATCGTTCTCAGAACTCTTTAGGTGCTAACTCTGACCAACCTGTTGCTGTATTCGATATTGGTTCGAATAGCAGCCACTTGATGGTGTTAGATGATGATCGAGTGCTTTATTCAAGGCATCAAAATTTCGGTGCGTCGCAGTTGGTCAAACTAATCCGTAAGGAATATGGGGTATCAGCTGATGAGGCGGAAGAAATTTTAGCGTCATCACAACCGCCGGGTGATTTTCTTACTGCGGTTCAAGACCCGTTTGTTGAAATGTTGCGCCAAGAAGTGAGCCGAGCATTACAGTTTTTCTATTCGTCGAGTTCATATTCAAATATTGATAGCGTTGTTTTATCTGGCGCTTGTTGTGCGCTTGCGGGTCTGGCTGGTGATTTAGAAGTTAAGTTACGGGCTAAAGTTTCCATATTAAACCCAACGGTTAATGCCAGCGTTCAGTCTCGTCGTGATGCAATAGCGACGGCGGCGCCGAGCTTATCAATTGCCTATGGCTTATCTCTGAGAGGGCTCAACTAATGGCAAATATTAATTTACTCCCATGGCGTGAAGCACAACGTCGCGAGCGAAACCGCGTTACGTTGATGATTTGTGTGGCGATGTGGGTCGGAGCTCTTTGTCTGGTTTTACTTGCAAAAATGTTTATGGATATGCGTATCGATAGACAGTTGGCGCGGAACGCGTATCTGCAGTCTGAAATAAATGCCTTGTCGGAAGTTATCAAGGAGATTGAAGACTTAAAAGAGAAGCGGGATAACTTGTTGGCTCGTATGGAAGTTATTCAAACTCTGCAACAAAATCGTTCGCAAATTGTGCATATGTTTGACGATTTGGTCACTAAGCTTCCCGATGGTGTGTATTACGAGGAAGTCCGAAAAAGTGAAAGTAAAATTGGAATTCGTGGCAAAGCTCAGTCAAATGAGCGAGTTTCATCGCTTATGCGTAATTTGGACGCGTCCGATTGGTTTGATCGCTCCTCTTTAAAAGTAGTCGATGTTGTCGACCAAAATGGTTTGTTAGTCAGCCAATTTGATCTTGAAGTCAAAGAGCAAAGTAAAGGCGACGAAGAAAAGGGTGTGGAGGAAATTTCTCAGTAAGTTACGAATGGCGCTAATAGCCAACAAAATTGAATGAGAAGAAAATATTATGGGATTTATTGAAGAGCTAAATGGCCTGGATTTTAACGATATCGGGTCTTGGACGCGCCGAGTAAAAATACTGATGGCAGGCATACTGTGCATAGGTATTTTGGTGGCCGGTTACCACTTGGTGGTGAAAGATCAGATTGCTCAGTTAGAAAATGTTCAAAAGATAGAGCCGCAATTGAAGCAAACGTACTTAGAGAAAAAGGCGCTTGCGATAAATCTCGATGCCTATAAAGCGCAAATGATAGAGGCGGATGAGAATTTTAGTGTGCTCCGAAAACAGTTGCCTAATGAAAGTGAGATACCGGATCTGCTGATCGATATGACTCAGGTTGGTTTGTCGCGAGGCTTACAGTTTGAGCAAATCAAGCCTGGTACGACGATTGAAAAAGATTTCTATGCTGAGAAACTTGTGAACATTAGAGCTAACGGTGGCTACCACCAAATTGCCTCGTTTGTTAGCGACATAGCGGCATTACCAAGAATTATCAACGTTGCGAACTTTACGCTTACTAGAAAAGACGACAACCCAGATGTGTTGACCCTTGAAGCTGTTACAAAGACGTACCACTATTTGGAGGACGCGTATGTTGCTGAATAGTATGAGTTTTGAGAAGCCAGTATCGCTAGCTAAAAAGATGATCGTGGTGAGTGTCGCAGCGATTTTTTTGCAGGCTTGTTCACAAGGGTCACATTCAGACCTCAAACAATTTGTAGAAGATGCCTACAAAGACCAGAAGCCTGAAATAGAGCCTTTGCCGATCATTGAGCCTTACAAAGGTTTCGATTATTCTGCGGAAGACGAGAATGATCCGTTTGCGCTCGGCAATATTGCCAACGCTCGGGATGACTCTGGGAATTTGATCGGTCAGAGAGCGGATACTAATCGACGCAGAGAGCACCTCGAAAAATTCCCCTTAGATGCATTAGCGATGGTTGGGACCATGAGTCAAGATGGGGTGCCTTGGGTGATCGTGAAAACGACCACAGGTACAGCTCACCTAGCGACAATTGGGAATTATATGGGGGAGAACGAAGGCAAAATACGAGAGATATTGCCTGACGAGCAACGCGTTGTCCTTGTAGAGAACGTTTTGGATTCGGCTGGACGACTTATCAGCCGAGACGTCGAAATAACAATTGATGAAGAAAATGAATAATAACTTATCCGGAAGCACTACTATGAAAGCAAGCCGACTACCCAAAAGCATGCACAATCGCTTCAAGCTATACCTGACATCGATACTTTTAGCGACCTTCGTTAACCTTAGTCACGCGCAGGAATCGGCTACATTGACCGATATCCGATACAGCAAATTGCCCGGGGATAATATCCAGATTAATTTTGTTGCTACGGCTGGTCTAGAGGAACCAGGCAGCTTCAGTACGGATTCGCCAGCGCGTATCGCGCTCGACTTCTTTGGGCTGAAAAACGGCCTTGAGCAAAGTCAGATTGATGTCGCCACCGGAAAAATAGATAGTATTGTCGCTGTTGAAACGGTTGATCGAACTCGGATTATCATTAATTTGTTCGATACGGCTCGATACTCCTTGACAGAAACTGACGACGGATACTCTGTTACGGTTTTTAATACGGCCTTTGATGATAGTGAAGTTACCCAGCCTAAGCCGTTTGCTACTCGACCTGATATTGTTCCTGATACAACCGTTGAAAGAATCGATTTTCGGCGTTCAGAAGCGGGTGGTGGTATGCTGGTGGTCGACCTTAGTGACGATAGCGTTACGGTTGATACGCGTGAGCGTGATGGAGAAATATTAGTCGATTTTCTCGGAGTATCATTAACGGAAGAGTTGGAAAAGCGACTGGATGTTAATGACTTCGCGACGCCTGTCCAAACGATTGATTCTTTTCAAAATAGCGATAATGTTCGATTAGTAATCGTTCCGCGAGGAAAATATCAACACTTATCTTATCAGGCAGGAAAGCGCTTTACCTTGGTGGTAGACCCAATCGTAAAAACCGCGGAAGAGATCAAGAACGAAGAAGATCAAGCGCTTGGTTATGAAGGTGAGCGACTTTCAATTAACTTTCAGAACATTGATGTGCGCTCTGCACTTGCGGTTATTGCTGACTTCACCGGAATCAACTTTGTAACGAGCGATTCGGTTGAAGGTGAGATTACGATCAACCTGAAAGACGTGCCATGGGATCAGGCTTTGGACGTGATATTGCGCACTCAGGGTCTTGCAAAGCGTCAAACTGGTAACGTTATATGGGTGGCACCATCTCAGGAAATCCAGGATTTCGAAGAGCAGGAGCTTAAAGCAAATGCGGTAGTAGCTGAGTTTACGCCATTGGTGACTGAGGTTATTACTATCAACTATGCCAAGGCGTCTGATATCGCAAACGTTATTAAGTCAATCAAAGTGATCAAAAATAGCACTCTGGTTGGCTTGGTAAATGGTGGTAGTTCTTCTGCTGGTGATGGTGAGACGGATAAGAACTCAATTTTAAGCGATCGTGGCAGCGTCACAGTTGATGAGCGAACCAATAGTATCTTGGTTCAAGATGTTCCCGGTAAGATAGCATCGCTTCGCAATGTGATTGCTAAGCTTGATAAGCCAGTTAGGCAAGTGCTTATCGAGACCAGAATTGTTGAAGCGAATGACAACTTCAGCCGTGAACTCGGGGCGCGTTTAGGTTTTCAAAGGCTTACCGACAATGCGCGTTTTCCAGGTGCAAATGGATCCGATATTGGTAATTTCATAGGTAGTGGTACAACCGAGGGTGTAACCACGATTACCAATTCTCTAATTGACGATGAGCCTGGAATTATATTTGATAATTCTAGGGGTGTGCCTGGAGGCTTGGCGGTTGACTTAGGTGCTGAAAGCATTGGTGGCGATAACCCAGCTTCATATGCGTTTGACTTATTCAAGGCTGGGCGTGGTTATGCTCATTTGATTACATTAGAGTTGTCAGCTCTGGAAGCTGATGGCCGAGGGAAGATTGTCGCAAGCCCAAGGTTGGTAACGGCGAATCAGAAAGAAGCTAGAATTAGTCAGGGCCGTGAGATCTATGTGGTTATTCCAGGTAATGGTCAAGGCGCCGGTGGCGGTGGCGGTGGCGGTGGCGGTGGTCAAGGTGGTCTTGAATTAATTGAGGCTGAACTAGAACTAATTGTTACACCTCAAATCACGCCCGATGATCGCGTTATTCTTGACGTCCAAATTGAGCAGGATGTAATTGTGGACATCAATACCAATACCATCGGAACGAAAGAAATCGAGACCCAAGTGTTGGCAGATAATGGTGAGACTATTGTAATTGGAGGCATCTATCAGGAAGAAGAATTCAGAGGAGAAACTAAAGTTCCACTTTTGGGTGACATTCCTATTCTGGGTAACTTGTTTAAAAAACGTACCAAGACTTCAAATAGGACTGAGTTGCTGATTTTCCTAACACCTAAAATTATCAGCCCGAAATTGAATTTGGGATAATAGCCTCTACATAAAGGCTAGCCATAAAAGCAGGGGCAGCGCTCCTGCTTTTATGATTTTCAGGGTGTGATCAATTC
>CALKRK010000223.1 GCA_937989675.1 uncultured Arenicella sp. | reverse complement strand
AAACAAGATGATCCTGAGGCATTTTTGTCGCAGACGCAGGAAGTTGAAGTTGATGATTCTGACCATGAGCCTCGTTGCCCTGTTGTAACAGTAATGGGCCACGTTGACCATGGTAAAACATCGTTGCTTGATTACATCCGTAAAGCAAAGGTAACGGATGGTGAAGCGGGTGGTATTACTCAGCATATTGGTGCTTACCAAGTAGAAACGAGTAACGGTAAAATCACGTTTCTTGACACACCAGGCCATGAGGCGTTCAGTGCCATGCGTGCACGTGGTGCGCAGGCTACAGACCTTATTATCCTTGTTGTTGCAGCAGATGATGGTGTTAAGCCACAAACCGTCGAGGCGATTAAGCACGCTAAAAACGCAGGCGTACCGATTGTTGTTGCGATCAATAAAATGGATAAAGACTCAGTCGACCCTGACCGCGTGAAGCAAGAGTTGGCGACTGAAGAAGTGATTCCAGAAGATTGGGGTGGTGACGTGATGATGATTCCTGTATCAGCTCATACTGGTTTAGGCGTTGAAGAGTTGCTTGAATCGATTGCAATGCAATCTGAATTATTGGAATTGAAAGCGCGCCCTGAGGGCAATGCCGCAGGCACGGTTGTTGAAGCGCGCTTAGACAAAGGTCGTGGCGCGGTTTGTACTATTTTGGTTCAACAAGGCGTGCTCAAGTATGGCGATATCGTATTAGTTGGTCGTGAGACTGGCCGAGTGAGAGCCATGGTTGATGATGCTGGCAATACGATTAAGGTAGCCGGCCCATCCATGCCAGTTGAAATCCAAGGCTTAAGTGGTGTGCCAGCGGCTGGTGATGAAATGATTGTGGTGGCGGATGAGCGTAAAGCGCGTGAAGCGGCTGAGTTTAGACAGCACAAAGATCGTGAAGCCCGCCTTGCTCGTCAGCAAGCCGCTAAGCTTGAGAATATGTTCTCCCAAATGAGCGATGGCGAAACCAAAAGCGTTAACGTACTAATCAAGGGTGATGTTCAGGGCTCGATTGAAGCATTAAGCGAGTCGCTTTTGAAGTTGTCGACCGAAGATGTAAAAGTCAATGTTGTTCATGGCATGGTTGGCGGTATCAATGAATCGGATATTAACTTGGCGATGGCATCTTCAGCCGTGGTGATTGGTTTTAATGTTCGTGCAGATGCGCAAGCACGAAAATTAGCCGAACAGGAAGATGTTCAAATTCGTTACTACAGCATTATCTATGAAGTCATCGATGATGTTAGAGCCGCGATGGAAGGCTTGTTAGCGCCTGAAATTAGAGAGGACGTGCTTGGTTACGTTGAAGTTCGCGAAGTATTCCGTGCACCTAAGATTGGCACCATCGCTGGTTGTTACGTGACAGAAGGCCTTGTGCGTCGTAACGCTCACGTTCGCGTGTTGCGCGACAGCGTGGTAATTTTTGAAGGCACGATTGATTCCTTGCGCCGTTTTAAAGACGACGTCAGCGAAGTTAAGATGGGTACCGAATGTGGTATAGGCGTTGTTAACTACAATGACATCAAAGAGGGCGATCAGCTGGAAATTTTCGACAAAGTCGAGGTTAAGGTTACTCTTTAATAGGCGATTTTTCTTAAATAGCTTATTAACTACTAATCTAGAACGTTATGCCAAAAGAATACGCCCGCAGTGAACGCGTTGCGCAAATGGTTATCCGTCATCTTGCGGTTATTTTACGCGATGAGGTTAAAGATCAGCGCGTATCCGACTTGACTATTACCGACGTTGAAGTGACCAAAGACCTACGCCAAGCGAAGGTCTTTGTCACCAGTATGGCGGACGACGAAGTGGACATCGAAGACACAATGGGCGCGGTTGAGCGCGCCAATGGTTTTTTGCGTCGTAAATTGGCCGCGGTGATTGATATGCGCCATTGCCCGAGTTTGATTTTCGCTTATGATAATTCAATCTCTGAAGGTGCGCGTATGTCTGCATTGATTGACAAGGCACTTAATAAGCGAGACTAGCGTCGTATTTGGCCCTAGATAGTTTTAGTTCTAGATAGTTCGTTGGGTCTCACGCTTGTGTTGAGCGTATGAAGAATCAAAAGAAGAATATTCATGGTGTAATACTGTTAGACAAGCCTACGGGAATGACCTCTAACAAGGTATTACAACAGATCAAGCACCGTTTTAACGCCCGCAAGGCTGGCCATACTGGCAGCCTTGATCCGCTGGCTACAGGCCTGTTGCCAATTTGCTTTGGGCAAGCGACTAAGGTTTCAGAGTACTTTCTTCACGCCGACAAGAAGTATACGACCGTTATCAAGCTTGGTGAGGTAACCGATACCTTAGATGCCGATGGAGAGATCGTGGCTACCAACAAGGTGGCTGTGAGCGATGATCAGCTACAGTCGGCGATAGCGCAATTTCGAGGTGCTATTCAACAAATCCCACCTATGTACAGCGCTCTTAAACGAAACGGGCAACCGCTTTACAAGCTTGCGCGCAAAGGTGAGGACGTTGAACGACCAGCACGCGACATGCTGGTACACAGCCTAGAGGCTGAACGGATTGATGATAATCATGTTGAGCTTAAAGTGCATTGTTCCAGTGGGTTCTATATTCGTTCTTTAGCGGATGATCTAGGGCAAGCATTAGGTTGTGGCGCGCATGTGGTGACTTTAAGGCGCACCGAAAAAAGGTCAATTTCATTGGCGCAAGCGAATTCTCTAGAATTCATTTTAGACGCAGCGCTTAGTGATGTGTTATTGCCGATCGACGCGTTGTTGCAAGACATGCCTCAGATTGAAATATCTGATGATCAGGCATTGAGCCTTATTCAAGGTCGTCAAACGGACGCGGGTGCCTTGATGACGTGCGGTTTGAGTCGTTTTTACAAATCGGATGGCTCGTTGTTTGGTCTTGGTGAAGTTAGAGAAAACGGCAAGCTAAAGACACAAAAACTGTTCGTTACCGACTGAATTTGACGCTGATCAGCGACAACTCAGTACGATTGGTCAAAAACATCAAAAAAGGAGCGTAAATAATCGATTTTTCAGTGATTTAGGGGTGATTTTCATATTCAAACGGTTAGAATACGCGCCTGTCTAAGTTGAATGTTTAGGCAGAGTTAGCGCTTTGGTTTCCACCCTTCAGGGAATCGAAGATTGAGTAATTAAATCTGAAGAGGATATTATTATGGCATTAACAGCCGCAGATAAAGCTGCCATCGTTGCAGACTACCAAGTAAAGGAAGGCGATACTGGGTCTCCAGAGGTTCAAATCGCATTGCAGACAGCTCGTATTAAAGACTTGTCTCCACATTTCAAAGAGCACATCCATGACCATCACTCGCGCCAAGGGTTGTTGCGTTTGGTAAACAGCCGTCGCAAATTGCTCGATTACTTGAAAAAGAACGACGTTGAAAGATATCGATCACTTATTAAGCGCTTAGGCTTACGTAAGTAATCATCAAGCAGAAGCCTTATCGAAAGATAAGGCTTTTGTGATTATAGGGGGCTGAGAAAACAGGCCCAATTTGTAGGAAAGCCGGTGCGCAATAGGGCGTACGGCAAGATAAATATTTTATAGGTAAATTAGTATGTCAAAGGTAACGAAAACCTTTCAGTTTGGTGAACACGAGTTCAAATTAGAAACCGGCGAAATTGCTCGCCAGGCCGATTCGGCCATTATCGCCAGTTGTGGCGATACCACAGTAATGGTCACTGTCGTCAATAAGATGTCCGGTGAGCCAAGAGATTTCATGCCACTTACGATTGATGTCGAAGAGCGTACTTACGCTGCCGGCAAAATTCCGGGTGGTTTCTTTCGTCGAGAAGGTCGCCCTTCCGAGAAAGCCATTTTAACGTGTCGTTTGATCGATCGCCCACTGCGCCCATTGTTCCCGAAAGGTTTCGGCTACGACGTGCAAGTTGTTATTACAATTGTGTCTATCGACCCTAATATCGACACTGAAATTGTATCTTTGGTCGGTGCTTCTGCTGCACTTGCCACGTCAGGTATTCCTTTCAACGGCCCAGTTGGCGCTGCGCGCGTTGGCTATACCAATGGCGAATATGTATTGAACCCAAGCATGGAACAGCTCGAAGAGTCAGACCTTGATTTGGTTGTTGCTGGTACTCAAGATGCTGTCTTGATGGTTGAGTCTGAAGCTAACATTCTTTCTGAAGATGTGATGTTGGGTGCGGTCATGTATGGCCACAAAGAATCGCAAAAAGCCATTAGCGCTATTCAGGAGTTGGCGGCTGAAGTAGCCAAGCCAATGAAAGAATGGACGCCGCCGGTAGAAGATACGTCGGTAACGGCTAAAGTTGCTGAGATTTCAAAAGCTGGCTTGGAAGATGCTTTTTCAACTGCGAGTAAGGTTGATCGTGTTGCTAAAATTTCAGCGGCGCACAGCGAGGTACTTGCGGCTTTGTTGACTGAAGAGTCTTCGGTTGCCGAAATTGATGCAGTAAACGCCGCGTTCAAAGGTCTTGAGAAAGACATCGTTCGTGGCCGCATCATCGCTGGTGAAAAGCGTATTGATGGTCGTGATACAACAACGGTTCGCCCGATTGATGTGCGCACTGGTGTATGGCCACGCACTCACGGTTCAGCGTTGTTCACTCGCGGTGAGACTCAAGCGGTTGTGTCTGCAACTTTGGGTACCGAGCGAGACGCACAACGCATTGATGCGCTGGAAGGCGACATCACTGACCGTTTCATGTTGCACTACAATTTCCCTCCATATTCAGTAGGCGAGACAGGTCGTGTCGGTTCACCAAAACGCCGTGAGATTGGCCATGGCCGTCTAGCTCGTCGTGGTGTGTCTGCGGTGCTGCCAACGGCTGAAGAGTTCCCATATGTGATTCGCGTTGTATCTGAGATTACTGAATCAAATGGCTCTAGCTCAATGGCTTCTGTCTGCGGATCGTCGCTTGCGATGATGGATGCCGGTGTGCCAATTAAGGCTCCGGTTGCGGGTATTGCCATGGGCTTGATCAAAGAAGGCGATAACTTTGCCGTTTTGACTGATATCCTAGGTGATGAAGATCACCTTGGCGATATGGACTTTAAAGTAGCAGGTACTCCTGAAGGTATTACCGCGCTGCAGATGGACATCAAGATTGATGGCATCACTGAAGAGATCATGACGCAGGCTCTGTCACAAGCGAAAGACGCGCGTGTGCATATTCTTGATGAGATGGCGAAGGTTATTTCTGAGCCACGCGAAGAGATGTCTGACCACGCGCCACGCATTATTACTTTCAAAATCAACCCTGATAAAATTCGCGACGTTATCGGTAAAGGCGGTGCGGTTATTCGTGCGCTTTGTGAAGAGACCGGTGCCACCATTGATCTTGAAGACGACGGCACTGTAAACGTAGCGTCTGTTGATGGCGCTGCAGGTGCGGAGGCACGCCGCCGTATAGAAGAGATTACAGCGGATATCGAAGTTGACCGTGTCTACACTGGTAAAGTGGTTAAGATCATGGAATTCGGTGCGTTCGTGAATGTCTTGCCGGGTAAAGATGGCTTAGTACACATCTCACAAATCTCGCAAGAGCGAGTTGAGAACGTGTCGGACCATTTGTCTGAAGGCGACGAAGTGACCGTTAAAGTACTCGAAGTTGATAAGCAAGGCCGTGTGCGTCTTTCAATGAAGGCGGTAGACGATAACGCTTAAGTTATTGCTAGTACATTGTTATAGAAAGGCTCGCTTAGGCGGGCCTTTTTTATGGGCTATTTAGGGCGCTGCTCATCAAGTAACAAAAGAATGCTTGGTAACAAAAGTGGCTTGTTTTCCTTTACGGTGACCGGAATGCCATCTGAGCAGTTGTTTAGTAAGTTGGATTCTCCAGATACCGTCGCCACACACGCTCCCAACCAGAAACTGCCTGGCGTTGGCAAGCTTATAACATCGCTGGAATAGTCTTCGTTGGCACCCGGTATTAGAGCGTCGGTAGCAAGTACAGTAAGCATGGCGTCGCCCAAGGTGATTCGTGAGTCGTTGGATAACAAAAAAGTAAGCTGGCTGGCATTCGCTTGAGCGGTTCCGACATTCTCAAGTGTGGCTGATGCCGAGAGAGATTCATTGATATTCAATTCTTGTTTATCGATGACTAAACCGCTAATAGAAAGGTCTGGGCGGAGGGTAGGCTGAACACTAACTCCTCTGTTAGGAATGGGCGTGCCATTACAGAACTTGGTGCCGTTGTCATCAAGCCAGAAAAAACGACAGTCGTTGTCGTAATCGCGGCGACCATCTTGCACTTCATAACCCGATAGTTTCACTTTATCAAGTGACACATAGACCCCGTTTCTCTTAAGGCTAAAGTGCACATGCGGCCCGTTCGACGTACCGCCATCGCATAGCGATTGACTTAGGTTATCTGCGTAGTTTGCCAAACGAGCGTTACGAGCAACACTCTGCCCAGTATTAACTTGGATATTATCGAGGTGATAGTACGTGGTTGACCACCCTCCAGGTGCCACGACTTCAGCAAAGCAGGAGGAGTGTTTGACAGCGCTGCCGCGCGAGGAGCTGGATACCCAAAAGTTAGATGTATTGCTTCCAAACCCACCGCGATTTTGCCGGAAATCTAACGACGAGCGTGGCCCACTATTTTGGCCGGTGAAGCTGTGTGTGCCACCCCAAGTTTGCCAAGCTTGCCCAATAGGATAAGGTAGCTGAAGTAAATCGTTGGGCGGGATTGCTTTAGACTCTTTTGTAGTGAGGTTTTTTTGTTTACTCAGCGCATCAGGAAACAACTTAAAAAAAGTTTTCGCGAAATCGTTTACGGTTTTACTTGATGTTGATTTTTTTTCATTAAGCAGAGTGGTTAGTGCATTCATTTCGGGTTGTTGAATGCCTGCGCCCAAATTTTGGTAGTAGTGCTGGGCGAGTTGAGTTGCTACGTCACCAATTCTCGCTGATAGTTCCTTTTTGTTAGATAGATTACTAAATGCTGAACCTTGGTTTCCTTGAGTTATGTTTTGACTAAGGCTTTGTGACTGATGTTCAAGCAGCGAAAGTATAATTTTCGGGCTAATCGTCGTGCGCCCACTCCAGTGCGAAATAGCTTCTGCTTGATTCAGAAGGTGGGGTGCGTTTGATTCTATGTAGGCCGTAATATCAAAATTCAGCATTTCGTTTGGTGTATAAACGAAGTTCTGCTGAGAGAGTGAGCCTGCGCTCTCGATTTCCGCCGCAGTCAACGCGCGTGGGTTAATCGCGACACAAGCTGCGCACAGGCATGCTAAAAATAGCCACCTAAACTGGGTGCTAGAAGTCCGCTCAAATAGTTTTTCAAGCTTAAAAGTTAGCATCACAATTATAATAGAGTGATTTTGATGTGGCTGCCAGTTGCCATTCTGTAAAGTCTTTTTGGCTAAAATAGCTAGACTAGGGGGTATGTGGAAGAGACAATAGCGTTGAACTCGATAATCCACGCTTTGCAAATCGACCATGAACGACATTCCGAACGCTGCCACCGATATTATTCAAAAAATTATGCAAACCGCCAAGGCGGCTGTGCCTGATTCATTGAGTGATGATCTGCGAGAAAATGTCAAAGCCGCGATTCAAGAAGTGATTGGCGATCTTGATGTGGTGACGCGAGAAGAGTTAGACACCCAAAAGGCGGTACTCGAAAAAACGCGCGCTAAAGTTGATGAAATGGAAGCGATTATTGCTGATTTAGAGAAGAAGCTGGACTTATAATTCAGTACTGCTTTGTAACAAGGGTTCGCGCGCAGCAGCGCTAAAGTATCTGTTTGGTGTAAAGTAGGCAAGAAAAAACTTAAGTCGTTAACGATCTAGCTCCTCAATTTCAGTGACTGTTCTTTGTACCAATTTGACCCTACCAGCTTTTACGAGAGCGTCACGTAGAAGGTATTCTATTTGTTGATTAACGCTGCGCAGATCATCATCTGCCCAGCGTTGCAATGCGGCGAGCACATCTTCATTAATACGGAGCGCGTATGCTTTCTTAGCCATGGATTTGATCCTGGTTAGTAAATGGTGCCAGTGTTGACGACAGGTTGGGCTTGTTGGTCTCCGCAGATTACGACAAGTAAATTGCTGACCATCGTCGCCTTACGCTCGTCGTCTAATTCAAAGTCGTGTTTCTCTGTTAAATTTGTAATTGCGTCGGTCACCATTTCAACGGCGCCTTGAACAATAATTTTTCGTGCAGAGAGAACCGCACCTGCTTGTTGTTTGCGCAACATTGCTTGGGCGATTTCGGTCGCATAAGCGAGGTGTGAAATACGTGCCTCGATAACTTCCACCCCAGCTTTAGTGAGCCGTTCTTGAATTTCCGCCTTCATCTTTTCGGCTATTTCTTGCGGGTCGGCGCGCAACGATAACGTTCCTTGTTCGGTACTTTCATACGGATATTGGTTAGTTAAATTTCTTAGTGCGGATTCACTTTGTATGGTCACAAAGCTTTTGAAATTTTCCACCTCGAAAAAGGCTTCTGCTGAATCAATTACCCTCCAAACGACTACGGCGGCGATTTCGATAGGGCTGCCTGATGCATCGTTAACCTTCATTTTATTGCTTTCAAAATTGCGTACTTTGAGTGATATGGCCGTCTTATTAAATAGAAACGGGATCGTCCAGCGTAAACCAGGTTTATGGTCGGTTCCTGCATAATTACCAAATAGTTGAAATATCTTTCCTTCATTAGGTTCCACCTTAAAAAAACCTGCCCAGCACATCGCAACTATTATTGAGAGACCAATATAAATGAGTAGAGGTAGTAACGCAGGTTGGTTATTCGCCTCTACACCGAGATAAATGGTTTGGGCCGCTTTTGTGACAACGTATATTTGCAAGGCCAGTAGAACACCAAATAATACATAACCGTTAAACGAGAACGCAGATTTTTGTTTGATCATATTAAGCTCCGAGCTAAAAATTCAATCGTATTTAATTGATATCATTTTGATATCAAATTAAATTAACATATATATTGAGTAGCGATCAAGCTTTGGTATGCAGTTACTCGAAAATTGGGGTTAGCTATTGCGGCTGATTGCAAACTAATGCGGTTAATTTCTGCCTGTGCTAAGTCATACGATCAGTGTTTTGTGAAGCGTTACATCTAGCAGACAATAAAGTCGATCAACTCAGCTTGGTTTGCTCTGTTTAGTGCCCTGCGAATTTTCTCTCGTGCTCCGCGAGCATTCACAGCGATGACTTTGAATGGGCCTAGTGCGGTGAGATCAGTTGTAGTTGGACTTTTTTTAAGTACATTAACGTGCTTCCCGCGTTTTTTAACTCCTTTCAGTTTTGGGTTTACGTCAATAAAACCGTTTGCCGTTATTCGGTTGTCTTCAAGATAGTCGTGCAGTTTTAAGCCTGTTGAGCCAGCTCCCCAGATCACACATTCACTAATATTCTTTTGCCGCAGCCATTCGCTTAAGTATCGTGCTTTGCATCGCAAAAATTGTTGTTGGGAGTAACGCTTTTCAATCCGTGAGGTGCGCAATTCATGGTCGCGCCATTGAAGTAGGGCGTCGGTGTGCGGTTTACCAAATTTAAAGCCAGCCAGGTGCGCTCGGCACCACAGGTCGTAATCTTCCGGCCAAGATGTGTCATTGTATCCGCCGAGTTTTGTAAGCACGTCGCGATGCATCATCGCACTTGGGTGAGGAATGCAGCTCTCAATAAAAAAGTTGCGTGCTATTTGTTCTGGCGTGCATTGCTGATTGATCCATTGTTGATAGAGTGCGTAACCATCGGCGATAGGACCGTCTTCCTTAAATAACGCCACTTTAGTTCCAGCAATGTCGATATTGGGGTTGCTCAGTAGGTACTTGAGTTGAATTTCCAAGCGACGCGGATGTGCGATGTCGTCACCATCCATTCTTGCTATATACGGGAATGAAGCGTGCTCGATACCTTGATTTAGCGCGGGAACAATACCGCGCTCTTGTGACTCATATATTTTTAAGCGGTTGTCAAATGCAAGAGCGTTGATGGCGTTGTCGTCAGAGTGGTCGTCAACTAATATGAGTTCTGAATTTTGGTGTGTTTGCTGAAGAATGCTATCAACAGCCGCTTGAAGGTGGCGGCCGCCATTGTGAACTGGCATCACCACGCTGATGCCAATGCTTTGTGAATCCGCCAAGTAGCTTCTAGACCTAGTCGGCTAGTATGCCACCGCAGCTACTGCCGGCGCCAGCTGTGCAACCAAAGCAATGGCGATTTGTTGCAATAGATTGGCCCGCTACACCGTTTATTTCGAGATCCCACAAGTATGTTTGTGCGCCTCCACTCATCGGTATTTCAAGCATCTGGTTAAAGTCGCAGTCGTAAACACGACCTTCCCAATCGAGATTAATAAGAAATCGGCACATGAGCTGTTCAACTGTGCCAGCATTGAAATTACTCACGAGTAAGTGCTGATAATCTTCCAGTTCGCCATTGCGTTTGAGGGCATGGGCGAAGCGATTGATGGGAATGTTTGTGATTGCCAGTAAACTTGAGAACGTAATGTCGAAGTTGTCACCCAGCATCTTTCGATAATCTTCTTCTAAGCTCATTTGAGGAGGAGGCAAGAAGGCCCCGCCCGGATTATAAACAAGGTCTAAGCTTAGTTCCGAGTTTTTGCCGTAACCCAGTGCGTTGAGCTTTTGCAAGCCGGCGATGCTTTTATCGAATACGCCTTTGCCGCGTTGTGCGTCGACGTTGTCTTCGGTGTAACAGGGTAAGGAGCATACGAGCCGAATCTTGCGCTCTGCATACCACTCGGCCAAGTCTTCTTGCCCTGACTCATATAGAACTGTGATATTGCAGCGTGAGGTAATTTGGATGCCAAGTTTAATAAGTTCGTCGCAGAATTCCCGAAAATGTGGGTTCAATTCTGGTGCGCCACCAGTAAGATCCGCTCGCTCGATGTTGGCTTTCTTTGCCCAACTGAGAATTTTTTGCATGGTCTCCCATGTCATAATTTCAGTGCGTTTGGGGCCTGCATCTACATGGCAGTGATGGCATGCAAGGTTGCATAGCTTGCCTAGATTTATCTGCAGCTCATTCGGGTGTTCGTGGTGTAAGTTTAGCTTATGTGAATTTAGCACTTCATGAAAGTGCGGGCCACAATCGGGCATGCTTATGGGCGCAGAAGGCTTGGTGTCTTGTTGTACAAACTCACCATTTTCGAAGCGGATTTGGTGATTGCTGTTGATTTCGTTCATTATCGCAGAGCGTTCTGTTTTTGCTTGTTATTCTTCTGTTTATAGACCAGATGTCTGGACTATATCATGCAGCGCTTAGCAAAATAGCGCTATGACGGTGGCGTAGTGTCGAATTAGCCCAGCTAGCTCTTGGCCTGGTGCAATTTCACCATTGCCGTAAAAGCCAATAAGCGGGGTGTCTGGGAAGCTCTTTTGAAATGCTAATAGGTCTTGGTCTTGGCCGTTAAAGAACTCCGGCCCGCGGCCAATATTAGGGAACATGAGCGCGAACAACGGCGGTTTTTCCAAGGTTTCTTTTACTTTAACCAGTTTAGACATCATGCTTTTCTCGGCAACAGCGGCGTCGCGTGTCGCCCAAAACATGTGCCGCCCGGCTTTCACAGAACCAGAGAGTTTTACACTTTGATTTTCGCGGTCAACCGAGACTACGTGATGTAGGCGGTAGTGCCCATGCCTAATTGACTCCGGATCGCTTGTTTCAGACACGGCACACAAGAGGCCAAACAAGGCGTCTTCGTGAGACCCAGGTATGTGGTGTAGTAAATTGTCGCTAGCGGCCTCTAAGTCAATCTCATATAGATTGTGATCCGACGAACGGTTCACCTGCATGATTGGAGAGAAAGCCTTGATACCTTCTGAGATCACAAGGTGCGTATCTAAGCTATTGGGAAATGCGCTCTGGCTGTATTCATTTTCGATAATGCGGCCGCTTTGCCATACTGAAAACGGCCCATGACCATATTCGTCGGTGGTTACCGCACCAATTTGTGGGCGATCACTTGAGTTAACGGCGATGGTAGCGGCGTTCGGAGTTGTTAGTGTGAGAATTACCGCTGGGTCGTAACCCTGTTGCTCCAATACGTTCAGAGGCATTAAACTGTGCTCACTTGGGAAGACCATCGCGACAGCACCTTCGGCATCCAATAGCCATTCTTCCTCGGTTAACAGGCTTTTTGCGCAGCATCCAAACACTTGAGGTGTTCCCGCAGCTTTTGCGGCTTCTTTTAGTGCTTTCTGAGGCTCATAGGCAAAGCCGCTACTTAAAAACAACAATACACTACCAACAGTGCAGGGTGCCATTTTGGCTAACGCCTTTTCTACCGCCGCTCTGGCGTGCTCTTCGTGAACAATAGCGCCGTAGCTCACGCCAGTGGCTACGTTTTGTTCATTTAGCAAATTCCTACTCATCGATAACTTTGTCTTTGTACTCGCATAAGTCGCTGATGATGCACGAGCCGCAGCGAGGTTTACGTGCAATACAAGTATAACGCCCATGCAAGATCAGCCAGTGATGAGCGTCAACGAGAAACTCATCTGGAATGAATTTCAATAGTGCTTTTTCTACCGCAAGCACCGTCTTGCCCGGGGCTATTTTAGTGCGGTTGGATACGCGAAAGATGTGCGTGTCCACCGCCATGGCTGGGTGCCCGAACGCAGTATTGAGCACGACATTGGCGGTTTTTCGACCTACCCCTGGAAGGGCTTCTAGCGCTTCTCGGTCTTCGGGTACTTGGCTATCATGCTGTTCAACCAGCATTTTACAGGTGGCAATTACGTTCTTAGCTTTACTGTTATAAAGGCCGATGGTTTTGATATATTCGCTCAATCGGTCGACACCAAGTGCATAAATGGCTTCGGGTGTATTGGCAACCGGGTACAACTTAGCGGTGGCCTTGTTTACGCCAACATCGGTTGCTTGAGCCGATAGTATGACTGAGATAAGCAGTTCGAAATTTGAAGTGTAGGCGAGCTCGGTTTCCGGCTTCGGGTTTTCAGCACGAAAGCGAGTGAATATTTCTTGGCGCTTTTGCTTGTTCATCCGATCACTTGCTGCGGTTTTTTACTCGTTCGATGGCGGCAGCGATGTCGAGCTTGATTTGCTCGCTGCCTTTCTCTTTGCGGAGTTCTTTAAGTTTCTTCGCTGAGCTTTTAGCTTGTTGCCGCTTATCTTCGCGCTCAAGCTTGGCACTAGTTTGCGCACGTGCACGCTGTGTCGCTTCCGGCGAATAGTCGTCCCAACGCCAGCTTATGTCGGAGGCCTGCGGTTGGTCTACCATATCGATGCAATCTACCGGGCACGGTTCAATGCATAACTCGCAGCCGGTGCAGTCTCGCTCAATAACCGTGTGCATGACTTTAGCGGCGCCAACAATGGCGTCCGTAGGGCACGCCTTGATACACATAACACAGCCGATACAGACGCTCTCGTCAATTACTGCTACTTGCTTTGGTTTGTGAATGCCAAATACGGTATTCAAAGGTTTGCCAATTTTACCAAGCAGGCTGGCGAGGCCACGAATGGTAACATCGCCACCCGGCGGGCATTGATTAATATCGGCCTCGTTGTCGGCGATGGCCACAGCATAATCATGGCAGCGTGGGTAGCTGCATTGTGTGCATTGGGTTTGCGGCAGCCATTCATCGATGGCCTTGATTTTCGCCTCGCGTTGCATGATGTTGTGGCTTATTTGACGCGCATTCCTGCTTGGGCGCCATCATCTGGGTTGAGTACAAACAGATCTGACCCACCTGGCCCAGCGGCGAGCACCATGCCTTCAGATAATCCAAAGCGCATTTTTCGAGGAGCTAAGTTGGCAACCATCACTGTTTGTTTGCCTTCAAGGTCTTCAGGCTTATACGCTGATTTGATACCCGCAAAGACGTTACGTGTTTCGCCGCCTAAGTCTAGTGTCAGTTGCAGTAATTTGTCGGCCCCATCAACATGTTCAGCTTTTATGATGGTGGCAACCCGTAGGTCGATCTTAGCGAATTCGTCGTAGTTGATCTCGGGCGAGATCGGGTCTTGGCCGAGTGGAGAATTCGGGTCGATCGTTGCTTCTAATGATTCTTTGCTTTCTTCAATCATAGTGTCGATGGCGTCTTTCTCGATACGCGTCATTAGCGGTTTGAATTTGTTAATTGAGTGATCAAGTAACGGTTGAGATAAATCGCCCCATTTTAGTTCGCCAGTGTTGAGAAATTTTTCAGCTTTAGCGACGAGCTCAGGCAACACGGGTTTTAAATAAATACACAAGCAACGAAACGCGTTAATACCGGCAGTGCAGACTCGCTGAACTTCGTCGAGCTTGTTCTCGTCTTTAATCAGTACCCAGGGTTTATGCTCATCAATGAATTGATTGGCTTTATCGGCTAAGGTCATGATTTCACGCATGGCTTGCGAGAACTCTCGTTTTTCATAACGCGCGGCGATGGAGTCGGCCGCGTTGACAAACTCATCGTGCAATTTGGGTGCAGCGCTTTCGCTTGCTAATTTGCCATCGAAACGTTTAACAATAAAACCCGCGCAACGCGAAGCGATGTTAACCATTTTACCAACGATGTCGGAGTTAAC
>CALKRK010000222.1 GCA_937989675.1 uncultured Arenicella sp. | reverse complement strand
GCTTGGCGCTGATCAAAACGATCTTTTGCGCGGCTTACAAGACATGATTCCTCAAGTGGTGGACAAATCATCAAGCGGCGGAAGTTTACTAGACTCGGTTGGCGGTCTAGGCGGCTTGGCAAGCATGGCGAGCAAATTCCTTAAATAGCGACTTAGCTATTAACACATACAAGTAGTACATATTAAGAGAAGGGTAAGTGTTCAGCACTTACCCTTTTTTATAAGCGAGTTCCTTTGCGCAGGGGGCAGCTCGCCTAAGGCAAGATAATTCAAAAGGAGTTGTTTACCACAATGCAAGAACACGCTGTTGCTCTTGATTCGTTCGAGCCTACAGAAGCTAGGTAAGTCTGCGGTAGAGGAAAATTCGAGAAATCTGCTCGTATGTACTAGACTGTCAAAAATCAGCGTAAACTAGAACATTAAACCGGCTGATCAAAATTACACTCCAAAGGAAACACTATGAATCTTGCAAATAAGGTTTTAATTGCACTTGGCTTGGGCATATTGGTTGGCCTAGTTATCAACTTTAGCGGGGCCGGCTCAATCTCATGGGTTGATACTTACATAATTAATGGTGTCTTCCATGTTGCTGGAAAACTGTTCTTTAATGCCTTGCAAATGCTGGTTGTGCCCTTGGTACTCTTCTCCCTTATTCCGGGCATCGTAGGAATTGGGGATATTCGGTTACTCGGTAAAGTGGGAACCAAAGCGTTTGCCTTGTACATCGGCACCACAGCCATCGCGATCTCCGTAGGAATTGGTTTAGCCGCGATGGCGGGTATCGGCAATGGATTGGACATCGCCGCAGACCAAAATTTTGAAGGCAGGCAGGCTGCAAAAAGCACGGTGGACATTATCATTGGAGTTGTGCCGAAGAACATCATCGCCGCAATGAGCAATGGAGAGATGCTGGCAATCATATTCTTCGCCATATTCTTTGGTATTGCACTGCTCATTAAGCATAAAGAGTCTGAAGCGCTCATCACCATCATTGAACAATTGAATCGGGTGTTCATGCAGATGGTCGAAATGGTAATGACCTTTGCTCCTTACGCGGTATTCTGTTTGGTCGGCAAAGCCATTGCGGAACTTGGTTTGGACCTCGTATTCAAGCTCAGCGGCTATTTTATAGTTGTTATGATGGCCTTGTTGATACACGCATTTGTAACCCAAATGCTGATCTTCAAGTCTTTCACTGGCTTGAGCGTGCCAATGTTTATAAAAAAAATACGGGCTGCTCAGATATTCGCATTCAGTACCTCCAGCTCGGGTGCAACTATTCCCGTTACACTTCGAACCATGCAAGAACGCTTTGGCGTAGACCGGGCTGTGTCTTCGTTTACAGTACCCTTTGGTGCGACCATCAATATGGACGGCACCGCAATTATGCAGGGCGTCGCAACGGTCTTTGTTGCCAACCTGTATGGCATTGACCTAGGAATAGCAGGCTATGTCACGATCGTATTAACGGCGGTGTTAGCATCAATTGGTACCGCTGCGGTACCTGCCGTCGGCCTGGTTATGCTCACGCTGGTTTTCGAACAGGTAAACCTGCCAATTGAAGCGATCGGCATCATCATGGGAGTTGATCGAATTGTGGATATGACACGAACTGCGGTTAACGTCACTGGAGATGCAGTTATTACTTCTATTGTCGCCAAGAGTGAAGGGAAAATGGATCTATCCGTTTACAATGACCCCAACGTTGGCGAGGTACATGAAGTACACCTTGAAGACATTGACGCTGAGAGCAGCTAAGACCGAACCTTGATTTAGAATAAAAAAGCCGCACTACATAATTTGTAATGCGGCTTTTTGCTGCGGCTAGCGATTACCTTAAGCTAGATGCCGAGCGAATCATAAGAATCGCGAATTCGCTCAATAGCAATCATCATCGCGGCGGTTCTCAAATCAGGAATTCGATTATCGCTGCGCCATTTTTCACTAATTACTTGATAACCTTCACGCATCACATCATCCAGACCTGAGCGCACTAGATCGAGCTCAGTAGGCCCTTCAATAATTCGCTCCAAATGCCCTTTCGGGAATTTCTTACCGACCATCTCTTCAATCGCGTTCACCATATCAAGAGTCTGACGCTCATGCTGACGACGTTGCATTCGACCAAACCGTATATGACCAATATTTTTAACCCATTCAAAATATGACACGGTAACACCGCCAGCATTAGCGTAGAGATCAGGAATAATCAAACATTTCTTGTCTCGCAATATCTCGTTAGCACTAAAAGTAACTGGGCCGTTGGCCGCTTCGATAATAATCTTAGCTTTGATTGCATCGGCGTTGTCTGCACTAATAACCCCTTCCATCGCAGCTGGTATAAAAATATCGCAATCCATTTTCAGCACACTATCAGAATCCGGCGTGTAGCCTTGATAGCCTTTTACGCCGCCGGTATCGTGGATATGTTTGTGTAAACCATCAATATCAATACCTGCCTCATCCACCACAGCACCGTCGCGTTCCATCACGCCGACGATAATCGCATCATCCTCTTGTGACAGAAACTGCGCCGCATGATAACCAACATTACCCAAACCCTGTACAACAATTCGTTTACCTTCAAGCGTGCCAGACAAACCTGCGTGTTCAATATCATCAGGGTGGCGGAATGCCTCCTTTAAGGCGTACTGAATACCTCGCCCAGTCGCTTCTACGCGGCCTCGAATCCCTCCTTTAGACACTGGCTTGCCGGTTACACAACCCCAGCCATTTAAATCATTTGGGTAGAGCCGCTTATATTCGTCGGCCATCCATGACATTTCTCGCTCACCTGTCCCCATATCTGGGGCCGGAACATTTTGCGCTGGGCTAATTAGAGAACGCTTAGCGAGCTCTTGGGTAAAGCGGCGCGTAATGCGCTCGAGCTCGTGCGGCTCCCATTCATTTGGGTCAATCACCAATGCGCCCTTGGAACCACCAAACGGCGCTTCAACAAGTGCACACTTGTAGGTCATGAGTGACGCCAGCGCCTCGACTTCGTCTTGGTCCGCGTGTGGCGAATAGCGAATTCCGCCTTTGACCGGTTCACGGTGCTCAGAGTGCACCGAACGATAACCAACGAAGGTGTAGAGTTTATTGCGCAATCGCACGCCAAACCGAACGGTGTAAGTGGAATTGGCCACTTTGATCTTGTGGCGCAAATCATCTGGTATGCCAACCAAATCGGCGGCTTGATCAAACATTCTTTCGACGGACGAAAGAAAGCTTTCATTCTGTGTTGTCATGTTTCCTCCAGAGAAAGGAACAACGTCTTTGTTTTTTATATTTTCGTGGAGCCGGACAAATCGTCAACGAAGGCACGGTAGGCAGCAAGTGCTGCGTGCGTATTCGGATGGTATTTCTCTGACATTAGACTTTTATCGCCTATTCCATCGCGATACAAGCGAAATATTTCAGAAGGTGCATTATCAGTCTCCATATCCAAATACGAGGTGGACAAACGTAAGCTCAACATAGCTTCAGGAATGCCAAAATCGCTGCCTGGTAACGTAGCGATACGGTAGTTATCTAAAAGATATCGCGCCAGTTCTGCAGAGGTGGAAACACCCCTTTCTCGTAACTCAACTTCCCAACGATTGAAATTTGGCATGACATAGAATGCGCCTTGCCCCGAAGTGCAAGTAACGCCCATGGCCCTAAGCGAGTCGCGAATAAAGCGCGTTCTAATACCGTGAATCGCACGACAGTCCGCCACGTATCGCTCAACATCCTCATGCTGCTGGTATGCGTCAATAGCCGCGTATTGAATAGGAGCCGAAACACCAGACCATGTTTCACTGGCAAACACGACCATTTTTTTGAGTATTGCCATTCCGTCCGCCGTATTCGGCATCAATGCTACTCCAATTCGCCAACCGCCAATCGAAAAGTGCTTACTGAGACCACCGAGTACAATTGTGCCCTCTGGGTAAAATGTTGATATCGACGTATGAGGTACTTCTCCATGGCAGACTTCAAAATAGATCTCATCACTCAATACCCAGATATCATTCTCTCGGCAATAATCCGCCAACTGCTTCAAGAAATCAGCGGTTAAGACTTCGCCTGTCGGATTATTGGGGCTGTTAATTAAAAGCACTTTGCAAGGATTTTCAGAAGCTTTGACCAACTTGTCGAGCTCACTAATATCAAGCTGATAGTTTGACTCTATTTTCGACGGTATGTATTTATAGGTTTTACCCAACAAAGTAGCTTGGGGCGCATAACTGACCCAAGACGGCGTTGGCAAAAACAAATCGGCGTTTAACACCATTTGCAAACCGTAAATCAAGGACTTACTTCCGGGGCCAATCATCACCTGTGAAGGCTCAAATGGGACATTAAGCTTCTTACTATAGTAACTCGCAACTGAGCCCATCAGTTCGGGTAAACCTCTAGCTGGCAAATAGCTCTTTTTGTTTGCATGCTCAGCCAACGCTGTTTGCAGCCGCGGATGCACATCAAAACGCGATTCACCAAAGCCCATGTGAAATGCCTGCTCGCCGTTTCTCCAAAGGCGATTCACCGTTTCATTTATGTAAAGCGTAGAAGAAGGTGCCAACCCGTCAAATGAAGGGTTGAATCTAAGAGTATTGTTCATTGTTTTATCTGTGGAATGGTAAAAAAAAGCCCGTGAACATTTTCATGATCACGGGCAAAAAAAACGTAAAAGTGAGGAGCTCTCAGCTAAAAGTTATAGATACCTTTGAGGTACCATGAACCACCCTCATAATTGGCGACGGTTCTTCGTGGGTATTGCAGGCCGACGCTTTGGCGATTAGCAAATACCCCATCATTGTTAATTTCATCAACGAACTCATCAAAGATATTAGAAGCGCCTAGCACAACCTTTAAGCCGTCGTTAACTTGCCAACCGACCTCTGCGTCAAAATAGATCACTGAACCGATTTCAGCGCTGCGATTACCAAGCGGGCCATTAATCGTTCCACGCTCATCAAAGTGATCACCAAAGTAGTTAGCCCTGATTAAAAGGTTAACAGCGTCACCTAGATAAGTGTTGGTGGTAAGCGTAAAGCGATCTTCTGGATAATTATTCTCAATGTCTTCGATTGTCGAGTCACTGACGGGATTAATGCCTTGTACTTGCGACTGCCCAGTAATGTCTATTTCATTGCGCGCGTACGCAAACGTAACACCGGTGCTAGCGCCACCCCAGTCAATCGATCCATTCAACACAATATCAAAACCTTCATGTTCGATGTCCAAGGCGTTCGTGTAAAACGATAGCGTGTTGTCAATGGTGCCTGGAATTGGAATATCGCCCGTGCGGTAAATACGATCATCAACCTCAACATTGTAGTAGTCCAATGTAAGATCCCAAGCACTACCTAATGAAGTAGTGAAACCCAGGCTAATATTCGTTGATTCCTCTTCAACTAGCTCACGCCCGCCTGCGGCTATTGCTGATGCGCTGGTTGCAGGTACTAAGCCTTCTAACACTAAGTCTCCAGTGCGCCCATCGAAGGTCGTAATGATCGAAGAAATATTGGCCTGCCCCGGGGTTGGCGCATGAAAGCCTGTGGATACCGCACCACGCAATGTGAACGCGTCGGTCACGTTAAAACGCGTTGCGATCTTACCGTTAGTGGTACTACCAAAATCGGAAAAATCTTCATAACGCAAGGCGTATTGCATTAACCAGCGATCACTTATATCGTGCTCAAGGTCGGCGTAAACAGCAAAGTTATCGCGATCAAATTCACCAGCATCTTGTGCAGACGGCGGTGTAAAGCCACTTGGCCCGCCCCCTACTCCAGCGTTTGCATCACCAATCAGCGATGTCCAGGTCTCTTCTCGCCACTCAGCACCGTAAGACAGTGCCAGCGAATCACTTAGTTCAGTGGAAAAATCAGCATTGAGATTGATCTCTTCCTGCTCGTAACCACCAACATCAAAATCCATCACAGGCGTTCCATCTGCTTGTAACGGTAAGCTTGGGTTGATCGTATTATTTAGAAAATAGTCCAACTCATTTTTACCGTAGGCAACGCTGAAATCGTATGTTGTACCGCCACTGAATTCACCACGCAAGCCAGATACAAAACTCATATCATCCTGGTCGCCATCCAAAAATGGCGTAAAACCAACATTGCATAGCTGAAGGTTAGGGTTTTGCGCACAGGTGCTGGTAACGGCTGAGTTTGAGAGATTTCGATAAAAGAAACGATATCGGCCTTCGGTAACCGCATAGTTACCAAAGGAGTACAATTCCATACCGTTATCAAGCTCTACGCCCGAATTCCAGGCCAATCTTAATGCTTCGGTTTCTGGGCGCCCCCAAGTTTGAGTGAACGGCGCATCACCAAAAGGCGTGTCCGCACCTACACCTTGGACTCCTGCATTAACAAGAGCCTGCGCATCTGGGCGAATAACACCACGTGATAGCGCGTCATTATCGCTAAACTCAATACTGGTATTAAGAAAGCCATTCTCGGTTAGTTTGAAGCCGAGATTAGCCCCGACCTTAAGACTGCTCTCACCCTCATAGAACTCTCCGTAGGTCACTTCGACATGACCGCCTTCGTCGGCATCGTTAAGTTCGAAATTCATAACGCCCGCAATTGCGTCCGAGCCGTACTGGGCCGCAGCACCATCGCGAAGTACCTGAATATTCTTCAGTGCAACACTTGGAATCATTCCAACATCAACGCCATGAGAACCATTTCCTGCCGCCGGCGCGAAGAACTGCACCAAAGAAGATCGGTGGCGGCGCTTACCATTCACCAACACCAATGTCTGGTCAGGCGACATGCCGCGCAGTGAGGTTGGGCGAATAAAGGCGCTGCCATCACCAGTTGCTGGCGTCGCGGTATACGACGGTACCAACGCTTTCAGATTGTCAGTTATATCTGCTCCATTTCCTAGCGAAGAAAATTCTTCACCACTTATTACGTCAACAGGCACAGGTGAATCCGACGCTGATCTAGCTTTAGCGCTTCGGCTGCCAAGCACTACTAGCTCTTCAATTGCATCGCTCGAAGTTGGCTCTTCTTGGGCTTGCACTGTGTTGAGCCCACCGGCAGATATCGCCAAGGTAATGGTTCCTGACAACAGGCTTTTCTTAAATGTCTTCATATCAAACTCCTCATTTGGTTGTGATGGGCTCTGTAAATCTGCATTCAGATCTTCAGGCTCTTCTTCAGAACCAACTCCGGCGCTAATCTCGATATCGGTACCCGAGAGCATTAGTTGCAACCCGTCTCGAATAGTGAAGCGACCGTGGAGAGGACGTGTTTTGTATTTCTTCACCTGCTTATACGGGAACAACAGGGTCAAATCGGCTTGTCTAGCAAATCGAGTTAACGCCTTGTCGGCCGACAGCCGCGGGATGCTGAAATAAAACTCTTCATCACCGTCTCTAGCTGCCACGCTCGAAATCGCGGGCAGAAAAAGCACAATGACAAGAAGCTCACGCCAAGACATTTTGATAAAACCAGTCATGGCTGGGATTCTACGCACTTTCGCAGCTCTCATCTATAGTGAGCGTGCGATGATAAAATTCCCCCACTGGTCTGTTGCCTTTTTTGTACGAACCTTCCCCTGAAAAGAAAAAGGCACGGTTAACACCATGCCTTTCTTAATTTGTTTGCCTAATTACTGAAACATTTATATTTTCAATTTGGACAACAGTATTTCATTTTCCTGTCGCGTAGAAGCCACACCAAAATTCTGCTCAAGTACCAGCAATAACTGCTCCAAATCGCCAGCCTTGAAAAATCCACCAACCGATATGCCGGCAATATCCTGATCAATCAACTTAAACGATAAAGGTGTGTAGCGATCAATTTCCTTGACAACTTCCGCCAAAGTTTCGCCCTGAAAAACGATCATTCCTTCACGCCAGGCAAGTAAGGTCTCTGCGTCTTCACCTTCACTCACTTCAGGCCTATTATTACGCACCACTACTTTTTGGCCCGGCGTTAAGTAAACCTCGTCATACACCAACTCAGAGCTGGTGCCTTTTCGGTCTACACGGACCTTCCCTTCAGTAACAATTACCTCAGTGGCACTTTGCTGGCTGGCATCAACACTGAAGGCTGTACCAACAGCCGTCACTCGATCACTCCCCACCTCGACCACAAACGGCTTTACCGGATTCTTTGCAACATCAAAGAACACCTCGCCACGACGCAATTCGATATGCCTTTGCGCAGCGCCATAGCGAACAGCCACTTCCGAATCCGTATTTAATTGAAGCAAACTGCCATCCGACAACACCACGGTCGAAATCTCGCCAACGGCGGTTTGGTATAACTGAGCAGGCCGTTCAGCGACCACAGGAGGTTCAAACTGAGTATTTTGAGGAAGATAGCGGTAAGCAAACCCACCAACACTACCAAATACAGCTACCAAGCAGGCCGCAACCGCAACTGAAGGCCACCAGCGCACCTCAGGTTCACGTTGAGCTGTCTCAAGTAACTCTTCAGTCATGGGCATCAGCTTCGAAATCGGTTGCAAAATATCCAACAAATCAAACATCGAGGCACACTTGATCAAAGCTTCGCCATGCAGCGGCGATTCTTCCAACCAGCGATTAAGTAACACATGTTCTTGATCGGTTAGCCCTCGATCAACCGCTGCGATCCAGGCTGCAGCCCTAGTCTCCACATCTTTGTGGTCTGGGAATTTAAGCGTATTCATATTTTTACTTCTTAGCCTTACTGTTGGCCCTTGCTAGGCCATTGCTTTGCCGAATATTTCGGACATTTAGTTTGGAATCCCTAGGTAAAGCGTCGCCAGACACCGCTGCCTGGTGCGCATCAAAGCTCTTCATGGTCCGCAGCAGACCTTTCGCCACGTGTTTTTCGACAGTACTCTCGCTGATGCCAAGCCTCTCAGCAATTTCACGCTGCGATAGACCATAAATTTTCTTCAGCACAAACACCTTACGACACCGATCTGGTAACTCGTTAACCGCTTCACAAAGAAAACCAAAGTCCTCTCTATTAAGCACCTCTTGCTCTGTCTGGCTGGAAAAATTAGAAGTGTTATAGAAAGACAAACCTTCATCAGAGCGTTGCTCAATTTCAGCATCACATTCGGTTCTTTGCGCCAGCTTAATGTGGCGGTTAGCTAAGCGAATAGCGGTCTTAACCATAAACGCCTTAGGAAAATTAATTTCCTGCTTCAAGGACGATTTATACGTATTGATGTAGGTTTCTTGCAGGATATCTTCAATGTCCTGCATCGACGCTGTCGGACGTATTTTATTCAGCAATGCTGAGATAACTCGGCGATACTTCAAAAATTCATTGGTGATATTTTCAGTCATGCCATTTATGCCTATTTCAGAACCCACCAAACGAGAATCACTAAACAAATCGCGATCACTAAATAACGCAGCAATGCTGGGTTGATCGTCATCAACGACCGCGCGCCGAGGCTGGCACCAACAAACTGACCTAACATCATCGATGCCCCAACTAACCAGGCCACTTTTCCAAAACAAATAAAAACAAGTAGTGACGCTAGGTTTGTTGCAAAATTAAGCGACTTGGCAATCATCGTTGAGAGAACAATAGGTTGCCCCCGCAAAGAAACGCCAGCCCAAACGAAAAATGAACCAGTCCCAGGCCCAAACATACCATCATAAAAACCGATGCCTGGCACAGCCGTAAGTCCGTATTGCGTGTTACTCAACTTTGGATCACGCTCAACTAGTGACGCGTTTGGAGCCATTAAAAAGTAAACCGCTATCAAGACTATTATCACAGGAATAGCGATAGTCAGTAACCGTGGGTCAAAATACTGCACAATCACGGCGCCCAGCAATGCCCCTGCGAATGCTGACATCATTAACCACTTAACATGCTGAAATCGAACTTTTCTATACAAAAACAAGGATATCGATGCCGTTCCAGTGCCAGCCACCGCTTGCAGCTTATTCGTGCCTAAGGCAAAAATAGGTGGCAGCCCTGCAGCCAGCAAAGCCGGTATTGTAATTAACCCACCGCCACCAACCAGAGTGTCGACAAAACCGGCAACCACAGCAACTAACACTAAAATGAGTAACGTGCTGTAACTTGGGTCAAAAGATTCCATTAAGGTATTTGTTTGTTCAACTAGTTCGGTTTATTAATAGAGGCTGCATGACTCTTAAATCCGCCACTAAAACGGGTTTATTTATTGATTATCTACTCTATGAGAGATTTTACCAATAACTCCGGTCCTCATTTATGCGAGCAATGAGCCCGCGCAAAACTTAATATCGGCATAGCGGTACTTCATCACATCATCATTTGAAGGACGATAATACGGCTAAACGACTGTGGCGTGGTTAGGGCGCGCTGTGATTAATAACAAATACTAAAACAAAAACAATGAAAAAGTACGCCATCATTTTATTCGTTCTTCTGATCATCGGCGTCGGTTTGTCTGTACAGTTCTTTACTCAAGATGAAAAACTCGACCAAACAGTCTTCTTACAAACAACCGAATCGATTAGAAACCTTCAAACTCTGGACAAAAACCTGCGACTTTTGCTGACGCAATCACGCTTTAACGCCAATTTTGACCACGAACAATTGAGCGAACTCAACTATCAAATCAGCGAGGAATTCGACAACTTAAGATTTGATGCTCTGTTCGAAGAAATTGAAGGAAGCCCTGAATTAAGTGATGCTGTCAGTGCATTCGAAGAAAAGTTTGTGACGCGCGATGAACAGTTAGAAAGCTATATCGAGGGCAATACTGCCCTTGCGCAAAATTTGCTCACCGTAAAGTCGCTGGCAAATGAGTTGCAACTAGACGAATCGATCAGCAGCCAGGCAGACTTAGCCAAAGGGCTAGCAAAAAATAATGCCACGCTTTTCGCACTGGTGTTGGGCCAGAATTTACAGGGCGAATTATCTGTACCCGAACTTACCGGTGAGCCCAGCGAGGCGATCACTAGCTCACTGGCAAGTTATCAACAAGCCGTCTCTTCGATCCAACAAAACCACGACACTACTCAAGAACTTTATAACCAGCTTAATTTGCTGGACACAGGCGAACTGCTCGATATGATCGAGGACCGTTACGTTAGCTACCACAATCAGGCAATTGGCGGCTCTAACGCACTCCGAAATGCTTTAATTGGCTATGGTTTCGCGCTACTAATGGCACTGCTGTTTTTTGCCCACCAAATTCGTAAAAACTATTTATCTTTGGAGCAGCAGGTTGCTGACAGAACCGCAGAAATTGAAACCGCCTACAATGACCTTCAAGAGTCCCAGGAGCAATTAATTCAATCTGAAAAAATGGCTTCATTGGGGCAAATGGTTGCGGGCGTAGCTCATGAAATTAATACTCCATTGGGTTACGTCACCAGTAATATAGAGACACTCAAACTCAATATAGATGATCTTAGTTCGGTAATGGTTGACCTCAAGTCTTTAATGGATGAAGTTCAGATGCCTAAGAGGAACAACAGAAAAATCACCGAAAAACTGGTTGCCACCTTGCGTCAATACAGAAGTGTAGAAGCGCCGGAACTAGTAGAAGAAAGCGGCCAACTGCTCGCTGACGGCACCTATGGTTTGTCAGAAATCACAAAGCTGGTAACCAGCCTCAAAGACTTTGCGCGTTTGGATCGGCAAAGTACTGAGCAAATCGATATTCATGATTGCTTGGAAAATTCAATCACTATTGCCAGCAACCATATTCGAGAAAACAATGTATCGGTAATTCGAGACTTTGGCGACTTACCAAAATTGGCATGCTACCCATCCAAACTCAACCAACTATTCCTGAATATCATTACCAATGCCTGCCAGGCAATGAGCGGAATGAGTGGTGAGCTGACTATCCGCAGCAATACAGTTGGTAAAGAAATACAACTACAATTTGTTGATCAAGGGATCGGCATGGACGAAGAAACCCAGCAAAAGATGTTTGATCCGTTTTATACCTCGAAAGAAATTGGCCAAGGAACAGGTCTTGGTATGTCGATAGCTTACAAAATAATTGAAGCCCATAACGGGCGCATTGAAGTAGAATCAGAATTAGGTCATGGCACCATGATATCGATATTTATTCCTATTTCTTAAATACGCACCCAGAAACAAACCGATTGAACTGATGAGCGATACAAACCGAAAATACAAAGTCCTTTTTGTTGATGATGAGCCTCGCGTAACCAGCGCTCTTAAAGCCATTTTTCGCCGTGAATACGATGTATTGATCGCCAATAGCGGTGCGCAAGCCTTAGACGTTCTCAGTAAAACCAAGGTTGATGTGCTGGTAAGCGACCAGAGAATGCCTGAGATGCTGGGCAATGAATTACTGGCCGAAGTTAGTCAGCTGTACCCACAAACCATGCGCATTCTGCTTACCGGATTTATGGACAAGCAAGCCATTGTAAATTCCATTAACGATGGGGAAGTGTACCGTTTCATCAATAAGCCTTGGAGTAACGATGAAATGCGTGAAGTTGTCGCTGAAGCGGCGTTAGCTTCCGAGATACCAGTTATTCCTCTGCAAAAGCGCAAATCGCAGATTACGCCCTCTCCTACCGAAGAGAAGAAGACGGCGCCCCAGCAGGAAGACAGTGACAAAAATGCGGCTGAAACACTACCGGGTGATGATCAGGCTCTACTGATGATGGAGCAGGCAAAAGATATCCGCCATCAAATTCGCAAGTTCTGCAGCGATCAGGAAATAATGATCTACGGCACTCAGAATATAGAGCAGGCCGTCGCGGCAGCAACGTCTAGAGAGAGTATCGGCGTTGCCGTAATAGAGCTATCTGAAGATACGCAAAGTGCACTTCAAACCATCAATTTACTAAAACAAGCGCGCCCAGAATTGATCACCATCGCGTTGACCGATGAGTATGATGCGCATACGGCGGTTGATCTTATCAATCAAGGGCAAGTATTTAAGTACCTTGCTAAACCGCTTGATATAAGCGGTTTTCAAAACACCATTCAAAACGCGTTCCTAAGACATCGTTATTTGAAAGATAACAAAGACGCACAAAAACGATTTAAGGTCGAAAAAACTCGTGGCCGAATTGTCAGCGGCCTGCAAGAACTGTTCGGCAAGCTCGTTGGAAACCCCACCTAAACCTCGTTCTCGGAAATCATTTATGCATCTAATAAGCTCGGCTAAAATTCTCCTTTCCTTTATTTTTGTTGCTGGTGTTTTAATCTCCAGCGCAGCGAACGCGGCCAAACCCATTTATTCCGGGGGCAAAGAACGCGCGGCCATTCGCGGCTATGACCCAGTGGCTTACTTCACCGAAAAACAACCGGTTAAAGGCTCTAAAGAATTTGTATTCGAATACAAGGGGGCAAAATGGATGTTCTCTAGCCAAGAGAACTTGGAAGCATTCAAAGACAACCCAGAAAAGTACACACCACAATACGGCGGTTACTGCGCCTACGCTGTCGCTCGCGGCACCACGGCGTCTATTAAGCCTGAGTACTTCACCATTGACGACGGCAAACTTTATTTAAATTACAGTAAGTCGGTTTACAAGCGATGGGTTAAAGACAAAGAAGGTTACATCGAAAAAGCTAATGGAAACTGGCCGAAAGTATTGGACTAAGCCTTTATCGGCATATCGTTTTTTTGCAGCCGCGATAGCATCTAAACTTAAGAACAGACAATCAATTGATAATTATTGCTTAACTTGGCTTTAATTTAGTCAGGTGAATATTCTTTTGTAGCTTATACACTCGCGATTAGTCAAAAAATGATTCCGGCCCCCTTAGCTAATCTTCTCTTGATCTTTTCGCGAGCCAAACACCAAAGACAGCAATCACTAGCAAGCCCATCGTAACGGTGATTTTGATAAACATCGCACCACTGACTATATCAAACCACATATCCGTTATGGCCAGGAGTATCCATGCCAGAAACAACCATAAAATTATCGAATTCCAGTTCATCGTATAAGACTAACGCTTTAAATACTCAGCGCGCAACTCTTCAATGCGATCTCGCGTTCGAGCGGCTTGTTCAAACTCTAAATTCTCGGCATGCTCATACATTTCCTTCTCCAGATCCTTCATTATTTTGGCAAATTGCTTTGGATCATCAAAGTTAGGTAAGTCTCCCTGTGGCAAATTCACTTTCGCCAATTCTTGCGCCGCGTTACTCGTCGCACCATCGATAATATCTCGCACGGCCTTGCGGACACTTTTTGGTGTAATTCCGTTCTTCTCGTTGTGCTCCTCTTGTTTTTTGCGTCTGCGCTCGGTTTCATCAATGGCGATCTTCATTGAACGAGTAATTTTATCAGCGTAAAGAATCGCTTTACCATTAAGGTTTCGAGCCGCACGACCAATAGTTTGTATTAGTGAGCGCTTCGAACGTAAGAAACCTTCTTTATCCGCATCCAGAATGGCCACTAGAGATACTTCTGGCATGTCTAAGCCTTCTCTGAGTAGGTTAATACCAACCAGTACATCAAACTCACCTGCACGTAGATCGCGGATAATTTCTACCCGCTCAACGGTGTCAATATCAGAATGTAAATAGCGCACCTTGACGCCCGCGTCGGATAGGTAATCAGTTAAGTCTTCAGACATTCGCTTTGTTAAGGTGGTTATCAAAACGCGCTCATCTTTAACAACTCGTTTGTTAATCTCAGAAAGAACATCATCGACTTGCGTGCCAACTGGGCGCACTTCGATCTCTGGATCAATCAAACCGGTCGGGCGTACAACTTGGTCAATGGTCTCTGGGTTTTGTTCTAACTCGTAGTCGCCCGGTGTGGCGGAAACAAAGACTGTTTGCGGCATCAGCTGTCGAAATTCGTCGAAACGCAATGGGCGGTTATCCATTGCGGACGGCAAACGGAAGCCATATTCAACTAGTGTTTCCTTTCGCGATCGATCGCCTTTATACATGGCACCCAATTGCGGAACCATTACGTGACTCTCATCCAGAATCATCAGCGCGTTAGGCGGCAAATAATTAATCAGCGTTGGAGGTGGCTCTCCGGGCTGAGCGCCAGATAAGTAGCGCGAGTAATTTTCAATACCGTTGCAATAACCCAACTCTTGCATCATTTCCAGATCGAACAATGTGCGTTGTTCCAGGCGTTGCGCTTCCACTAGTTTCTCAAGTTCTCGAAGCTGGCTAAGACGGTCTCGCAATTCATGCCGAATATGTTCGCACGCTTCAAGCACCTTGACTCTTGGAGTCACGTAATGTGATTTAGGAAATACCGTCACACGTTTTAAGTCTTCTTCGACCGCTCCGGTAAGCGGGTCAAAGCGGCTTATCTTTTCGACATCGTCACCGAATAATTCAACTCTAATAGCGTACCTTTCGGATTCAGCCGGGTAGATATCAATGACATCGCCTCTGACTCTAAACGTTGCCCGTTTGAGTTCAGTGTCATTACGCGTGTACTGCAATTCAGCGAGTCGCTTAAGCACCGCGCGTTGATCCATAATGTCGCCAACACTGAGGTGCAAAATCATCTCATGATATGACTCCGGATCCCCCAATCCATAAATCGCCGATACAGTGCCAACTATAATGACGTCCTCTCTTTCAAGTATCGATTTCGTTGCCGATAAGCGCATCTGATCAATGTGTTCATTGACCGAAGCGTCTTTCTCAATAAACGTATCTGAACTTGGAACATAGGCCTCGGGCTGGTAATAGTCGTAATAAGATACAAAATATTCAACCGAGTTATGTGGGAAAAAGTCGCGCATCTCCGAATACAACTGAGCCGCGAGAGTTTTGTTCGGCGCCATCAGAATAGTAGGCCGCTGGACCGTCTGAATCACGTTCGCTATCGTAAAAGTCTTACCCGATCCGGTAACGCCTAATAGAGTCTGAAATGCCTCTCCATTTTGCAAACCATCAACCAAAGCGTCAATAGCTTCTGGCTGGTCACCGGCTGGTTTGTAATCACTAACTAACTGAAATTCTCGTTTCATGGTTTGCACATAAATGACGTTGACATTGGATTGAGGGTCAGCCAGCTAGTATAAATGATCTTCCTTAGCTCAGCGCTTGAGAATTAGGGTGCGATACACTTTACGTTGAATTTTCACTAACCATGGATTAAAGTAAAGCCAGAGTTCAAGGATTGAGCACTATTTAAATAATCAATTTCAATGAGATCAGTCGTTTCACGGAGGAAACACATGATTGAATATAACAATGCGCACAGCA
Source organism: uncultured Arenicella sp. (assembly GCA_937989675.1). Lineage (GTDB taxonomy): Bacteria > Pseudomonadota > Gammaproteobacteria > Arenicellales > Arenicellaceae > Arenicella. Next base: position 94 of record CALKRK010000222.1, on the reverse strand, counting down.
GAAGAGCGCCCCACTGTACTGGTTTTACACTTATCGAAGCCTTACTGGTCATTTCTATAATCGCAACCATATTAGCCATCGCCATACCTAACTT
>CALKRK010000221.1 GCA_937989675.1 uncultured Arenicella sp. | reverse complement strand
GGCTGGAATTGCACTGGCGTTGAAGCCTCAGAGACAGCCGCATATCATGCCAGAGAAGAATTAAAGCTGCCCGTGGTCACAGGCTCTGATGCGCTGTCAAACCTGCCGGACAGTTCATTTGATGTTGTCTGTATTTGGCATGTGCTAGAGCACATCGTTGACTATCAAGATACCGTTAAGCAAATACATCGCGTACTCAAAACCGGAGGTAAGCTCTTGCTTGGTGTGCCCAATTTTGATTCATTGGAATCCAGATTTGGGAAAGCGGGCTGGTTTCATTTGGACCCACCACGGCATGTCGTTCATTTTAATAGAAATAGGCTAGAGACTATTTTTTCTGAATCAGGATTAAAGCTGTCACGAGCAAACGACTTTTCACCAGAATTCGATTTCTTCAGTTTTGTGCAAACCGCCCAAAATCGAATGGGTTTACCTTACAACTTACTTTATTCTAAGCTGCGTGGTCGCAAAACCAGTAAACAGCTTGCTACAATTGCATCATTGAAAGACGAAGTACTACTTTTTCTAACCCTTATACCTCTTGTCATTCTTTCGGCTATATACGTGCCGTTGATGCTACTAATAGACTCTCCAGGCTGTATCGCCTATATCGCACAAAAAGAAGATGATTAACCAAAAAAAAGTAGTCGTGGTAATGCCGGCTTATCACGCCGAAAAAACGTTAATGGACACCTTCGACGCACTGCCACACGACATTGTGGACGAAGTCGTATTGGTCGATGACGCAAGCAGTGACAACACCGTCATAGTCGCAAAAGAACTGGGTATCCGCACATTTCGCCACGACACCAATATGGGCTACGGTGCAAACCAAAAATCCTGCTATAAACAGGCGCTAAATTTGGGTGCTGATATTGTGGTGATGGTTCACCCTGATTATCAATATGAACCCAAATTAGTTACCGCCATGGCCTCCCTCATTGCGAGCGGCGTTTATGATGCGTCTATAGGATCAAGAATATTGGGCAAGACAGCTTTATCGGGAGGAATGCCTCTTTATAAATATATTGCAAACCGTGCCCTGACCTCATTTCAGAACATTTTGATGCAGCAAAAGCTATCGGAATACCACACAGGTTATCGTGCTTTTAGCAAAGAACTTCTCGAATCTCTGCCTCTTGAAAAAAACTCTAATGACTTCATCTTCGACAATCAAATGTTAGCTCAGCTTTTGTGGTTTGGCTTTCGTTTGGGTGAAGTTTCGTGCCCAACCAAGTATTTTGACGACGCCAGCTCAATCAATTTATCAAGATCAATCAAGTACGGCTTAGGCGTTATTCGAACTAGCATTGACTATCGAATTGCTAAATGGGGATTTAAGGTAAATGCAGTCTTCGAGAAATAGCGGGTTCTTTACCTGCTTACACAATCGCAAGCTGCAAATCTTAGTCGGCTTTCTGCTCCTTATTCTTGCACTTTCCCTTGTATCAAAGGGGTACAGCCAAAACCTAAATGAGCTCACGCGCTACCTCGACGATATTCTTGCAATAGCTAAAAGCAGGCCGATGCTTACTGGTATCACTTTCTTGGTCTTTTTTTCGGCATGTTGTGCTTCACCTCTACCCGTGGTGAGTCTACTAATAATTGCCGCGGGATACCTTTTTGGTTATACCTTCGCGTTTTTGTTAACAGAGGTCGGCGCGCTAATAGGCGCGTCAATCACGTTTCTTACATACCGGAAGTTATTCAAGGAGCAAGTTAGTGATACGCACTCTATTCCGACTATCTTGCAACGTGAAGTGAACGACGCCGGATTTCTCTACGCATTATCCGCCCGTTTTATTCCAGGTATACCCTTTTTTATTATGAACCTAGGCCAATCCATGACCAGTATTCGGTTCACACATTTCATTGCAGCGGCGTTCTTTGGCACCATACCTACTTTCTTGGTATTCATAAATGCAGGAGTTCATTTACAGTCTGTAGAAAGCTTGGACAATTTGATGTCGGCTAACATCTTAGTCTCCCTTCTAATAATCGCACTACTTCCTCTATGCCTGCGCGGCCTCTATATCCTTATTAACAAGCAACCTTTTTCCCAATGATTTGGTGGTTAACTACCATTTGCTAATTGTTAATTTCTCTCAATACCTATTGATAAGAAATCTTTTTTTTATCATCGATGAAGAGACTCCAGTAATCGTTATATGGGTGCAGCTTAGTACCATTTAGTTCATACCCTTGATTCACCCAATTGAACAGGCCACCCTTCAAATTAACAGATGACATCGCGCCAAGACTTTCGGCAACGCCACCCAGTCGGTCAGCCAACTCCGATGATCGCCAACCAACAGAACAATAAAAGACAACATGCTTACCCAAAAGCAAATTACTATAACGCTCTTCAAACTCATCTGGATCGATATCAGGTGACAACTGCAAAGCTCTTTTTATATGACTCACCTGGTACTCATCGAATTCACGAACATCGAACACCACAGTCGAATCCGCCGGATATGAGCGAAATTCGTCCGGTTTAATATGCGTTACATTTGGGTAGGCGCTTACGATTCCTTTATGCAGTTGATCCAACGCGGGCAATCGTAAAAAGTAGTAAGCAGCCGCCAACAGACCCAGCGCGCAAACTAATAAGATCAGCCTAATTTTCAACGACAAGCGGTTTCGACTCCAAGCTGGCATCCCAACTTAACTATAGTAGAGACATCCATTCTATAATGAACGTTAGCTAGATACTAATAACGAGTTCTGCTATGTACACAGTGAACTAAAGGACTCACATTATTGCCCTCTAAATGCACCAAAGGCTTAGCGACAGCAGAAAGTAAAGCGAGGCCAAAATCAATTAGCGCTCGGTTTTTGTTTTGCCGCCGCCTGGCGAAGAATGAACTTTCCTAGCTCTCTACCAAGCCGATGGCCTTCAAGCGAGTCATAGCGAAAATGAATACCAAGATATATTCTAGAAAGAGAACACTCCATAGCAGCTTCGTCGAAGCTTGAAAACGTTCGGGTGCTAGGCTCCATTTTCAACTTTCCTGAGAAGGGTCCGGCTTTATCAACTTCCTCCGTCACCATTGAAAAATCCATACCATCTCCGAAACTGTGAGCCATCACTGTCATTGCCGCCGAGCAAGCAGTTCCATGTGCCGAAGGGTATGATGGAAACGCATAAGTATGCTTATGAGTATTGTTCCAATTTGATTCTGATTTGGTTTCGGGGTTCCCATCATTTTCAGCCCATCGAATAGCCGTATATGGGCGCCAATGGTTATAGTGAAATTTATTATCAAAGACGTTGATATAGGCATCAAAAATCGCGATATTTAACAATGCGAACAGCCTAGCGGTGTGCGCTACGTCAGGATCTCGTTCTCGAACCAGCTTCCGCGCTAAACGATTATGGGAATTTTCTACGAAATCTTTCCACCACAAAGCTAGGTGAGTCTGATCCTTTGTTCGTAACTCACTATTGTAGCGCCCCAAGGATTTCACTTCTTCGTAGGCCCTTTCATAATCTTGGCTGGTAACTTCGGGTGGAGGTGGAGACCTAAATTGATCACTAGAACTAAGTAAAAATGGCCTCGCCTTCGCCCAACCCGCTCCAAACACAAAACCTTCTGGGGTGCCGCTATGCTCATTAAATTCAGCGTAAACACCAGGAGCCATAGGGTGCCATTGATAGTCGGCTTCAGTGTTCCAGCCATCGGCTTTTCGATACTTCAAAACACTGATGGCGACGTGTTCCCCTAATTCTATTCCTCGATGTTTCTTCGCATCATCAGGAAACAAGTCAAGAAAATGAGACCTTATTGAATTCCAAACTTTTTCCTCAGCGGGGTACTGGTCTAAGGCAATGACAAAAGCCGCCTGCGTGATCGCTACCAATAACATGGTATCGGAGCTTTCAGCTTCGATGAAGATAGGCATAGCATGATTACTCAAAGCCGCTAAAGTATCGTGCATCGCGATGTGAGCCATAGCGGCCGTTCTCAATCCTTTGAGAGTTAGAAACCCATCTTCTTTCTCCGCAACAGCCAAGATTCGCTCATTCCATATAAGTATCGCCTCGACTTCTCTATTGTCAGCGCTTTTCGCGAGGCTATGATTGGAGTAAGTTAGGCATATGACTACTAGAATAATCGCCTTAACACAGTTCATCATTTTGCTCTCCAACTTATTAAAAGAATGCTCACCTTTACAATCAAAACCACAGCACTAATCTTGATAAAATTTCATTAAGCTACGCCCTCGGATTCAGCGACGTTAGTAACTTGCGCGTCGTTCGCGACACAGAATATTCGGCACCTGCCTGAAGGCACGGTACCCGGAATCAAGCTAATCGTCTCGAAAGAACCTGTCAGACTTTCGTCAATACGTTCACTCAGAAACGTTTCAACAACGCCGTGAATCGGATTAACCTTCACTATATCGACCACTCTTTCATTCAACACTAAAGACACAGTGAATACGAAAGACAAAATACAGAATGAATTTGCTGGTTTCATTTTTAATATCACCTAAATTATTAAAAGGACTAATATCATCTAGAAGCAGAGCTTTTTTGTAAGCAATCAAAACGTGCCGCCTAGCCTTTGTTTCTTTCAAGTCTAGGCACGATAACGATAGACAACATCCAGTTCTACTACAAAATCTGTAGTGATTCCCCATACACTTTAATTCACACGTTATTATTAATATGTATAACTTCTTAGGGAACCAGCTGAGCTATCGGACCAAATACCGCGACAAAACTGAGGCTTAACGTCAAAACCACAATTACGAGGTGATTAGATGAAATCAAGTTACGGACAATATTGCCCGCTCGCGTTGGCGGCGGAACTCCTTTGTCAGCGCTGGACTATATTGGTTATTAGCCGGGTCATCGATGGTTGTAGTCAATTCAATGAAATTCATCGTGGCGTACCACGTATATCTCCGTCGCTGCTATCACAGCGACTGACTCAACTTGAAGATGCCGGGCTAATCTATCGTGAGAAACAAGCGGGTCAAAAAGCATACTCATATTTCTTGACAGAGGCTGGCGAGGCGCTCGACCCCATTATCATGAGTATGGCCGCATGGGGGCAACAATGGGCTCGTGATATGGTTACGGATGATCTGGATGTCGGTTTTCTTGCTTGGAGTATGCACCTGCGAATAGACAGCTCAGCTATGCCCAAAGGAAGAACAGTAATTGAATTTCTTTTTCCCAACGCACCGTCAGACTGCCGCCAATTTTGGCTGATCAATGAAAACGATAAGGTCGATATGTGCCTAAAGTACCCAGGTTTTGAAACCGACTTATTCGTAAAAGCGGACATCCTCGCTTTCGTTGAAACATGGCGAGGCTTTCGGGATCTCAAAGCAGAAATCAGGAAAAAAAACATCCAACTTGAAGGTCCGCAGGCACTACAAAAGGAATTCCCAAACTGGTTAATGTTAAGCGCTCTCGCAAAGTTCGAACGCAAAAAATCAGGTAAAGAGAAAGAGTTGATTTGCTCTAAACAATATTCTTAACTTCACGTCTTTTAGGGGCTAAACAGATAAAGTAGTTAGCAATCAAACTAAAATAAATATGAAATTCGGGAACCTAAAATAAGCGCGCCAGAGCTATAAAGCTTCCTTTTTTATCAACATCTGAGGCGCCAAAAGGCGCGAGATATACCAGCTGCAATGGAGCAAAACTGGCACCCAAATTGATAACAAAAAAGCCCGCAATCCATACGGATGCGGGCCTTTTAAAAATGGCGG
>CALKRK010000220.1 GCA_937989675.1 uncultured Arenicella sp. | reverse complement strand
GAAAGTTCGTCTTCGGCTTGGATGATTGCGAAGTTGTTTTCACCAGTATCGTTGTTAACACGAAATTGACGAGCGTACTTCTCAAACCCTTCGGCAACTGAGGTAGACGGTGTAATTGGGTACCAGGCACACACCGTTGCGCCACCGTAGACCGCGCCCAAACCGCAGGCTGCGTTACCTTCAAGCAAAATCTTGCCTTCGTTCTTATTGCTGCGCTTGAGTTGCAAAGGCAGAGGTTCGGCAAAGGCTTTTTTAGCTTCATCAAACCCGAGTTGCAGCGCGTCTATGTTAGGTGGAATCAACTTGGGTTTCTTAGCAAAAGTATCGTTTACGATGCTTTCCAGTGCTGAGAACTCAATACCAATCAAGTGCGACAAACAGCCAACGTAAACAATGTTTTTGAACAATTGTTGTAAGCGTGGGTTGCTGAAATTTTCGTTAGTGATTTTAGTTAACGGTAAACCGATGTAATGAATGTCGTCACGAATCAGTTTAAAGTCTAGCGGGTAAGTGTTGTCGTAAAAGAAGTAACCGCCAGGGCACACACTCTCAACGTCTTCAGCCATGCTTTGCGGGTTAACGGACACCATCAGCTCGACTTGGCCACCACGCCGCCCAAGATAACCTTTATCGGACACGCGCACTTCATACCATGTAGGGGCGCCTTGAATGTTCGATGGGAAAATATTGCGCGGGCTTACCGGAATACCCATTCGAAAAATGGCCTTGGCAAACATGCTGTTGGCGCTGGCTGAACCAGAACCGTTAACGTTGGCGAATTTAACGACAAAATCGTTAACCACCGGATCTAGCGTTGGTGGTGTTTGAAGAGAGCTCATGCTGCCTGCTCCTGTTTTTTCTGGCCGCCGGCCTGTTCTACTAAAATGGGCGCTGGTTCATTGCCAGCTTTGGTAACGGTATAAAGAAATTTCTGCATATCCCAGGCTGAGGTTGGGCAGCGCTCGGCGCACAAGCCGCAGTGCAAGCAAACGTCTTCGTCTTTAACCATAACCCGGCCAGTAGGTAGGTCGGTCGACACGTATAAATCTTGCTCTTTATTTAAGCTCGGTGCGTTTAGTTTGCCTCGCAGCCCACCTTCTTCATCATTGTTTGTGAATGTGATGCAGTTGGTTGGGCAGATATCGGTACAGCCATCGCACTCGATGCATTTCTCCTCAACGAATACCGTTTGCACATCGCAGTTCAAGCAACGCTCAGCTTCGGTAAACGCCACTTCGGGTGAAAAGCCTAACTCAGATTCGATTTTACGACTGGATAGCGCTTGTTCGATGGGTAGATGTGCCGATGCTTGGCGGTCATCGTCAATAACTTGGCTATCGTAGGCCCATTCATGGATGCCCATCTTGGTGCTGACCAAGTTGGTGCCAGGTGCTGGGCGCTCATCTTTGACGGACTTACCGTCGAGAAACAAGTCGATTGAAATCGCCGCTTGATGGCCATGCGCCACGGCGGTAATAATATTTTCAGGGCCAAATGCGGCGTCGCCACCAAAGAAGACTTTTGCATTAGTCGACTGAAACGTAGTTTTGTCGATGATGGGCATGTCCCACTCACCAAATTCAATGCCGACATCTCGCTCTATCCATGGGAAGGCGTTGTCTTGACCAATCGCCATAATGGCGTCGGTGCACTCTACGGTAACGATTTCGCCGGTTTCGGTAATGGTGCGTTTGCCGTTTTCGTCGTAGCTTGATTCCACCACATTGAAGGTCATGGCGACCAATTTGCCGTCTTCGACAATAAATTCGCGTGGGCTGTGGTTAGCTAAAATTGGAATACCTTCGCCCAATGTGTCGTCTTTCTCCCACGGGGAGGCTTTCATTGCCTCGTAGGTGGAGCGTACCGTTACGGTAACTTCGTCACCGCCAATGCGTTTGGCTGTTCGGCAGCAATCCATCGCGGTATTACCACCGCCAACAATGACCACTTTTTTACCGATGCCATCGATGTGTTCAAAGGCCACACTTTCTAGCCAGTTGATACCAATATGAACATTAGCATCGGCTTCTTCGCGGCCAGGAATTCGTAAGTCTTTACCTTTCGGCGCGCCAGTGCCAACAAACACGGCGTCGTATTCTTTATCGAGAATGCTTTTCAGGCTTTCAACGCGCGTATTGAAGATCTGTGAGACGCCCATATCGAGCACATAGTCAACTTCTTGGTCGAGTACTTCTTCGGGTAATCGAAACGACGGAATTTGGCTGCGCATAAAGCCGCCGCCTTTGGCGTTCTCGTCGTACAAATCGATTTCGTAACCCAAGGGCATTAAATCTCTTGCCACTGTTAACGACGCTGGGCCTGCACCAATTAAGGCTATACGGCGACCGTTCTTTTCAGCCGGTATCGCTGGCATACGAGCGGCGACATTAGCGTCGTCTTTATTGTCGGCGGCGACGCGCTTTAGGCGGCATATTGCCACCGGCTCTTCGTCTACGCGGCCACGCCGACAAGCGGGTTCGCATGGGCGGTCACAGGTGCGCCCAAGAACGCCAGGAAATACATTGGATTCCCAATTGACCATAAATGCGTCACTGTAGCGACGTTGGCCGATTAAACGAATGTATTCAGGAACGGGAGTATGCGCAGGACACGCATACTGGCAATCCACCACTTTATGGAAGTATTCCGGATTGCTGATATCAGTAGCTTTCATTTAGCTATGTACTCAGTCTATTTGCTTTCGTGGAGTTAGCGTTATCTCAGCGACATGTTTTGAAGAACAAATACTGCCGAGGTTTTCGCGATGTTAGCATGGGTTTTTTTACACGTATACCGGATTTTTACAATACTGTGACAACTGACTCGGGTCTTGCGATTTCGTTACTTTTCGAGGCATGTTTCAGGACGTTTTGTTTAAATTCGATCACAAAGATTACACGCGCGTTACCACCAATATTTACCCCACATACTTGGGTTTGCCCAATTGTCGGCGTTTAGCCAATCGGGGGTCTTTTTATAGTCGTTAATATTGTATTTAAATAGGCCCAGTTCTTTACCTTCGCATTCGTAAGAAGCCACCTTGCTTAGGGCAAAGCTGAATAGGTCTGTTAGCTGCCATTCGCTGTGTTTACCTTGCTTGGCAATGGGTAGACAAATGCAATATTGCGGGCTTAAAACGTCTCTGAGCCGAGATAACACCTGCATGCCCAGCGTTTTGTCGATGTGCTCGAACAAATTCACCGCTATCGCCACATCAAATGCATCAAGTGGCTCTTCGTGAGATTCCCATAATTGTTTGATGTCTTGAGGGGCTATACATACAACTTCGCAGGTTTGATTGAGCACGGCTTTTTGCTCGACGTAGTTGTGCAAAAAAGCGGCATCGCAGTCGCCCAATAGCAGAACGCGCTGGGGTTGCGCCACGTTGATTAACGTTTCGATATCAAAAAAAATGTCGGAGGGGTAGTTCATCAAAAAGCGGTTTGAATCCTGCGGTCGGCTAATTGTAGTCAATCCGCACAACTTCGTGTGGAAATTTGCCTCGAAATCCTCTTTTTTCATTGCCGATTCGAGCGGCATTGAGTAGTCTTTCTGTTTGCATTTTTAAGGGCAACTGCCTTTATGAACCTACAGCGTAATCCGCAAATATGAGTGCCCATTTAGAACAACAACCTTTGGCTGAGTTCGCCGAACAAGCCTATTTGAATTACTCGATGTATGTAATTCTTGATCGAGCCCTGCCGTTTGTCGGTGATGGCTTAAAGCCGGTGCAGCGGCGCATTGTATACGCCATGTCAGAGCTCGGCTTGCATAATGCGGCAAAGTACAAAAAGTCAGC
>CALKRK010000219.1 GCA_937989675.1 uncultured Arenicella sp. | reverse complement strand
AGTTTTAGGTAGCTTTGTCCTAGGCAAAGCCAATCTTATCGTACCTTTCGGTAGATTGACTTAGCGGCTGCTCGATTGAACTAGTCAGTCGAGTAGCAGGTTCTCCATTACGCCTTGATATATCAACGAAAGCTGTTCTGGCGCGGTCACGTCAACGCATTCATTTACTTTATGGATGGTCGCGTTGACTGGCCCAAGTTCCACTACCTGTGCGCCAGTTGGTGCAATGAAACGCCCATCAGAGGTTCCGCCTGAGGTCGACAGTTGCGTGTCGATTCCTAAACTTTCCTTCACTGCCTTTTGGCATGCGCTAACCAAAGCACCTTCTTCAGTGAGAAAGGGAAGGCCAAAAAGTGTCCAACTAGTTTCATAGTCAATGCCCAGAGCATCGAGTGTTTCACTCACTTTTTCTTTGATACCGTCGCCTGTAATTTCCGTTGAATAGCGTAAATTGAAGGTGATGGTGGTGGTGGCCGGTATTACATTGGTCGCGCCCGTACCGCCTGCTATGTTCGATATTTGAAAGCTGGTCGGCGGGAAGTGGTCATTACCTTGGTCCCATTCAATGGCAGTGAGTGCGTTGATAACATCCCCACAACGATGGATTGGGTTGTTTGCCAAATGCGGGTAGGCCACATGGCCTTGTGTGCCCACCACGGTTAATACGCAACCAATGGAACCACGACGACCATTTTTGATCACGTCACCAAGTTGTTCGGTAGAACTGGGTTCGCCGACTAAGCAATAGTCGATTTTCTCATTGCGCGCTTCGAGTGTTTCGATCACTCTAACCGTGCCACAGGTTGCCGGGCCTTCTTCGTCGGAGGTAATTAGCAGGGCAATCGAGCCATTGTGATCAGGGTGTTCACTGACAAAGCGCTCAATGCTAGTCACAAACGCGGCTAGCGACGTTTTCATATCCGCTGTGCCGCGCCCATATAGCATGCCGTCGATTTCAGTCGGCTCAAACGGGTTTGTGTGCCAGTGTTTTAAATCACCCGTTGGTACCACGTCTGTGTGGCCCGCGAACGCAAGGCAAGGTTTAGCCGTGCCACGACGTGCCCAGAAATTTTTCACCGCGCCGTGATGGTCTGAAAAATCCATTCTCTCAATTTCAAACCCCAGTGCACGTAAACGATCGGCCATTAAGGTTTGGCAGCCCGCGTCTTCAGGCGTCACTGATTGGGCTGCGATGAGTTGCTTGGTCAGTTCAAGCGTTGGGCTATCACCCGCCGAGTCTGTCTTCATTAATCGACTCGAAGCAGTTCGTTAAGGCCGGTTTTGCTGCGTGTTTTCGCATCAACTTTCTTGACGATAACCGCGCAATACAAACTATGTGTACCATCTTTGCTTGGTATTGAACCAGAGACAACAACCGAGCCCGCCGGAATGCGGCCATAGCTCACTTCACCGGTTTCACGATCTAGAATTTTTGTGCTTTGACCAATGTAAACACCCATCGAAATAACCGAGCCTTCCTCAACGACTACGCCTTCAACAATTTCGCTGCGGGCGCCGATAAAGCAATTGTCTTCGATGATCACTGGCCCAGCCTGAATGGGTTCGAGCACGCCACCAATGCCAACACCGCCTGAAAGATGTACGTTTTTACCGATCTGAGCGCAAGAACCTACGGTGGCCCAGGTGTCTACCATGCTGCCAGAATCCACAAAAGCGCCAATGTTCACGTATCCAGGCATTATCACAACTCCGGGCGCGATATATGATCCTTTACGAACCGCCGCCGGTGGTACAACACGAAACCCCTCGGCTTGAAAACGGGCTTGATCATAATCAGCAAATTTTGAAGGAACTTTGTCGAAGTAGTTGGTTTCGCCTCCTGGCATGACTTCATTGTCGCGCATTGCGAAAGACAACAGGACGGCTTTTTTGAGCCACTGGTTAACTACCCACTCACCGTCAATTTTTTCAGCGACTCGTGCTTTGCCGCTGTCCAACATTTCGATGGCGCCTTCAACGGCTTGTTTTACTTCTGCGTCAACAGAGCCGGGTTTGATGGATGAGCGGTTTTCGAAAGCCTGTTCGATAATGGTTTGGTATTGTTCCGACATGTGGCGTAATAATTGAGATTTATAAAGTAGGCGCGATTATCCAACATCGCCGCCTAAACTGCCACGCCCGATCGCTTATTTTAGGCAGATTTTGCGGTGTCAGTACGCTTATCTAAGGCTTCGCAGATTTGCTGCTCAAGCTGGTCGAGTACTTTTTGATCAACAACCGGGGAGTGATCGCCGTGACGAATATAAAATATGTCTTCAGCTCGCTCTCCAAAGGTAGCTACGCGAGCGCTTAGCAATATCAAGTTATGGGTGCGTAATACGCGCGCAACCTTGTGGAGTAACCCTGGCTGATCTTGCGCAACAACTTCCATTGTTGTGAAGCTTGGGCTATTAAACAAAAAGCTGACCGTGGGCTGAATCGGAAAGTGCTTTAATGCTCTGGAGGCGTTACGACGGCTGGTGTACTTGTTTTCATCGTACTCGAGAATGAGTTGCCGCATGCGTTGTTCGAGAAACTCCATGTAGTTTTTTTCTCTTGCCGACTCGGTCTCAGGTACGGTGGCGTTAAACGAGTAAAGTGCGAAACCATTGGAGCTTAATTGTATACGAGCCTCGATGATATTTAATTCCATGTTGTCAAACGCGCCGGTTACCTGCGTGAGAAGCCGGTTGGTTTCCGGGGCGAAAACAAAAAACATATTGGCTTCGAGCCTTTCACTAAAGCGTACTGAGACTAGCGGGGAAGCAATCGACGGTGTTTGTGTCAGGCTACTTGCATGCCACGCGATGTAATAAGGTTCGTTGCGAATAAAGTAGTCGTCGTGAAGGGTATTCCAGAACTGGTGTATTTGTTCTTCATTGGTTAGCTTTTCGCCAACTTGTTCGGCGATCAGTTTAAGTGCTGCACGCTTGTCGTCTTCGACATGCTCTTTGGCGTTAAGCGGTTCAGCAACGCCTTGGCGGAGCGCTTTGCGCGTTGCCGTGTACAGCTCTAGCAATAGTTGACCTTTCCATGCGTTCCAGACCTTCGGGCTGGTGCCTCTTATGTCAGCGAGTGTTAGCAAATACAGGTTGTCGAGATGTTCTTGGTCACCAACAATATCGGCGAATTCTTTAATAACATCTGGGTCGGAAATGTCACGCCGTTGCGAGAAATGCGACATCATTAGGTGCTTCAAAACCAGCCATCCAACCAGCTTAGAATCGTATTCGCTCATGCCATGTTGAATGCAAAACTCATAGGCGTCGCTCTCACCGAGTTCGGAGTGGTCACCTCCGCGGCCTTTTGCGATGTCATGAAATAGGGCGCCAAGGAATAAACGTTCAGGTTTGTAAAGCCCATCTAGAATTTCACTGGCCATCGGAAACTCTTCTGGATATTTGCGCAGGCGAGTGAGGTTTTCGATAACTTTTAATGTGTGGCCGTCGACCGTGTAAACATGAAACAAATCATGCTGCATTTGGCCGACAATCGCGCCGAAGGTTGGGATATACGCACCGAGCAAACCATACGCGTTCATTCGCGCTAGCGCATTAGTGAGCCCGATGCCATCGTGCTTGAATAGCTCTAGAAATAATTGCTGAGCTTCGGGGGAGTTTCGAAACTGATTATTAACTTTGTCGAGATTAGCGCGGATTGAGCGGATAGTATCTGGGTGAATTACCGTTATTTTATGGTCTTGCATTAAGGTGAACAGCTTTAGCATGGCGTTCGGTTCGAGTTCAAAAACATCGTCGCTACGCTGTTCAATCATTTTGCTTTTGAGCACAAAATTCTCATCAATGGCCTTGCCGCCCTTGAGTGAAAAGCGTTTGCCATGTGTGACACGATAACTGGCCAGTAAAACTTCATTCAGATAAATTACTTGTTTTGCGGTTCGGTAATAACGTTTCATCAACTGTTCGACCGCAAGATGCGCATTGGTATCGTGATAACCGAATTCTTCCGCCAATTGCCTTTGAGTGTCGAATAACAAA
>CALKRK010000218.1 GCA_937989675.1 uncultured Arenicella sp. | reverse complement strand
GTCGACTCCGAGAGCGCTAGTTTTTCAGCGAGTTGTCGATAATTTATACCATGTGCGCGCAGCTCCAGTTTTAGCGTGTCGATAATTTGGTGTGATCTTGCCATCGCAAAGTGCCTTTATTTTAAACTTGATGTGCTTATTTAGTGTGTAATCGCTAATAAGGGTAAGAATACGGCACAACGCTGTATCTCACAAACGTAACTCGCAGATTGTTACAAGACTGAGTTAGTATTTCATCTAAGCCTTACTGTAAGATGATGCCGTTAATGGTTCGATAAATGGAAATACACTATTGGAAAGCTCAATAAAGGAAAATTCAATGAATTATCTTAGCTTGGCGGCTGTGCTCAGTTTTATCGCTGCGTTCATGCATGTACTAATCGTATTTGGAGGCCCGGAGTGGTATCGTTTTTTTGGCGCTGGAGAAGAAATGGCGGCCTTGGCCGAGGCTGGCGAGATAAGGCCAGCAATCATAACCCTAGGAATTGCGTTGGTGCTCTCGCTTTGGGGCGTGTATGCATTATCGGGTGCAAGTGTGTTACCCACCTTACCATTGCTTAAAACAGCGCTAATACTAATAACCGCGGTGTATTTGCTAAGAGGTATTTTGGGGTTTCTGGGGCTGTTTTTCTCAGATCACCCGACCGCTTTACAGAACACGCCGATGTTTTGGTTTTGGAGTTCTGTGATTTGTTTAGCAATTGGTGTTGTGCACTTAAAAGGAGTGGCGGACAACTGGTCTAGCTGGAGTTAAAATTTATAAGTCGTTGTTTTAAAAGTAAAAAATGGGCCTTATTTGTATCTATAAACTTCTGTGCTAAAAAATAGACCTCTAAACTAAGCAGGTAAAACGATTATGGCTAAGACAGCAGCAGAACATTTAAATACCGATAAACAAGCTAAGCATGTGGTGCTTGATAAGGACTTCGCAGGTGTCAAGAAAGGCCAACGTTTATTCGTAGCAACGCCTCGCATTGTCGCTGACTATATTGATGCAATACCGGCTGGTGAAACGCGCACGATAGAGCGGCTGCGGCGAGAATTGGCGCGTGCTGAAGGTTGCGACGCTTCCTGCCCAGTTTCAACGGCGATTTTTATTCGCCTTGCATCACAAGCTGCGATTGATGAATTAAATGAAGGCAAAGAGCCTGATGAAGTGCGTCCATTTTGGCGGCTATTGACCAGCAAAGATAAGATAGCCAAAAAACTCACCATTGATGGGCAATGGATTGACGATCAGCGTGCTGCGGAGCAACAATAGCTCAAGCCTATTTGCGCTCCCAGTTTACGTTAGCACTGAGTTTTCATCGTTACGGTTGCGCGATGGTTCGTTAGGCGATACTGTTTCGAAGACGATGACAGAATCAACTGTGTAAGTATGAGCGAATTTAAAGAGCTAGGCCGAAGAGCGTTCTTAGGTGCGCTGGGTGCAAGTGCAGGCATTGTTTTGGCAAGGCCGTCGGTTTTCAAGGGCCTTTCCATTTCAGCAGCAGGCTCGTCTCACAGCGAGTTAAGTTTTTCTGAATTGCTGCAAGGTTTAATTGAATCACTTACGCCAGTGCAACAGGCACATACTGTGCTCGATGTTAACGACCCTATTCGGCAAATTACCAATACCGTTGCCGTTCATAAAGGCCCGCACATTGGTACTTTGTTTAGCGCACATCAAGTGGGTTTGATTCGGCAGTTGTACAACGCGATGTTGTCGTCACAGGGTCAATCATGGTTTAAGAACACTACGGCGTTGGAAGGGAAGTTCGAAGGTGCGTCGTTAAAGATTTACAGTGATAAAACCGGAGCCTATCAGCTTGTGATCAACGGCGGGCATTTTATGCTGCGGTCAGATAACGACGCGCATCAGGGCAACAATGCCTATGCTTTTGGTGGCCCGATTTCTTATGGCCAGCAACTCGGTAACAATCGCTTTATGGTTGAGGGAAATGCGTTTAAGGCGCATGGTGATGCGGTTAATGCGGTGCATCAGGCGATGAGTGAGTCAGAGCGTGCGCGGGCCTATAGAGTTTCCCCGCCATCTGAACTACTAATGCAAATTCAAGGCAAGAACGCCAATTTGCAAGGTATTAAAATTGGTAGCGCAAGCGAGGTAGTTCAAGCGCTAGCGCGGCAAGCGATCAACACCATTTTTGCGGCTTACCCTGAACATCAGCAAAGCGAAGCATGGTCAGCAATTGATGATAACGGCGGCCTCGAATCCTTACATTTAACCTTGTTCAAGGATTACGGTTTTTATGAGGATGGTAGCGTTTATACAGAGCTGACACCGGTGCAGCAAGAAGCCAAAGGATTGCCCTATATTCAGGTTTGGCGGATTGAAGGCCCGGCTTGTGTCATACATTTTCAAGGTTATCCGCACGTACATGCCTACATCAATGTGGTGCGTGACCCAAATCGCGTCGCGGTTGGAGAGGTGTTAAATGAGATACCCTCGGCATTCAATGAAGTGTCTACTCGCGCGCTATTGCAAACAGCTCTCAAGCTTGGAACAGGCGAAGCTCTAAGCTATTACCCAAACCTTATTCTGGGCCGGCTTTCGCCAGGCGCTGTCTCTACAGGTAGCCTTTACGCTTTGGACCCTTTTGCTAATTCTATTGTCATTGCCACGCTGCGTTCTGAGATGATGTCTGCGCCGTTAAAAGCTAATTTGCAAGCGCAAGGCGTGGCCATTTTGCCCGGACAATCAACTCGAATAGCCACGATTGACTATATGCTCCAACGTCCAGATCTTTTCGGCGAGCCAGACTCAATTGTTGAAACGGGTGTGTCGATGCGTAGCGCATTGATCAACACGGTGCGTGATCGTGATTTAACTAGTTTGCTCGCGCATGGCTAACTCATCGACACATCAAAGCCAGCCTTGGTTTATGACCTTTGGTGCTGTACTGGTCGCTTTGTGCGCGATAATTTTTGGATTGTTGTCGAGTTATCGCGTTGAATCTTTCGACGCCGCTTTTGTTTGGCAAGTCTCAGCACCTCGCGTGTTGGTAGCGTTTACCGCAGGCATGGCATTTTCGGTGTTTGGCGCTACGGTTGAGAACCAAGAGATTGGCCAGAACAATAAACACGGTCTATTGCATACGATGGCCTATGGCTTATTAATGGCGGCGGTGTTTGGCTTATTGCTTGCTCATCTGGCCGGTTGGGGCATCTTTGCTGGGTTTGGTTTGAGTGCCATGCTCATGTTGGTGGTCGGTGTATTGTCAAAACTTTTATACAATGACAGCGTATTTTCAACATTGCTTTTGGCAATACTGCTCGCGCTTGCATTTGCGTTGAACGTGTTAAATTTTGCGGCGGCATCAGCCAGCCCAGATATTCTAGGTGCTGTTTCAAAGTGGGCGTTGGGCGACATCACATACTCGGCTCCGCAAAGTATTGCCGGCTTTGTTCTCGCATCCATACTCGTTGCGCTAGTTGTGCAGGGCCGCAGTGGAGGTTGGGCTCCAATGGTGCTGCTTGGCGTAGGCTTAGGTATGGCTGGCCCTATTCTATTTGTTGGCTGGTTGGTTCCCACGATACTGCGCTATATGAATAGTCAGCAAAGTAAACAAAGCTTATTGTTGTGCAGTGCATTGTTAGGTGGCAGTTTGATTGTGTTGATGGATACGGCGCCATCTCTGCTATTGGGTGGTTATGCTCCGCCTCTAAGTGTGCCAGTCGCACTCTTGTCGATACCGTTTTTGCTCTGGTGGAACCACCAACGTTTGGCAAGCGCCGCGCTTTCCGGTTGGCATTCAAAATTAGAAGCGGTCGCCATTATTGCTGCAATTTTATCTGTGATCTTCGTGCTTATACACGTTGTGATCTACGCACATGCCAATACCTAGTATCTAGAATAATTGTCTTATAACGCTAGATTTCTTTTTAAAATCAATGTAGTTTGGACATAAGGTGTCGTGTCTTCTTGTGTGTGAATAGTGTTTTTTTGGGTTTTCTAATAAGAAACTATCGGCTGGAAATTCACAAAGTTTTACACACAAGGTCTCGAGAGTGACGTATCTTCTCGAGCCTCTATTTTACACTTGATCTAGTTTTTTTCGTTGTAGGGAATGATAAAGCTTGAATTTCCGGGGTGTGTAAAAACAGGGCAAACGATATCAAAGAGAAATGCGGCTGAGTAAGGTCAGTTGTTATAAGTTGTATAGATCAAAAGGCTCGATTGGTAAACAAACCACTAGCGCTTTGGATCTCTAATAATTAGAACGTGGGGTATAACATGGGATATCGAAGTCTATTTCGATATAAAGGAGTAGTGATTTCAACGGCAATACTGTTGGTCATTATGCTTTTGTACGGATTAACATCTGCATCAATTGATGGGCGAGCGTCTAAATACAGTCTTGCGACGGACGCATTTTCAAATTTTCAGGCGCGTCTAAATTCGCCGTCACTGGCGTTATCTGATGCCCAGTCGTTAGATAATCTGCGCACGCAAACGCTACCATCCAGTAAATTGTTGGAATCTAAATTTGGCCAGCAGTTGACAGCATTAGATAACCATCTTGCTGCGGGTGAGCGCGCTAAGGCAAACGCGCTTGCGACTGAGATAGCGAATGGTGCACAGGCAGAGCAGGCTAGAAAGTCAAAATTAGCAAGTTACATCGATTGGGCCGCATTCATTTTGATGGGGCTGTTTTATGTGCTCGCAGTACTTCCACAGATTGCTAAAATTTCTAAGGACGAAGTTGTCCAAGTTGAGTCACGAAAAGAGGCTGAGAATATTCTTGGCACCGTGTCTGAAGGTTTATTTTTGCTTGGCCGAGATCACGACATAGGCGTAGAGCAATCGAGCTCACTTAAAGAGCTGTTTCGGTCCGAGCGCGATTTGGAAGGCAATTTCTTTGACTTCATTGGTCAGTACGTTACTGAAGGAACCGTGAGTGTGGCACGAGATTATCTTGACCTTCTCTACGGAGAGCGAGTTAAAGAGAAGCTCGTAAAAGATTTAAACCCGCTTAATGAAGTTGAAATTCACATTGCTCGCCGTGACGGAAGTTACGAGAGCCGCTTTTTGGATTTTCGTTTTAACCGCGTGTTAGCTGATGGCGAGTTAAGCCACTTGCTCGGCTCGGTAACTGACGTGACTCGCCAAGTATTGTTGGCTCGCGAACTGCAAGAAACCAAAGAAGAGCAAGAAGCGCAATTAGATTTACTGATGCGCGTTTTGCACCTTGATCAAGGCAGCTTATTGAAGTTTTTCGAACGTGCCGACAGCACCTTGAAAGAAATCAATTCAACACTAGAATCTCGTGGCCACTCTAATGATGAGATTCGCGGCAAGATAAAATCGATCTCCGAAAAAGCGCACCGTGTAAAAGGTGACGCTGCGGCGTTAGGCCTTCACAGTTTTGAGTTTAATGTGCACGCTTTGGAAACCGAGCTGGATAAAGCTCAAGCCACTAGCGAAAGGCTGACTGGCCGTGATTTGTTACCGGCTGTAACTTGTTTAAAAACAGCATTCTCCGAGTTGGAGAACATGCGCCAAATTGTGACTCGATTCTCTGAGGCATTGGTTGCTGAGAAAGAAGTGGGCGAAGGCTCTGGTGGTGAGAGCGGTATTCAGCTTAAGTCGCTCGGGCATGGCCAAATTTCTTTATCGAGTATCGAAATGCCGCTCTATACCTTGGCAGACGAATTGTCTGAACGCCGAGGTGTGCGTGTGCATTTGCGCACCTTTGGTTTATCTGACGATGAAGTGCCTGAAGAACTTAAGGAAGTCGTGGGTAGTTCCGCGGTGCAGTTGATTCGAAATAGTGTTGTGCATGGTGGTTTGCCGCCAGAAGAGCGCTTGAAGCAAAACAAAGCAGATTATCTGAGCGTTGTCGTTAGCTTGACCAAAACCGAAAAGGGCTATTCGCTCTTGGTAAGAGATGACGGTGAAGGTTTGAATGAAGAGCTGATTCTAAATCGAGCGGTTGAGTTAGGTTTGATTAGCAAAGAGGTTGCCAATTCCAAACCAGAAGGGCTTGCTCAAAAAATGATTTTCCACAGTGGTTTTTCAAGTCAGGCTGAAGCTGACCTGGATGCTGGTCGTGGAGTGGGTTTGAACGCCGTGTATTCCTTGGTTAAAGAGCATGGCGGTTCAGTGGGGCTGCGGCATAGCCAAGGGCGCTATTGTCAATTTAATTTGATGTTCAATAAAGAGCACTAGGGGCTGGGGTAATTATGAAGTTCATGGTAGTGGATGACTCAGAGGTCATCCGAGAAAAAATTAGTAACGTTCTAAACGACGAAGAGTTTGAAATAGTAGGTACAGCGAAAAATGGTGAGGAAGCCGTTAAGCAATTTACAGAATTGCAGCCGCGCGTACTAACGATGGACATTACGATGCCTAAGATGGACGGTATCGAAACCATCAAGAGAATTATCGGTATTGACGATACCGTTCGAATTCTAGTGGTGTCCGCTCTTTCAGACAAAGCAACATTGATCAAAGCAATGCACTTGGGAGCGTCAGGTTTTCTTTGTAAGCCGTTTTCAGATTTGGATCTGGCTGAAGCAATTGACGAACTTATAGAGGACCTAGTGTAATGAAAGATGAAAAATTAGCGGTGTTTGTTGACGCCCTATCCAACTACTTTGAGACCACGACGGACACTGCCGCCAATGTTGGCACGCCGTTTCTGATCAACAATATTAACGATTATCTAGATGACTTTACTGGCATTATCGGAATCTCCGGTAACCACAAAGGCTCAGTTTTCTATTCAACGCCTAAGCGCAAAGCAATGCAACTACTGGCAGAGATGGGCTTGATGACCACCATGGACAGCAAGCTAATGGACTTAGTCGGTGAAGTTTGCAACACCATTGCTGGCAATGCACGTCGCGATTTTGGTGAAGACTTTATTCTGTCGGTTCCTCTGTTACTGCAAGGCAAAGGCAGCGACATTGCGGTGTCAAATGTAACCAGCATTTATATCATTCCTATTGTTTGGAAAGGAACCAAATCGCATCTGATCATCAATCTAGAGGAGGACTAGTCATGAAAATGAAAGTCATTCTAGCAATGCTCTTTTTGACCGCAAGCGGTGCTGCATTTGGTGCAGAAGCTGAAGGCGTATCTCAGAGCTTTGTGTTCGGTGCCTGGATCGCCATTTGTTGCGCCATGGTACTGTTTATGCAGGCCGGTTTTTTGATGCTTGAAGGCGGCATGGTTCGCTCCAAGAACACCATCAACGTAATCTTAAAGAACTTTACTGATATTGGTTTAGGTACCATCGGCTTTTGGTTAATTGGTTTTGGCCTAATGTTCGGCGCTAATCAAAGCGGTTGGATTGGCACTAGCTCGTTCCTGCCTCAACCGGGCGATTCAGCTGGCTCCTTAAACCTTTTGTATCAAATGATGTTTGCCGCAACCGCGGCGACGATTATGTCGGGTGCGGTGGCTGAGCGTTTTAGTTTTCTGCCCTATATTGTCGGTGCGTTTTTTGTGACGGCGATTATCTACCCCGTGTTTGGTTCTTGGGCATGGGGTGGCAGCGGGGAAAACCTTGGTTGGTTGCGCGATCTTGGCTTCTACGACATGGCGGGCGGTACTGTGGTTCACTCCATCGGAGGTTGGTGTGCGCTAGGTGCATTGATACTCATTGGCTCCAGATCAGGCCGTTATAGTCGTAAAGGGGATGCGCATAATATTCCTGGGCACAACTTGCCGTTTGTCGCAATCGGCGGATTTATTCTCTGGTTTGGTTGGTTCGGATTTAACGGTGGTGCGGCGAAGGAAGACTTTTCAAACTTAGGTCAAATTTTACTTAATACGCATATGGGCGCTATTGGCGGAATATGCGGTGCGATTTTGTGGCTTACCATCACGCGTAAAGGTTTCTTGATGGCGATGATCGTAAATGGTGCACTGGGTGGCCTTGTGTCGGTTACGGCGGGTGCGGATGCTTTATCAACGTTGTCGGCCTTTTTGATCGCGATGGCGGCCGGCGTTATCGTAGTTGTTTCCTCTAACGTTCTAACCTCATTCAAAATTGATGACGTGGTAGGCGCAGTGCCGGTGCATGGTTTTTGCGGTGCTTGGGGCACATTGGCTGTTGGCCTCTTTTACCAAGGCGATATGTTTAATCTTGAAAGAATTGTGGCGCAAGTGGTTGGTATTGTCGCGGCATTGGTTTGGGGTTTAGGCAGTTCCTTCGCTATTTTCTGGTGCCTAAATAAAGTTGCGTCTATCCGTGTGACAACGCGTGTTGAACAACGTGGCTTAGATATTAGTGAACACAAGGAAATCGGCTATAACGACTTTATGACAACGCACGTGCGCGCTGATAAATAGGCGGTCACATGAGCGATTTGAAAAACGATGTAAACGCCA
>CALKRK010000217.1 GCA_937989675.1 uncultured Arenicella sp. | reverse complement strand
GCAATACGATGCTGTAACACCGCTACTGCTATATTCTTAACATCGTCAGGCAGCACAAAGTTACGCCCTTCTAAAAACGCATTCGCCTTGGCGATACGAACCAATCCAATACTCGCTCGCGAACCTGCGCCACGATAAATTGAAGGGTGCACTCGCGTCGCTCGCACAATACGTACCGCATAATCAATAACTTGGTCATCGATTTCCACATCGGCTACTTGTTGCTGGTAAGTCAGTAGATCATCAGCCGCTATAACCGGTTTTATCGCCTCTATCGAGTTATTATCTCCGACCTGACCTTGCGTGATAAGCCGAGTAAGCTTTATCTCATCATTAAGGTTTGGAAAATCGATCACCACTTTAATAAGAAAGCGGTCGAGTTCTGCTTCAGGCAATGGGTAAGTCCCTTCTTGCTCGAGCGGATTTTGTGTTGCCAGAACCATGAAAGGCAAAGGCACTCCGTGCGATTTGCCCTCGGTCGTGACTTGTTTCTCCTGCATTACTTCTAATAAGGCGGCTTGAGATTTAGCTGGCGCGCGATTAATTTCATCTGCAAGCAGTAGGTTAGTGAAAACCGGGCCACGATTAATTTGAAAGCTCTTATTATGCATATCGAAAACCACATGACCGGTAATGTCTGATGGCATCAAATCTGGTGTAAACTGAATGCGTTTAAACTCGCCAGAAAACGTTTTCGACAGCGCTCTCACCAACAGTGTTTTACCCAGTCCTGGGACTCCCTCTAAAAGCACATGCCCATTCGACAACAGGGCTAGAACCACTTGCTTAACAACTTTTTCCTGCCCAACCAGTGCTTTGTTTACCTGCGCAATAAGCATTCGAATATTTGACACCGGATCATCAACAGAAGCCTCACCCCCCTTACTCTCAACAAGTTGGTCGTCGGCCAAATCATTCAACTGATTTATATTTTCGTTATTCACATTTTCGTTCATAGTTTTTTCCGTATCACATTTCCTATTTTTAAGGCTGCTAACAACTCCTCCTGACTGTTAACATTTTCGCAGAAGCGAACCCATGATTGAATTAGTTCTTCAGGTAACCCCGTTCTCTCTACTAACATCGCTGCTCGGGCCTGATCATTTAACTGAGCGAACCCTGGGTAAAAAGGTCTCATTTGAAGATCTATGTCCTCTTTCAGAGAGGTTACTAGGGGCTTATATTGCTTATTGCCAACCAAAAATTTAGCGGCCGCATGCAGATGTTCGTCAAAGTTACGACGCTGACCATCAATGTTTAGAATCTCACGCTGCACTCGTTGCCCACGGCGCCAAACCCACAGCACAATCAGCACCCCAAGTACTATTAGAAGTTCGTAAAAGTACTTCTTAAGAAGATCCCAAAGTGAGGGAACGTCGAAATTATAGAAAAAGTGTAGTCTAGATCCTTCAGGCGAAAGCTGGGATAGGAAAAAAGCGTGATCAGCCAGGCCAATATAGTCATTTTCCCATAACTTAGAGCTGGAAATCGCGGTTAACTTACCTTGACCATAAGAAAATTGAATTATCCGCTGCCCATCTTCATCTGGAATATTCGCAACAAGCTCATAATCGTACCAATCACTATCATCTTCGTATTCGAGATCTTCATAATCTGCATAAATCAAAGGGTGGTCGAACACAATACGGTCTAGGGACGCCAGGTGGACTTCCTCCGCGTCGTCAGATAGCTTGACCTTGTAATATTCTTTGTCTCTTACAAGATCTAGCAGATCTAACAACAATTCACCAAGATCACCAGAGCCACCATCGGAATGCATTGGTTTTCTATTTTGATTCGATTCTTTTTTTGCCTTCGCTTTGCGTTCCCTCGCCCTGCGGTTAATCTCTCGCATGCGTTCGCTGGGTGTCATCTCAGCATTCTCTTCGTCGCCCAGCAGCGCTTCAGCAAAATCATATTTAGATTCAACTACATCGATATCAAAACGACTTAAAAGAGAGTCGTAACCAACTGATTCGCGGCCCACTCCCACCACCATTGAGCCTCCACTTTCAATCCAGGACATTGCCGCATCAATTTGGCTCTTTGAAACTAAAATGCTATCAACTTCCGACAGGAAAACCACATCCCCAGGCGAAAGTTGCCCAAACTCTAATTTGGCACTTTCCTCAAATACCTCAATGTTTTTTTCGGTAAGAAAACGTTGGGCCGCAAGAAAAGGATTTCTACGTGCCTCGAAACTCTCTCCAAGCCAGATCTCTTCTTCGTACTCTTCATACAGATAATAAAACCCGACCACAGCGGCAGCACAAACAACAGCAGAAAGAGCTATAACAGTCCACCGTCTCATCAAAACACCTTCTTCCATTCAGAACAAAGTGCGTCGAACTCAGTATCAGAAGGCACACGATGCGCGTACGCAACCTGCTGCCAAACACCCACCAAACCGCGCATATACTGGCTAATATTGGAAGCTGCTTGCTCCTCTATACGTTCACAGCACTCCGATTCCGTGTCACTGTCAAAAAAGCGACAGCCATGTTCGTGTAACAATGAAATCAAACTGCCTCTTAAAAGTAGTGCGATACCTTGCCTGTGCTCTCCCGCTCGCCAGTGTTGTTTAGCTACCTGAACAATATCTTTTGGCATGCTCGTCTTTTGCACATCCATTCCAAACATTGTTGTTGGGAGTTCATGCTCAGATTCTTCTTGGCCTAGCCCAGAAATAAACTCTCTTACCTGATGCCTGTATTTAATCGCAACAAAAAGAATAACAAAGGCGAATAAGCCCCAGAGTATGACTTCTAAGACAGAAGCCAAACCTGTGATAAAACCGTCTCCACGACCTTCCATGGCTTTCGCAGCTTCAATTTTTGACTCTGAATAGATATCTCCGTCATCATCTGCGTATTTGTAACGCCACCGCTTTACAGTTTTCTTTCTCGCAAAATCTTCTGACGAGAGCACTTTTTTAATTCGTTCATGATGTGCTTTCGACTGCTCCGAACGAGGTAGCATTTCATCTTCCTCAAGCCTTATATTTTCAAGCGCATTACCCACCGAGGGCAGCAGCAAATAGGTGAAAAATAGAGTGGTAAGCAAAAGGCCACGCAAAACCAATTTCATTGTGAGCGCACCTGTGCTGCTTCGGAATCCTGACGCGGATTCGCCTTAAAGTCATTCATCCAGTCACGAAAACAGATTTCGATATCCCAGCCTTCAAGCTCAACTCGTCGCGATATATACAAAATAAAACCGGACGCCGTATAAAACGGAGCTACCACAGCCATCATCAGCAAAAAACCGAAATAAAGATAGGCGCTGTTTTCCTTCAGCTCATTAAGGAGCAACAAATTAATCTCTATCTGCTCAGGAAAAAAAATTGCCAGTAACACTAAACATGCAATAGCTAGAAAACTTTCGAGATGACAAAAAACGATCGTTAGCCAAGTAGATTGATTCGCGTACTTGCTAGCAAGCACCGATTTGCGTTTACCGTATTCAGAAGAGTCAGGTTTCTCTAGCAGGCTAATAGGCGCAAACATGCCGCGCCCGACGCTAATGCGTCGTGTAGTCAAGACCCAGCCTATGCAAGGGAGAAGCCACTCTCGCCAACGCCGCAGAGTCTTCCAAAAACCAACGGCTTCGCTTAATATCTCTCGACTCATAAAATACAAAATTGGCCGCTCAAAAAGAGGCTTAAACCACCACAAAATTAAATAAGGAAGTAACGTACTTGTATCAGACACTAATCGAGTTAACGCGAATATAGGTACCGCCAAGACCATGTACAACAGCACACCACGCAGCCAGAACATTCGGCCGAGAATGATGCCTAAGTCAATCGCAGCCCAGCCCGAACGAACTCGGGTCTCAATGATTAGATTATCGAGCCGCATTTTGACTAAGATAAAGAGCCACTTTATTGCGTGACCAAAAAAAGCAGTAGTAGTAAACAATGAACCACAAAAACGCGCCAACTGAGTACTTCACCCAATTCGGCATAAGTGACGAAGAAGACCAAAACGCTTCTATAAACGCCGCGATTAGCAGCATAATGAAAACGCCATACATAATTTTCATGGCGTCCGAAGCCGCCAGCTGAATAGCTTTGACGCGCGAATATTGGCCCGGAGAAAGGAAAGCGAAACCCAGCTTAAGACCGGCTGCGCCACTGAATACAATGGCGGTCAATTCAAAAGAACCGTGGCCCACAACGAATGGGTAAAACGTTTCTGTATAATTTAACGCGGTTAGATGCCCAGAAACACCGCCGAGAACAACACCGTTGTAGGCAAGCATAAACAAACTGCCTACACCCGCAAACAAGCCAACAGCGAAACACTTAAACGCAATACCAATATTATTGTAGATATAGAACCCAAACATCATGATATCTGAATCAGCCTGCCGCTCTCTTCCAAATTTTTCAGCACTGGGTTCATACATAGATTCCATTCCTCTGACGTTTGAAGCATCCATCACAGAATAAATAATCTGGTCGTTTACGAAGGTTGCAACCATCATTGCGATAAAGGGTAAAACAAACACGGCAGCAGACACCCATAGGTACGTCGCATTCGAACGTAAAGCGGCTGGAAAACCATAGCGAAAATATTCTATTAGCAGACCGTGATTCTTGACTTGTTGCCCATACAAAGCCTCGTAACCTCTTTGTACCAAATCATTTAGCCTTCCGATTAAACCAGTCGAATAACGACGGCTCTTCGCCATTGCCAAGTGCTGGCAGAGGCGCCGATATTCGCTCGGAAAATTCTCTAAACTCTCGTTGTCAGCATCTTTGCGAGCGTCAAGTGTTCGCTCGAACTTAGTCCAAAACTTAGAGTACTGCCCTTCAAAATCAAGCTGCTTCATCTTTTAACATCCTGTTTCGCCAAACCTCTACTTCGCTCCTAATAACCACTTTCCAACGCCTCGAACATATTCCACAGGGTCTGTAACCCGCATTGGCATTTTCGGCTGTATAATTGCAGCGATTTCATGCTGGCGCGCATCCGAAAGCTGCCCTCGATTAAGCGCAAAATTAACAAACGCCGTTTGTTGATCTTCTGTCATCGGGTAACTCGGTGTTACCGGCTCAACAGAATCCAGCAAAGCAGTATTGTGTTCTGGTCTTTCGTCGTAAACCACAATCGTCTTGGCCGCCAAATCGCCCAAACGCTGAAATTTCTTAGTCACTATCATTGAAATAGATCCAGACACGTATAGAAAGGGAAAAATATCCGCCGTGCGCAGCAGGTTTCTTATAAATGAGGAACCAAAACGTACAGGCGTCAAATCTTCATTGACCACCTTAATAGCGAATGCTTTTTTCCCAATTGTTTGTCCATTTCGTAAAACTTCAAAAAAAACAGGATAGCCCCATTCCAACAAAAAAAATGCGATCAATAACAAGCCATCGCCAACGCGGCCCGCGACCATCAAGACAATGGATAGAGCCATCAAAATAGCCATTCGAAGTAGAAAGTCTACAGAATAAGCCAGAGCTCTCGGCACTAACCCAGCTAACTCGGCTTGCAGGTCCGTGCCTTCCGGCGTTTCAACCGGGCAAATTGTGTCTAATCGCATATTAAACCAGAGGGAATAAAAGGCTTTCTTTAAGAATCATTTAAGGTAGTAGACTCAACACCGACAATATCTCGATAAAGAAAAGCCATCGCAAGC
>CALKRK010000216.1 GCA_937989675.1 uncultured Arenicella sp. | reverse complement strand
GGGTATGACCGGTACGGCGGATACCGAAGCCGTCGAATTTATGGAGATCTATGGCCTGGAAGTGGTTGTTATCCCCACGCATAAAGATATGGTTAGGGTAGATCAACCAGACGTCATCTTTCGTACTCAGCAAGAGAAATTCGACGCCATTGTTGAAGACGTAAGAGAGCGTAATAAGAATGGGCAGCCAGTGTTGTTGGGTACCGCGTCTATCGAGGTTTCAGAACTACTTTCCGCTGAGTTTAAGAAGCAAAAAATTGAGCACGAAGTCTTGAATGCTAAGCAGCACGACCGCGAAGCGGTGGTGATTGCCAAAGCGGGTGCTCCGGGTGCGGTGACAATCGCAACAAATATGGCGGGTCGTGGTACGGACATTGTGTTAGGTGGTAACCTCGAAATGCGCCTAAAAGAAGCCAGCGATGAAAGTAAGCATGATGAGATAACGCGTGACTGGGAAAAAGTTCATGCATCGGTTTTGGAAAAAGGCGGCTTGTATGTAATTGGCACTGAGCGGCATGAATCCCGTCGTATCGACAATCAGTTACGGGGGCGTTCGGGTCGACAAGGTGATGCCGGTGAAACTCGCTTCTACTTGTCGATGGACGACACGCTGATGCGTATTTTTGGTTCCGAGCGAATCTCTAATATGATGCAACGTGTTGGCATGGAAGAAGGCGAAGCGATCGAGAGCCGCTTGGTTTCTAGAGTGATTGAGAACGCTCAGCGAAAAGTTGAGGGTCATAACTTTGACATTCGTAAGCAGCTGCTTGAATACGATGATGTTGCTAATGAGCAACGTAAATTGGTTTATGGCGAGCGCAATGAGTTGATGTCGACCGACGATGTGTCGGAAAACATCACCGATATGCGTGAAGAGGTGGTGGATCTTGTTGTGGACCGAACCATACCGCCACAAAGTTTGCCTGAGCAATGGGATGTCGCGCAGTTGGAAGACGAGCTGCGCTTAGAGTTTGGTATTGAGCTTCCCGTCTCCAAATGGTTGGAAGAGGACAAAAGCTTATACGAAGAAACACTTCGAGATCGCATACTTGATAGTGTAGAAGAGGCATATAAAGCGAAAGAATCCCAATACGGGGCCGAGATCATTCGTCATCTTGAGAAGGTGATTATGTTGCAGACGCTGGATACTCAGTGGAAGGAGCATTTGGCCGAGATGGACCATCTTAGGCAAGGAATCGGCTTGCGTGGTTACGCGCAAAAGAACCCGAAACAAGAATATAAACGTGAAGCCTTTGAGATGTTCACCGCAATGTTAGACCGCGTCAAAACCGAAGTGGTAACGGTTTTAGCCAAGGTGCAGCTACGCGAGGAATCTGAGGTTGATGAACTCGAACGCCGTCAACAAGAGGCTGCGCAGCGCGACCTAGAAATGAAACACGCTGCAGTACCAGGTGCGCAGGCCGCCCCTGAAGCTGAGCAGGCAACGTTTGTGAGAACACAGCCCAAAGTAGGGCGCAATGAACCTTGCCCATGTGGGTCAGGCAAAAAGTTTAAGCAATGTCATGGCAAGCTAAGCTGATTGGGGTTCAACGACGATGGCAGTAGGGTTAAACGAACCTGGCGAGCTTTGCGCTGTGGCTGGGGTTAAGCTGGCTTCTGTTGAAGCGGGTATCCGATACCAAGGGCGTAGTGATCTTGTGTTAATGGAGCTTTGTGAAGGTGCGACTACGGCTGCTGTGTTTACGCAGAGTAAATGTTGTGCTGCGCCCGTCACGATTGCCAAAGCTCATTTAAGTCAAACAGAGGCGCGCGCATTGCTGATTAACGCTGGTAATGCCAATGCAGTAACCGGTGAGCTTGGTCTGGCTAACGCTATGAAAAGTTGCGCAGCGCTGGCTAAGCATTTAGGTTTTGCGACCGAGGCCGTGCTTCCATTTTCGACCGGAGTGATTGGTGAGCAACTTAATATGCCTGCACTGCTTGGCGGTATAGAACAAGGTGTTTCTTCCTTAAGCGAGGACAATTGGTTGCCTGCGGCTGAGGCCATTATGACAACCGATACTGTCGCTAAAGCCATCTCGAAAAAGATAGAGATAAATGGCCGTGTTGTGACCATTACAGGTATGGCTAAAGGTTCCGGCATGATTTGCCCGGATATGGCGACCATGCTGGCATACGTAGCAACTGATGCCCAAATTGATCAAGATAACTTGCGTAAGTTGTTGGTGCGAGGAACTGACAAGAGCTTTAACCGTATTACTGTTGATAGTGATACGTCGACCAACGATGCACTGGTTTTGATAGCCACAGGGCAATCGGGCGTTGAGGTGGGTGCAGGCGACAAAGCTTTCCGTGATGCGTTGAATGAAGTGCTCATTCACTTGGCCACCGCAATCATTCGCGATGCTGAGGGGGCTACCAAGTTTGTGAAAATTTCGGCTAATAAAGGTGCGAACCAAGCCGATTGCCGAGCCGTTGCGTATTCAATCGCGCATTCTCCATTGGTTAAGACCGCTTTGTTCGCTAGCGACCCAAATTGGGGGCGAATTTTAATGGCTTTAGGTAAAGCGCCTGCTCAGCAGTTAGAATTATCCAAAGTCGATATTCGTATTGGCGATGTGAGCTTGATTGAGCAAGGTGAACCAGCACCCAGTTATACCGAAGAACACGGAAAAGCCGTGTTTGAGCAAGAAGAAATCACCATTGAGATTACCTTAAACCAAGGTGATGACGATTTTCATGTGTGGACATCCGATTTGTCGCATGACTACGTGAGTATCAACGCCGATTATCGAAGCTAAAGTGATATGACCGAGAGTACGACGATTAAGCGCATCGAGGTCGCTGTGGGCATCGTCTATAACCAGCAAGGGAAAGTGCTTGTTGGGCAGCGTACAGTACAGGATCAATACTACAAAAAATGGGAGTTCCCTGGTGGTAAAGTGGAGCGCGGTGAAGATGTTGAAACTGCCCTGATCAGAGAATTTAAGGAAGAAGTTGGAATTGAAATAGAGTCTAGCTCACATTTCATGCAGTTAGAGCACGACTACCCAGATCGTCAAGTAAAGTTGCAT
>CALKRK010000215.1 GCA_937989675.1 uncultured Arenicella sp. | reverse complement strand
CGCTTGCCAATAAACGAAATTCCCATTGGCATTCCCTCGATTTCTCCGCCGGGTATAGTGATGTGTGGGTAGCCACCGATGGCTGGGTAGCCAGACATGCCAGGGCCGAAAAACGAGTCACCGTTGATATGGTCAATTAGCCATGCGGGCCCGCCACTGATGCCAATGATGGCATCAAGACGGTGCTGTTTGAATACTTTATCCAGGCCATCTTCGCGTGTAGCACGGTGTCCGCGGGCGCGAATTTCTTGATATTCCTTATCGCTAATGGCGACGGCCTGCGACATCTCAAAAATACTTTGATCAAAGTGTTCTAGTTCTTGTTTCGCGTGTTTCTTATTGAACTCGATTAGCTTAGCTAACGTCATGCTTTGTAAGTCGTTATCGAATGTTGCGAAATAATTGTTCAAGTCGCGCCGGAATTCGTACTGTAACAATAGGTAGTTTTCGTCCCAGAATTCGGCATAGGGTTCCAATTTTACATCGTTGACGATCTCGACCCCGGCGGCTTTCAGCTTGTCTACGGCGTTGTTAAAGAGCGCATCTCGCCGTGCATCGTATCCGAGCGTCGATGCGAGAATACCGATTCTAAGTTTGCCAGCATCTAGGTTATTGCTCAGCGTTCTTAAGCCGTTGACCAGCGTTTGATAATTCTCGGTTTCAGCGTCAATCATCGCGGCGAGGGCGGCCGATGCATTTTCAATACTATTAGCTATTGGCCCCGCCGTATCTTGTGAGCTGGCAAGTGGCACGATACCGGCGCCGCTGACAATGCCATGCGTGGGTTTGAAACCGACCACCCCATTGCTACTTGCAGGGCAGATGATTGATCCATGAGTTTCGGTGCCAATGGCGACGGGCACATAGCCAAGTGCAACAGCAACGGCAGAGCCGGAACTAGAGCCGCATGGAGACCTTGCAATATCGTGTGCGTTACGTGTTTGCCCGCCGATGGCGCTCCAACCTGAGCTGGACTTCTCCGAACGAAAGTTGGCCCATTCGCTGAGATTTGTTTTGCCCAAAATAATTGCTCCTGCCTCTTTAAGCTGCGCAATACTGGGCGCGTCGCGCGAGGGCATATTATTTTTGAGAGCTAATGAACCAGCGGTTGTGGCTAAGCCGATTGCGTCGATGTTGTCTTTGACTAAAACAGGCATTCCTTGCAAATAACCAACCGGGCCTTGATCAAAACGCTGGGCGTCTTGCTTGGCTGTTGGGCTAATCGAAATTACGGCCCGATAGGTACTGTCTAATTCATTGATGCGCGCTAGGCTTTGTTCTACTTGCTTGGTGGCAGTGGTGGGTTGGTCGGCATTTGCAGCCGACGCAAAAAGACCAATGGCGATGAATAAGGATGCGGTTACTTTTGTTTTCATTTTCAACATACTTAGTCGAGCTCATGTTTGTAGACTTCGCCGCCTTTCATCACAAACGGTACGGTTTCAAGTAGCGTGATGTCTTCTAATGGGTTGCCCTTTACCGCAATGATGTCGGCGTACCGGCCTGTTTGGATAGAACCAATATCCTGCTCTTTCTTAAGTAAAGTGGCGGCGTTAATCGAGGCTGCTTGAAGGGCCTGCATTGGTGTCATGCCAAACTTAACCATACGTGAGAGTTGTTTTAGATTGTCTCCATGAGGGTAGACGCCCGCATCGGTACCCATAACCAATTTAACACCGGCCTTTACGGCACGGGAAAAGCTCTCGCGTTGCAGGGTGCCGGTTTTGCGCTCTTTCGCGAGGCTCTCCTCGAGAATGCCTGCTTTCTCGCCTTCGCCAAGTATGTATTCGGTGTTGTAAATATCCATCGACAGAAAGGTGCCTTTTTCTTTGGCAAGCTTAATACCAGCGTCGTCGATAAAACTCGCATGTTCAACAGAGTCAACACCGGCTTTGATCGCATCGTAAATGCCTTCAGTACCGTGTGCGTGAGCGGCGACGGTAATGCCGCGACGGTGTGCTTCGCGCACGATCATTTGCATTTCTTCAAGTGAGTATTGTTGTACGCCAACTTTGGTGCCTTTGGACAGCACCCCACCGGTGGCGCAAAACTTGATTAAATCTGCACCGTACTTGATATTTTCGCGCACTTTTTTGGCTACTTCCCAAGGCCCGTCGGCGACGCCACCGCTACTGACACGATAATCGACCGGCAGCAAATTGTTATCGCAATGCCCACCGGTGATACCCAATGATGGGCCAGAGACAAACATACGTGGCCCTACAACTTCGCCAGCGTTTATGGAGTCTCGAAGAGCAACATCGATAAAGCCCGCAGCGCCAACATTACGCGCGGTAGTTACGCCAGCTAATAAGGTTTTGCGTGCGAACACAGTTCCGCGCAAGGCCGCTCTGGTTTGTGATGTGGCTAAGCGCTTGTAGCCATGTTCTTGAGAGCTGCCAGTCAAATGTGTATGTGTATCGATAAGCCCCGGCAAAATGGTGTGACCGCTAAGGTCAATAACGTCGGCCGAAGTGCCAACGTCTATGTCTGACTTAATACTAATAATACGGCCGTTTTGTATGCTGATGCGTGGGTTTTGAATTAGCTTACCCTTTACTACATCGATCATTGCGTCGGCGACGATCACGGTTGGGACATTGGTTTGTGCAAAGCTTAGCTGAGCGGGGAGTAGCAATAACAATAAGTAAAAAGCGCGCATGTGAGTCGTTTCATTAGTTAGAAGGTCATCCGATCTTACCTTAACCCAGGCATTTAGACATAAAAAAACCCGAACTCAGCGGACTGAGTTCGGGTTAGTCTGAATCTAGTAGAGTCTACAAACCAGTTTTCTAGTTCTTTCTCAAATTTGCTTAGTGGCGAAAATGCCGCATACCGGTGAAGACCATTGCCATACCATGTTCATCCGCAGCGGTGATCACTTCTTCGTCGCGCATCGAGCCACCCGGTTGGATTACTGCGCTAATGCCAGCGGCGGCCGCATTGTCGATGCCATCACGAAATGGGAAAAATGCGTCGGATGCCATTACTGAACCAGGTACTTCTAGGCCGGCGTGTTCGGCTTTGATACCGGCAATGCGAGCAGAATTTACGCGGCTCATTTGGCCGGCACCGATGCCGACAGTCATATTGTTGTTGGCGTAGATTATGGCGTTGGACTTAACAAACTTAGCTACCTTCCAGGCGAATTGCATATCCAGCATTTGTTGTTCGGTTGGTTGTGCTTTTGTGACAACTTCCAGCTTCTCGGTTAATGCTAAATCGTTTTCTTGTAACAATAGGCCGCCGTTAACGCGCTTGTATTCCATTGCATTATGATCAGTACTTTGCCATTGGCCACACACGAGTAAGCGTACATTTTTCTTAGCCGCAACGGCGGTTTGAGCGGCTTGTGACACGCTCGGTGCAATAATGACTTCAACAAATTGTTTATCGACAATCAGTGCCGCCGTTTCGGCATCGAGCTCTTGGTTAAATGCAATAATGCCGCCAAATGCGGATTCGGGGTCGGTTGAAAAGGCTTGTTGGTAAGCTTCTAACAAGCTTGGCGCAACAGCAACGCCGCACGGGTTTGCGTGCTTAACGATCACGCAAGCGGGGGCACCGTCGAATTGTTTCACGCACTCTAAGGCCGCGTCGGTATCGGCAATATTGTTGTATGAGAGTTCCTTGCCTTGCAACTGAGTTGCTGTTGAAATGCCGATTGGCGCATTGTCTTCAACATAAAACGCAGCTTTCTGGTGCGGATTCTCCCCGTAACGCATGGTTTGTTTATGTTTGAATTGCATATTGAAGGTGCGTGCAAAGTCGGCTTTGTTGCCGTCTTCTTGAATGCGGCCAAGATGATTGGCAATGGCACCGTCGTATTGCGCGGTGTGTTCAAAGGCTTTAGTAGCAAGTTTAAAGCGCCTAGCGTAGCTCAAACCACCTTCGCTAATTTCATTGATTAGGCTTGCGTAGTCGCCAGCGTCGACAACAATCGCGACATCTTTGTGATTCTTGGCTGCGGAGCGAACCATGGTGGGGCCGCCGATATCAATATTTTCAATCGCTGTTGGTAAATCGCAATTTGGGTCAGCAACGGTTTGTTGAAACGGATATAGATTAACGACGACCATGTCGATCGCATCAATACCGTGCTCTGTCATCACGTCATCATCGGTACCGCGTCGGCCAAGGATGCCGCCGTGAACTTTGGGGTGCAAAGTCTTTACGCGACCATCCATCATTTCAGGGAAGCCGGTATACGATGAAACTTCGGTCACCGGAATGTTTTCTTGATCAAGCAGCTTGGCCGTGCCGCCCGTTGAGAGTATTTCGACTCCTGCTTTATGCAGAGCGTTGGCAAACTCGACAATGCCAGTTTTATCCGAGACGCTGATTAGCGCGCGTGCCGGCTTAATCCGACTTTCTGAAGAGAAATCAGTCATGTGTTGTTCCTGTGTGTAGAGCGTAGGCGGCTTAGCCTAAATCGTAAGTTTTAAGTTTTTTACGCAACGTGTTGCGGTTAATGCCTAACATGTCGGCGGCGCGTGTTTGGTTACCATTTACCTTGCGCATAACGACTTGCAAAAATGGTTTTTCAACTTCGTTGATGAAAAAATGATGCAGGTTAGTGGGTTGCTCACCGTTTAGGTCATCAAAGTACTGTTCCATCGAATGGGTAATGCAAACGGATAGTGGGTCTTCTTTGGTCATGATTTTGGGGGGTATTTTTATTGTTTTAAGTAATCACTTGTAAAATTCTATTGGGATTCAATTTAAGCTGCGGCGCTCAGCATGGATGCGCACAAAAATTGCTCAATGAGCGCGATTTGCTCAGTTGGATTTTCGGTTTGGTTTATAGTTTGCCTTAGCGTTTCGCTAATGGGTGTATCCCAGTGGGCCAGATACCACTTAATGTGCTTTCTGGCGAGGCGCACTCCTAAGCCATCACCATAAAATGCATGGATAGCACCTAAATGGTCAAGTATGGTTTGGGCGCGATCGGATGCTGATGGTATTTGACCGTAACGACCAGTCGCGAGGTAGTCGGCGATTTGCTGAAATAACCAAGGTTGGCCTTGCGCGGCGCGGCCGATCATCACCGCATCTGCACCGGTGTAGTTCAATACCAATTTTGCTTGCTCAGGTGTAGTTATGTCGCCATTGGCGATCACCGGAATATCGACTCGGCTCGCTACCTCAGCGATGGAATCGTATTCTACGGCGCCAACGAATTTACACTCGCGTGTGCGGCCATGAATGGTGATGGCTTCTACGCCAGCGTCTTCCGCAATACGAGCAATAGTGTTGGCATTACGTGTCTCTGGTGTTGTACCGGTGCGAATCTTGACGGTGACCGGTACGTCGACCGATTGAACTACGGTGGTGAGAATATCAGCGACAAGGGGTTCGTTGGCCAGCAACGCAGAGCCAGCCGCTTTCTTACATACTTTTTTTGCGGGGCAACCCATGTTGATGTCAATGATTTGCGCACCATTCTCAACATTGAATTGAGCGGCTTCGCCTAACATATCTGGGTCGGTACCAACGATTTGCACAACAACGGGTTCTGGTTCTCCGGCGAGATCAAGGCGAAACCGTGTCTTTGTCGAGTGTCGTAAATCGCTTCGGCTGGTTACCATCTCAGATACAACTAAGCCAGCGCCATGTGCCCGACACACTTGCCGGTACGGTTTGTCAGTCACGCCCGCCATGGGCGCAGCGATAACAGGGTTGGCTATGTCGAATGATCCAATTTTCATAGCCGCTATTTAATTGAGTAACCCCAGATGGTATGTGAAACGAAAGGACGACAGATGATACCGATGAGAACAATTTCGGTAAAGATTGAACGAAGAAAAACTGCTACTTTTTTAAGCAGTTGCTTGTAGGCGCTAAAATTGTAGTAGCGAGTAAGCGACGTTTAGAGACTATTTGCTCAGTAGTTTGAGTTCGTAACCGGTAGCTTGCTTGGGAAACGCAAGTAGTTCGATTGTGATCTTCTTTAATTCCTTTGGGCCAATCTGTGCTTGTGTTTTGTTATTGTAAATGTAGTCGCGCGGCGCAAGTTGACGACGCGAGACTAGCCGGCCCTCAGAGTCGGTTAGGGAAAGCTCTAACCACGGCAGCGGCTGTGCGATATCTGCTCGATTAATAAGATTTACCCTTAACAAGTTAGTCGATGCTCTTGTGGGGTGTGCCTCCGTACGTGCTGATAGCAACTCTAGTTTGCTTAAATTGCGACGCACTGGCAGCTCGATATTCCGTTCGGCAAGCTGGTCTGCTACCAGCGTGGTATTTGCCTGAATAAGCTGTTCCGCCCGTGAATTTTCCGGAAACACAATCAGTTGTTTCATCCAAAGTTGATACACAAGCGTTAACCCAAAGGCGCTGATTAATAAAATCACCACAGGAATGAGCAACCAACGGCTTGCTTTCCTTGGTGCCTGCGGGTTTAGGTTAAACTCGGTATCAACGATTGGTGTGTCTACTTTGGGTTCAACACTATCGGTTCCGTTTGTGCCAAGTAGTTTGTTATCAATAAGCTCGCTTACTTCATCGATAAGCGCATCGTCTATTGTGGCTTCGGGCGTTACTTGTGTTGCGGGCTCCTGAATGCTGATCGGTTCTGTGACAGCCTGAGTTTCATTTTTTGGTTCGATGTTTATTTCAGCGTGATTAAGTGTTGCATCATCCGTGTTTGATACCTCAGAAGCTTCGGTTAACGCGAGTTCTTGCTGTTCAGCGGCTGTGAGCGTTGCAGGCTCTTGGCTCTCGGCGTCGTTGGCGGCTTGTTGTTGCGCGCGTGCCCGAATGTTGGCCAAAACTGCCTCGGCATCCAAATGGTCTGCGTTTTCTGCCGTGATCGGAGCATCATCATCAAAGTCGATACTCAGTTCAGAATTAATGCTGCCCTCAAGTTCTGAGAATGACATGTCTGTATGATCAGGCTCTTCGGTGTGTTGTGGCTCGGCTAATTCAATCTCGCTAGGGCCCTTTGATAGATTTACCGGTGGGACGATTTTTTCCTCAGAGATGGGTTCTATAAACGCTTTGCGAGGGTCAAACTTTGGTGTGTCGGGTGAGGCAATAATGCGCGCTTGAAATCGTTCTCGGCAAGTGCCACAGCGAACCATGCCATCGGAGACACGGTATTGCTCTTCACTAATCAAATAGGTCGTGAAGCAATGTGGACACTGAGTGCGGTTTAGACTCATGGTTGAACAATCGTCAAATTCATTTATTGATTATGCCTGGCGACCAGTAAACACCAATGATCTTGATGGGTTATTTCAAACTGCAATTGGTCTCCAAATGCTTGCATAACGCGTTCTGCTTGAGTGCTCAAAATACCGGTCAATAGCAGAACCCCATTGGTTTCTAAATGTAACAGTAAGGTATCGCGAAGTTCAATAATAACCTCGGCCAGAATATTGGCGATGACTAATTGGTAACTCGCGGCTGGAACCTCAGGCAACTCCTTTGGTAAACACGCATGCATTTTGGCTTTTACTCCATTGCGCTCGGCGTTTTCCAAACAAGCTTGCACGGCGAGAGGGTCTATATCCACGGCGTCGGCATGGTCGGCGCCACTCAAAATAGCCGCAATGGCGAGAATTCCCGAGCCGCTACCATAATCCAGCACGCGTTGGCCGGTCAGTGTTTGCTCCGACAACCAATTCAGGCACATATTGGTGGTGGCGTGTGTGCCGGTTCCAAATGCCAAGCCAGGGTCCAAAATGATATTACGCTCTGAGGGAGACGCCGGTTCGCACCAGCTCGGGCATACCCAGAGGTTTGTTCCAACCTTGATGGGTGTAAAGGATTCTAACCACACCCTCTCCCAGTCTTGATCTACCAGCTTGGAGACAGAAACAGGCACTTCGCTATTAGCCACTCCGCCGATATGGTTTTGAACAAATTCCAGTATTGGGTTCAGATCAACCGCGTCATCAAACAGAGCGGTTAGGCGTACTTTCTGCCAACTCGGGGTGCCTGGAAAGGCAACTTCGTAATACTCGTCTTCGCCAGCATTCTCAGTGGTGATGGCTTGCGCAAAAAAGGTTTCCAAGATGCTGGTTAGTGGGTCGACTTGTTCGGCGTCGATAACAAAAATGGCCTGCGCCCAACTCATGATTACCGTCCCCAGCTAATGTTTATGTTTATTCGGCTTCTGCCTGAGGGGCTATCTTGACCGCTAGTGATTCATCTAACCAAGCAGCAATCTGGCGTTCATCGATTTTACCGAGCACTTGCTCAAGCACCTTGCCGTTTTCATCTAGCAGTAGAGAATAGGGCATTAAACCTTGAGGGTTTCCTGAAAGCTCCATGATTTCCATGCCGGTTTGCTCAGCATACAAAATAGGGTAGGTAATGCCCATCGAATCAAGCATCGCTTGGGTTTTCTCCGGGCTGTCGACCGCAATACCTATGATTTGAAAACCTTCTGATTTGGCGCTGCGATACATCGTTTCGAAAATAGGCATTTCTTCGCGACACGGTGAGCACCAACTGGCCCAAAAATTTACCAAGGTAAGTTTTTCCAGTTGTTCGTTCACCGTTGCAGGGCCGTTTTCAGTGCTAAGTTCGGCAGTGAGTAAGGCGCTTATATCTATGTCGTCGGAAACTTTTGCGGAATTCAAAGCAACGCCGACTACAAAGGCGGTTACGGCGATAAGGGCGATTAAAATTTTGTTCTGTACGGACATGTGTGTTGTGACCTATGGTGGTGCTCTCTAGTGCTTCGTCGCTAAGCAGTTTAAGGCTGGGCTTTTTCCAGGATGGCGAGGAAATCACTCTTCTTCATATAACCGTATTGTCGTAGATCGGCGTGCTCTTCGCCATTTTTTTTAATAAAGAGTGTTGCCGGAGGGCCGAACACATCAAAAAATTGCTTTACTGCTTCGCTGTCTTCGTTGGTGAGCGTAACGTCTACTTCTAGTAATTGCCAATTACTAAGTGCTTCATGTACTTCCGGTTCGGTGAAGGTCGTTTTAGCCATTCGCTTACAATCCAAGCACCAGTCAGCGTAGAAATCCACTAAGACAGGTTGATTTGAAGCCTTCGCATTATTGAGTACAGCCTGTGCTTCACTCAGCGTTGTAACTTGTTGGAAAGGCAATTTTTTAGTGGTACTGGTTTTGCTGTTTTGAGACAGCGACAGGCTTTCCAGTGGCTGCATGATAGACTCGCCACCGTTAACACCACCAACGAGCGCCATGCCGCCCCATATCAATATGGCCACGCTGACCGCCTTCATGGCAGAGCGCAACAGTGGGTCTATGTCGGCCTCGGTGATGTGCCAAATATAGAATCCAGCCCACATCAACAAAGCAGCCCAAAGCAGTAAGGTGGGTACGGTACCAAGGAAGCTGGCAATGTAAATGCCGACACCCAGCACCATGAAACCAAAGATGACCTGGATTTGTTTCATCCAAGCCCCGGCTTTAGGAAGTATCCAGCCAGCGCCGAAGCCAACAAGAATTAATAGGGTACCCATTCCCAATGCCATCGCGCTCATAATGGCTGAGCCTAGAACCGGGTCGCCCTTACTGATCGCGG
The DNA here is from genome assembly GCA_937989675.1 of uncultured Arenicella sp. GTDB lineage: Bacteria > Pseudomonadota > Gammaproteobacteria > Arenicellales > Arenicellaceae > Arenicella. The sequence continues at coordinate 18,832 of CALKRK010000215.1, read as the reverse complement.
CACCTAGAGTGAGAATTAAAATGGGCGAAACACAGGCTCCGACAACCAAACTGGAGATAACACCAAGGATAAAACTGGATACAGACGCCGAGCGTGTATTGACGGCGGTATTGTTGAGCTTAGTTTGTATGGAGCTAGGCAGCTGAATCTTAAACGCTCCAAATAGAGAGGCAGCGAGCCCTATTAATAGTAAACAAATGGTGCCGATGACCCACGGGCTCTGAAAATAGGCTTGCAGTTGTGTGCCAGACAGCCCTGCGAACCAACCAGCAATCGCATAGACCAACACCGTTCCGGCGACATAGCAAGCGGCTAACCATCCCGACTTGAGTTTGCTGGGGTTTTGTTGCCCGGCAATAATGCCTAGCAAAATCGGTATCATCGGCAATACGCAGGGAGTAAAGCTAAGTAAAATGCCGGCACCGAAGGCGGCTAATACATAGCCCCAAAAGGTCTTCTCTACTGAATCTGCGCTGGAAAATTTTTGCGGTGCGGCTGAGATCGGAGCCGCTGAACTCGCGGCAACCGGGTCAAAATCAACCATCAAGGTGCGCGTTTGTGGTGGGTAGCAAACCCCCACAGGCTTGTTGCAACCCTGTGCTTTGATGACTAATTCTATTTGTGACCCGGTACCGGGGAAATTCACAATAGGCGCTGATAGTTCAGCGTTGTAAAAATACACCACCACTTCACCGAATTCGGGGTCATCTTCAACAACGCCTTCTGGAAAAACTAGCTCGCCGAACTGCACTTCGGGATTCGTAGATGAAATCGAGAATTGATCTCGATACATGTAATAGTCTGACGCGATCGTCCAATAGACCTTTAGCTGTTGACCAACGATTTGTGCTGTCACCGCGAAGGCTTCCTCGCCAGGCAGCAGCGTATCTTGCTTTTTGCTCCAAAATTGCGCATTAGCAGTTAATGCAAGTGTTAAGAGTAAAAGGCTGGCTAGCCGAATAAGGTTTTTCAAAATTGGTGTCATCGTTATAAAAAGAAATGCTAAGGTTCGCGATTTTAAGACCGTTCTAGGACAAAAAGTATCGCGGATGAATGCTCTGCAACATCGCTGTGCTATTGTGCCACTAATTCTGGCTTTCACCCAATGAACCTTTAAATTTAATGTCAAATCAAGCACTAAATCATAATCGTGAGCGGCTTATTGCCATTGATGGCCTGATTAATTTTCGTGATCTGGGTGGTTATCATGCTTATGACGGCCAAACCGTAAATTGGGGCATGGTGTATCGTTCAGCGCAACTTGATCGCCTAACCGAGGATGGAGTCAAAGCGCTGGCCGCTTTGGATATCAAGGCGGTTATCGACCTTCGTTTCGGTGATGAAACGTCTAAATACCCTACTGTTATTGCGGCTGTGCCGAATGCCGAAATTTTAGCGTGGGCAGATGAGGCTCAGGTTGACACACAAAGTCAATCAGATGCCATTAAGCGCTCGTGGCGCGACAGCCTTGAAACGAATGACCCGAGGAAAGTGCGCGAAGCTATGCGCGTTAACTATCCGAAAAAGCTGTACTCACACCAAGCTATCTACCGGCAAATGTTGCTCCGTTTAGCCAAAGGCAAAACGCCCTTGGTGTTCCATTGCGCCGCAGGTAAAGACCGCACTGGCGTGGCTGCCGCGTTAATTCTATCGCTGCTGGGCGTTGACGACGAACAAATCGTTGAAGACTACCTAGTCACTCAGCAAGTTACTCATTCACTGATGGATGCTTGGCATGCAGGTGGGGTCACTGACGCGGAAGACTATCAAGACTTTCAGCGCAGTTTAGCTTGCTATTCGCGTGAGCTAGTGCAGCCCGTGTTCGATGCAGATGAGTCGTATATTCGAACTTTGCTAGACTATGTTAGCAGTACCTATAAAAGCTTTGAACACTATGCGCGCCAAGTATTAGAGGTAGATGTTGATACCTTGAAAAGTCTTCGTGCTAACTTATTGCAAGGTTAATTAGTTAGAATTTGGCTGAATTGCAGTTCGGTAATTTGGTGACGAGAATCACCCGCTATTAGAAGGGGCGAGTAGAAATTAGTTTGATTAATCGCATCTGGTGCTAGCTGAGTTTCCACGCAAAACCCGCCGGAGGCGACGAAGGGTGATGATAGAGACTTGCCTGTGTAGAATTGAAATCCGGGAGAGTTACCACGCACTTCCAGTTGCATGCCGCTGGTTTTGGAGCAGGCTTGCAGCATTACCTTTAACTTGCTGTCATCGGCTTGCGCGACATTGAAGTGATGATCACACAGACCCTCTAGTTCCGACAATTCAGGCGTCCGTGCAATTGAATAAGCCCAAGGCGCCTCCAGTGATTTTATCTCACCGGTTGGTATGTTGTGATCATCAACCATGACCATAGCATCGGCGAATAAGGTGAATTCATGGTCGTCAATGGCTGTAGGTGTGCCGCTCAAGTTCAAATAAACGTGATTAGTGAGGTTAATGTAGGTGGTTTGGTCGCAAGAGCTTTGATACTCGATACGAAGCGTGCCAGCGCCGACTGTGTAGCGCGTAATTGTACGCAGTATGCCGTGCATTCCGGCTTTTGCTAGGTCGTAGCTCAGTTCAAAAGTTGCGCTATTACTCGATTGTTCGGTGATTTGCCAGATTTCTTTGTCAAAGCCAGCACCACCGCTGTGTAAGGTGTTATTACCCTCATTGGTGGGCATTTGATATGCCTGCTCATTAATCGACAATTTACCATCTTTAATACGGTTAGTGATCGGGCCGATGGTTGCACCAAGGTAGAATGGGTCTTGAGCAAACTGAGCTAAGTCGTCGTAACTGCAGGCAAGGTTTAAGCCAGCCGCATTGATTTGCACAATTCTGGCACCATAATCGAGTAGATCAACGGTTAGGCCAGCGCCATCGGATATTTGAATTGGTGTCATGATTAAGCGACTTGATTTTTGCATCGACGATTCAAAGCTTAGTTCATCGTTTAGTATACCTTTTGTTATCTAGTTACTAGCCAATAATATTGGAAACAACCATGCCACCAGTAAAACAACTACTCTCAACTGCAACGAACCAATTGGTATTGATTTGCGTGCTCGTGTTCTTCGCAACGCAGCTTTTCTCGCCGAATGGATATACAGGTTTCGAAATGTACAGTTGGAACTCACGATATTTTCAACCGTGGCAAATTGTGACGTCCATGTTTTTGCATGGCGGGGTTTCGCACCTGTTGTTTAATATGCTGGCATTATGGATGTTTGGCCGTATTCTAGAGAGCGTATTAGGTAAGCAGCGGTTTCTAATTTTCTACTTAGCTTGCGGTATTGGTGCCGCAATTTTTCAACAAGTGATTCGATTGTATGTGATTAACGACGAGTCACTTTTGATTAGCGTGGGTGCGTCGGGCGCGGTGTATGGCCTGCTGGTAGCCTTTGCGCTGATGTTCCCGAATTTTAAGATAATGTTGATCTTCTTTCCGGTACCAATTGCCGCTAAGTATTTTGTGCCAGCATTACTCGCTTTTGACATCATTGGCGGGTTTACTGGGCATTCTATATTTGGGCAAAACATTGGCCATTTCGCCCACATTGGTGGCGCCGTTACCGGCTTTCTGCTCTTGCAGTTTTGGCTAAAGCGAGCGTCTACTCACTAGGAATCACCGCGGCTACTTCGTCGTGTTGTTGATCAAGCAAGCTTTGCGCGGCAATCATGGCTCGCTGCCCACTCTGGCACGCCAACACAATACGGTGATTTTTTTTCCGAGTTGGAATAGAGTCTAACAATTGTGCCAAAGGTTGATTCATGTCGACTCTAAAAGTTTGTGGGTTTGACTCGACCTCGGCCGGGTTTCGAACGTCGATTACCCAGTCCGAATCGGTAATTTCGGTGCTTGATATTAAAGCGATTTGACTGTGTTGATCTTCCCATGCCGCGCTTACATCAATTAGATTTTGATTGTAGTCCCAAAGGTCTAAATACAATAGTTTGCCTGATAGGCTGGCATGCCCAACAAGCAGCTTCAACGCCTCTTGTGCCTGCAAGCTGCCGACAATGCCCACACTGGGGCCAGTAACGCCAACTGTCTCGCAACTGGCTTGTTCTGTTGGCAGGCGTGGGAACACCGCTCTAAAGCTGGGCGCGTTGTGGCAGAACACACCGACATAGCCGTAAGTTTTGTTGACTGATGCACTCAATAATGGGCGGCCAAGTTGTGCACATGTGTCACTTAACAAATAAGAAACAGCAAAGTTATCCGCTGCGTCGATGACTAGGTCAGCGGTTTGGCATAGTTGTTGAGCCGTTTCGATTGATAGGCGGTGCGCATGCGCACGCAGCGTAATTTCCGAGTTAAGCTTGGAGAGTTCTCGTGCAGCAATCTCGGCCTTGTTCTGGCCAATATCGTGTTCACGGTAAAGCGTTTGTCGGTGCAGATTGCTAAGTTCAATAGTATCGTGATCGAGCAAATCTAATTGGCCTACACCTGCGCCGGCAAGGTGAGCGCCGAGCACGCAGCCTAATCCACCGGCTCCAACTATGAGTACCTGTGCGTCAGCTAATCTCTGCTGGCCGTCAAGTCCGATTTTGCTGATCTGGGTCTGGCGGTTGTATCGAGAAAAGTCATTCATCTCGATATTCTAACCCACTGGCTTGCCCACGGTGAGGCCACATTGCTGATAAAGTTTCTGTATCATTTGCGCATGCTTTCGTGACGCTAGTCTGCCGTTTTCTATAAGCTCTTCGCGTTGGGTTAGCCAATCTCGATAGGGGATGGGTGAAGACTCTACTAGTAAATTTTCCAACGAACGATAATGCGGCATGAGTTGTGATTCACGTTGATTCAAAACGACAGCGTGGCGCTGCAAACCATCAATAAAGTATTTTCGCACCACGTTTTGAAAGTATCGCGCTTTGTCTGTGGCTTTTCCGTTCAAACACAGCGCTCGTTTAAGACGAGCACTAATAAGTTGGTTAGCGCGATCCAGGGTGTGCGTTAAGCGGGCGTACTCCGCTAGTAGTTGGCCTCCATCACCGTATCTAAGCTGGCCCAGATGCTTTTCTATCGCCGTAAAATCCGCATTCGAGAACTCGCTATCACCGCTTAAGGCCAGCCGCACAAACTCCCTTAGTGATATCAAATTACTCGTAGTTTCGATGGTAAGTGTAGATGGGTAATCGGAGCTGCCAGTGTGAGTACGCCAAAATCCCCGATTTTCTTGTTCGCCGAGAATGGCTCGCCATAAAGAGCCGTTAATAGACGCACGCTTTTTCTTTAGAAATTGGTCTAGTTTTGTTGCGAGTGCTGTATCGTCAAGTTTGGTAACGCAGCGTGGGCCAGTTGCGAGTATCTCCAAGTCATTGAACAACAATTGCGATGGCGGAGCCACTTTGCCAATCAGGCTATTGCGTCGAGCGATAACGGTATGCAACCGACACGTGCGTAACGCCAAAAACTCTCGAATACTCAGCTCATTGCTTGGCGCGGATTGTTTAAGCTCTCTTACACTTGGAAAGTTGGGAATTATTATCAGAGTGTCGACTGCCTGAACGTCTAAAATATTCTCTAGGCGCGCTATATATTCATCGCCAATATCCCGCTCGCTTGTGCAACCGCATAGAAACGCAAACAGACATAGCAGAGCTCTCACGACGATACACGTATCGGAAGGCCGAGTTCTAGCAGATATTTACGCAGAGTTAACTTTTCTGAACGATTGAGAAACTTGCCTATTTCAATGCGCTCATTAAGGTGTTTAAGAAACAGCGTTGGCGCGCTCATGCGATATTGGCTGGGCTGCTTTATCAAGGTTGTCGCGCTACGCGACCAATGCCACTCTTGTTTGGGGAAATACACGCCTTTTTGGATTATTAAAGACTCGGCTTCGACAATGATCACTTCCTTAAAGCTGAGCTTCCAAGAAACGTAATACATCCCAATGCCTACCAGCAAAACCTCAAGACCTGCGAACGGCAACACCATCCAAGCCCCCATCCATGCCCAACTGGCGGCTATGGTCATATTTACCACAAACATGGCGCACAAAATTTTCTTATTTGATTGCCAACTCATTGAGCGGTTCGGCATTAAGACAACCTGATGCCGTGCGTTATTTGTTTTAAGTTCTACCATCCCCGAATGGTAACAAAGCTCTGTCTATAAGCTGTGTCAATGCGGCCTAGGGGCGCGCTGGCCATAATTTATTATTAAGCTCAAGCGCTTGTGTGCGTTTAATCAGGCGATGCATCGTTGCGTAGTTTGGGTTAGTTTGATGCTCGTCTAGCGTCCATGGCAAGCCACCTTTGATGTACCACATATCTTGGTTTCCGGTAGCAACAGGCACCATTCGGTTGCCTGGCTGAAAAAGGCTTTGGCCAAAGAATGCGCTTTGATAATTATGGATTCCGAGTAGGTGTAATAGGGTTGGCGCAAAATCTAAACTACTACCGCGTTTAAATTCAAAATCGTTATCTTTCTTATGGAACGGGCTGTATATGATCAGTGGTATGCGATCAATAAAAACAGGTGTGTAGCGATCTTGCTCATTCCAAAAGGATCTGTAATGGGCATCTGGAAAGTGTGCGTGGTCTGAGGTGAAAATGACAATGGTATTTTTTGCAAATGGGGATGTTTCGAAGTACTGCCAAAATTTCCCGAAAGCCGAATCCAGATTATGAATGGTATCAAGCACATAGCTGTTGTCATCGCGTTGAGTGTGAGGGTAGAGTTTGCTTGAGTCGGACAACCTCACACCAGTATGGGTTTCGAATGTATAAAGCCCTAAATAAAATGGAGTTCTTTTAGTTGCTTCACGTGGCTTCAAGTGTTCGACAAGCTCATCGAAGAGCGCTTGATCACTTATGCGTATGGCATCGTCGTCTGCTTTTTTGTCAGCGAGTTCTTCGTAAGCGTATATTGATTGAAAACCAATTTTAGACAGCATTTCGTCGAGATACGTACCTGAGCGCTTTTGTGAAATCATGAACTCGGTGGAATAGTCGTATTCGTTGAGTATGTGGCTCAAGCAACGATATTGAGTTGTTTCTATAATACGATTGTGCGGAAAACTTGAGCAATGTTGGCCGGACAGACCACGATACGTTGCAAAGGTATGATTGTAGTAGTTATCAATGCGAATCGATGATTTGGCAAAACGCGCAATATTAGGGCTGATTTGAGGGAATTTTTGCGAATACGGCTGTATTGTTCGCGCCGATAAGCCCTCAGCAAAGATGACAATAACGTTCGGTCTATTCTTAGAGAGAATGGTTAGGTCATTGATTTCATCGGTGGACGTTTGCTTTATAAGAGGGTAGTCGACGTTTTGCTTTGCCCAAGAAATGCTGTGTTTACTAACGAATTCTTGTTCGGCATCGCTAAGCTTATTGCCACTTGCGGTTAGGCGTGAAAGCTCCAGACGGTTCCGATAATGTGCTGACATCACTTCGACAAAGGCACCAGTGGGAGATTCATGCTTAAATCCAGGCACGCCGGCTTTGAAGGATTGTATGCGCTCTATAACCAGTTCCGAGGGAAGCCACTTATGGTCATTACGAACTAAGACGGCGGCCAATATTAACATTGCTGCTAACGGAAGCCGGCGCGAAAGAGGCAGGTAAGATGGCTTACGGGTTGCGAGCACGATTCCGAGTAAGCACGTTGCAATCAACCAGCTTCCGAGCCCAACTAGTAACGGTTGGGTATCAAGTAGGCTGATATGTTGAACATTTTCCACTGCGATCTGTGGGATAAATGTACCCGCATATCGAAATGACTGATATTGCATTGCCTGCGTAAAGAAGTAGGAAACTATCAGCGCATATGCGCTCCACCGAAATAGGTGGCGCTCTGAAAAAAGTACTAAACTGACTCCGCTAACGATTAAAACATCGGTATAAAAACGGCTAAAAATGGATAGTTTTAAGGCCCAGGAGGTCGCTGGTGGCCAATCGGTTGAGCCTAGATATAATGCGACCAGCCAGATAAAGCCCAACACGATACAGGCAAAAAAATAGCTTGTTGATGTGGCTTCTTTTAGGGAAAACAAATAGCTCTTTTGGGGTAACTTCAATGTTTTAATTACATATTGTGACTAAAATTCCTTCTCAACCCGAAACGAAGCATATATTATTTTTTTGAACAGTGTAAAGAAATTAACTAACACTAACCAGATAAGGTAAGACTATGTCGGCAGACAACACGAAGAAAATTGGTGCCATTGAATGGCGTGATCTAACTATTGAGCACGCTGAACAAGCAAAGGATTTTTATGCTGAAGTCGTCGGCTGGGAAGCGGAACCGGTTTCCTTGGGCGACTATAATGACTTCAATATGAACCTTCCGGGAAGTGGTGAAACTATTGCGGGGGTTTGTCACGCGCGTGGCTCTAACGCGAACATGCCTCCTCAATGGATGATGTATGTGCGCGTCGCCGATGCGCAGGCCAGCGCTGAGAGCACGGTCAAGTTGGGGGGCGAGATCATCGACGGCCCGCGTACCATGGGTGGCGAAACCTATTTTGTTATTCGAGATCCAGCTGGGGCTGTGCTGACCGTATTTTCCTAATGAATCCCTAGATTCGCTTTGTCATCCAATCCGTTATTTCAGCATAGATGTCCTGCGCTTCTGGCTCATTAAAAATCTCATGGAACAAGCCTTCGTAAAGCTTAAGCGCTTTATCTGAAGAGTTCACCGACTGATGCAATAATTTTGAACCTTCAGGGGCGGTCATTACATCTGCAGAGCCATGCATAATCAAAATCGGTAGCGTGATCTTAGTGGCCTGCGTTTTGCATTCCTGCATGGTGTTAGTCATTTCCACCAAAAATTTAGCTGATAGTTTGTCTTTGCTGACAAGCGGGTCGACCATGTACTTTTCAACAACTTTTGGGTCACGGCTGACGGCCGATGCATCCAGCTGTAGCATGGCCGCTTTGGGAAACAGCTTGGCGATGGTTTTGATAACGACAACTTGCCACGCCGGAGGTTCTTGTGGGCTCTGAATGGCCGCGCCTGACAGCAGAGCACCGCTGAATTTATCTTGGTGCTCTAACAAAAGCTTAGTGGCAATCAGGCCGCCCATACTGTGGCCAAGCAGAAATATCGGTGTTTCAGGGTGAGCGGTTCGAATCTTCTCGTAGAGGCTAAGCACCGCGCGTTGGAAGACGTCAAAACTATCTACATGGCCGCGCCTACCTTCAGATTGCCCGTGGCATGGCAAGTCCATGCTGCTGAGGATAAAGCCTGCATTACTTAGGTAACTACCTAAAGCGTTGTAGCGCTGGCAGTGTTCGCCCAGACCATGAATTAGCAATACGGCGGCTTTGGGGGTACTTTTCTCAGGGGACCATTGGCGGTAGTACAAGCCATTTTCGGTGGTTTCAGTCACATTTGGCATGAGGTCTCCAGTTTGGCTCGGTTACTGAGCCCGAGGTTAGTGCCCAGCGAAAAGAAAGCTACTTTTGGCGTGGACCTGCTTTGTTAAAATCGGATGATCACGATGTACAACACCTTGCTGGAATTGACGTTGCAGAGCAGCAATGTCGTCAGAGCGATTGCCTTGACGTAATACCAATACGACTTTTTGCACATCGTTCAACAAGGTATCAACAATATGCTGTTCGAACTTGATGTTGTCAAATGCAGGGTCGAATTCCTTGAGGCGGGCGGCCTCGTCGAAGACGGCCAATAACTCATCTAGTTTTTGATTGGGCTGCTCAAGTAACTCGTTGCATACTTGCCATTGCTCGGCGTTGACCAAGTCATCCCATAAGTACTTACTTAGCTTGACCGATGATTTCGGTTCATTGTGATGCAGCTTTAAGAATTGTTCCAGAGCATCTGCTTCCACACCGAGAACTCGGCAGATAGCCAAGTAATCATGAAACTGCTCCGGGTTACGACTCTCAAGATAGGTTTCAAGTGACTCGCGTTTTTTTGCGTCCAAACGATTTTTTGCGCCTGGGAACACTTCGGCGAGATCTCCCCAGCCTGTTAAGCAGTGTGATAGGCGAGCGCCGTACAGCGCGTAGGGGTCATCATCGAGCGCGTGATCAAAGAAATGTTCGTAAAACTTAAGCGCGCTGACAAAGTCGCCCGCTTGATGAGCGAGTTGCGCGTCTTCTAAAACCCGCAGAATATCCGGTTTATCCAAGCGAGTTCCTTTTAGATCATACCAAGTTCGAGCTTGGCTTCCTCAGACATATTGTTCATGGTCCATGGTGGGTCGAAGGTGAGTTCAACACGTGCATCCGATACTCCAACGACACTTTTAACGGCATTTTCAACAATCCCTGGAAAAGTTTCGGCAACCGGGCAGCCTGGCGCGGTGAGTGTCATGCTGACATCGACAAAGTAATTCTCGTCAACTTCAAAGCCGTAAATTAAACCCAGGTCGTATATGTTTACCGGGATTTCAGGGTCGTAAACGGTTTTTAGAGCATCAACGATGTCTGGGCCAAGTTCATCGGGCGTGCGTGGCGTTGTCGGCGACACTTTAGCCTCTTCCGTACTTTTCTCAGGGAGCTTGATATAAGGCTTTAATTCTTCGTTTTCGTTCATGGCAATTACTTCAGCATTGAAACGGCTTTGTTGACAGCGGCGACCAATGCGTCAACATCCGCTCTTGTGTTATAGAATGCAAACGATGCGCGGGCTGTTGCATCGATTCCAAAAAATTCCATTACCGGCATGGCACAATGGTGGCCAACGCGAATCGCAATACCTTGATGATCTAGCAGCGTACCTAAGTCTGATGCATGTACGCCGTCAATCTGGAAAGACAAAATACTGGCTTTCTCACGGGCAGTACCGATAATTCTTAAGCCATCTATTTCGAGCATCTTCTGGGTGGCGTACTCCAGTAGCTCGTGTTCGTAAGCTTGGATTGCCTGCAGGCCGATTTCTTGTACATAGTTAATGCCGCTGGCAAGGCCTATGACACCGGCAATATTCGGTGTGCCGGCTTCAAACTTGTGCGGCAGTTCATTGAACTCTGTACCAGAGAAGCTCACCACCTTGATCATGTCGCCGCCACCCTGATAGGGAGGCATTGCCTCGAGCAACTCGTGCTTGCCGTAGAGCACTCCAACGCCGGTTGGTGAAAATAGCTTATGCCCGGAGAACGCGTAAAAGTCGCAGTCAAGTGCGCGCACGTCTACTTCGGTATGGGCGACTGCTTGCGCACCATCGACCAGCACTTTAGCACCAATGGCGTGGGCGGCATCAATCATCTTTTTTAACGGTGTAATTGATCCCAGAGCGTTGGATATTTGTGTGATCGCAAGTAGCTTAGTCTTCGCGCTTAGCAGCTTCTCAAACTCGTCGAACAAAAGCTCGCCGTTTTGGTTAATTGGTATAACCTTGAGTTTAAGGCCAATTGTCTGTTCGAGTATTTGCCATGGCACGATGTTGGAGTGGTGCTCCATCATTGAAATTATGACTTCGTCGCCTGGCTCAAATGAATCACGTACAAAACTTTGCGCTACCAAATTAATAGCGTCAGTTGTACCCCGAGTAAAAATAATTTCTGTTTCTGATTCGGCGTTAATGAAGTCGCGAACGGTTTCACGAGCCGCTTCAAAACGATCAGTTGCGCGTTGACTTAGAGTATGAATGCCGCGGTGTACGTTGGAGTAATCGGTTTCATAGAAATCTGTAACCGTGTCAATTACCGCTTGTGGTTTCTGCGTTGACGCGCCGTTATCAAGATACACCAAGCGATGCCCAGAGACCTCTTGATTGAGAGTTGGAAAGTCAGCACTCACGTGTTCAAAGTCGAATGCAAAGTTTGCTTTTACGGCGGGGTTTGTCATGCTTCTTACACCAAGTCTTCCAAGCCGGTGAGTAATTCGCCAGCCATCGTGCGGGTTAATTCCTCACGGATAGAGTCAACGCCAATACGTTCAACTACTTCATTAGCAAAGGCAAAGGTTAGCAAAGCGCGCGCTTGTGCGTCTGCAATGCCTCGAGATTTCAAATAGAACAATGATTTTGGGTCAAGTTGCCCCACGGTCGCTCCATGTGAACATTTGACGTCGTCCGCGTAAATTTCAAGCTGTGGTTTAGAATCGGCTTCGGCATTTTCTGACAAAAGTAGGTTATTGTTTTGTTGGTCAGCATTAGTTTGCTGTGCGTCTTCAGCCACCACTATACGCCCACGGAAAACACTTCGTGAGCTGTCGTCAAGCACGGTTTTATAATATTCATCACTCGTGCAATTGGGCACTGCATGATTAACCAAGGTATGGTTGTCGACATGTTGACGACCTTGACCCAATACCAAACCATTCATCTCCATGTGAGCGCCCTGACCAAGTAGGTTACTGTGAATGTCATTACGCGTGACTAGGCCGTTAAGCGCAATATTGTGGTTCTTAACCTGAGAACCGCTGGCTTGATTAATGAATACGGCACCAACATGAAATGCATCTGCCGATTCCTGCTGTACCTTGTAGTGATCAATGTGCGCGTTATCGCCGGCTATGATTTCAGTCACCGAGTTGTTCAGATAAACCGCGCCCTCTTGGCCTATGTGACGTTCAATTACGGTGCACTGTGAATTTGCTTCAGCAATGATGAGGTTGCGAGTGTGACTAACAACATCAGACGATTGATGAACGAACACAACCTCCAGAACTTTGCTTAACTGGCTGCCCTTAGGTAAATACACGACGTAGCCATCTTGAGCATAAGCCGTATTGAGTGCAGTGAAGCCGTGTTGTAACTCTGGAAGTGTACTTCCAAACGCCGTTTCTACATACGCTTGTTCGATGGCATCGGCAAGGCTGGCAACGATAAACCCTTCGTCGGCGTGCTGGTTCAAACCAGATGAAGTTGACTTATCGAGATGGCCATCAACAATGACCAGTCTCGTGAAATCACTTGAAGGCAATTCATGGTTTAATGCTTTGGCTGTGCTTAGCCGGTATTCACCACTCTTTAGTGCGCGAAGGTTGGTGTAGCGCCAATCTTCGTCACGAACGCCTGGTAGCCCTTGCTTCTCAAAGTGCTCGAGTGCTTGCTTACGTAGCGTATTCAACCAAGGCAATTTACTCCCAAGTAATTCAGTACTTGCGTGGGGAGCTACCCAGTTTTCTGTTTGATCTGCTGCAATCATCTTAGCTTGCCTCTTGGAGGCCCTCGATCCAGCTATAGCCTTTTTCTTCGAGCTCCAAGGCGAGAGATTTATCGCCAGATTTGACGATTCGACCGTTTGCAAGCACGTGTACATAGTCGGGCACAATGTAATCAAGCAAGCGCTGATAATGCGTGACTAAAACCATTGCGCGGTCTGGTGAACGCAGAGCGTTGACACCTTGCGAAACGATTTTCAGGGCATCAATATCAAGGCCTGAATCCGTTTCATCTAAAAGCGCCAACTTGGGTTCGAGCATCGCCATCTGCAATATCTCGTTGCGTTTCTTTTCGCCACCAGAGAAGCCTTCGTTCACAGCGCGCTTTAAAAATTCCTGCTTCATTTCAACTAAGTCCGCTTTCTCGCGAATTAATTTTAGGAAGTCGCCTGCTTTGATCTCTTCCTCACCGTTGTATTTACGGATCGAGTTAAGGGCCGCTTTAAGCATGGCCATATTACTAACACCTGGAATCTCAACCGGATATTGGAAAGCCAGAAAGATGCCCTCACAAGCGCGTTCTTCGGCTTCCATTTCGCTTAGATCTTTGCCGAGATAATCGATAGAGCCCTGGGTAATCTCGTAGCCATCGCGGCCAGCGATAACATTTGAAAGCGTACTTTTCCCAGAGCCATTCGGGCCCATAATGGCATGCACTTCACCTGGTTTTACTTCCAAGTCAATGCCGTTGAGGATCGGTGTATTGAATACCGATGCGTGCAAATTTGTAATTTTTAACATGTCTTATCTTTTCAGCTCTTTAATCTGTCTCGGGCATTGGCCCTGCTTGCTAAACTGTTCTGTTCGAAGCTTGTCGAATTGCGGCGCTAACCCACGGCACCTTCAAGAGAAACGTCCAATAGTTTCTGAGCTTCGACTGCAAACTCCATTGGTAGTTCGCGAAACACCTCTTTGCAGAAGCCATTGACGATCATCGACACCGCCGCTTCTTCATCAAGGCCACGTTGTTTTAAATAGAACAATTGGTCTTCGGAAATCTTCGACGTGGTGGCTTCGTGTTCTAAATTTGCCGTTGGGTTTTGTACTTCCATATAAGGGAAGGTGTGTGCACCACAACGATCGCCCATCAATAAGGAGTCACATTGTGAGAAATTGCGCGCGTTATCGGCACCTTTCATCACCTTGACTAATCCGCGATACGTGTTCTGACCGTGGCCGGCTGAAATGCCTTTAGAAATAATGGTGCTGGATGTGTTTTTGCCCATATGGATCATTTTTGTACCCGTATCGGCTTGTTGCTTATTGTGCGTTAACGCCACGGAATAAAATTCGCCAACGGAGTTGTCGCCTTGCAGAACAACGCTTGGGTATTTCCAGGTGATCGCTGAACCCGTTTCGACTTGAGTCCAAGAAATTTTAGAGTTATTTCCTTTGCAAATACCGCGTTTGGTCACAAAGTTGTAGATACCGCCTTTGCCGTTCTCGTCTCCTGGGTACCAGTTTTGAACAGTCGAATACTTGATTTCGGCGTCTTTGTGAGCGACTAATTCGACTACCGCCGCGTGCAATTGGTTTTCATCGCGCTGCGGTGCGGTACAGCCTTCAAGGTAGCTCACAAAGGAGCCCTCGTCGGCAATAATCAGTGTGCGTTCAAACTGACCAGTGTTCATTTCGTTGATACGAAAGTAAGTCGATAGTTCCATCGGACAACGTACACCTTTTGGAATATAAACAAACGAACCGTCAGAGAACACGGCGGCATTGAGCGCTGCGTAATAGTTATCTTGCGGTGGCACTACGCTACCAAGATATTGTTTCACCAGCTCCGGGTGCTCTTGCAGTGCTTCTGAGATAGGCATAAATATGACGCCCGCTTCAGCGAGAGTTTCGCGAAATGTGGTGCGTACCGAGACGCTATCAAACACCGCGTCGACAGCGACATTGGCTAACATTTTTTGCTCTTCCAGCGGAATACCTAACTTCTCATAGGTTTCCAACAGCTTCGGGTCAACCTCGTCTAAACTTTCGAGTTGAGGTTTGGCTTTGGGGGCTGAAAAATACGCGATGTCCTGGAAATCAATTTTTGGGTAGTCAATGTGCGCCCAATCCGGCTCGGGCAGTTTTTGCCAACGCCGAAATGCTTTGAGCCGATATTCCAACATGAACTCCGGTTCACCTTTTTTTGCTGAGATGCGACGAATAACGTCTTCATCAAGGCCAGGTTCGAACGTCTCTGACTCTATGTCGGTTACAAACCCTTCTTTGTACTCGCGCTTGACGAGTTCTTTGAGGTCACGGTTTTTCTCCTCTGCAGAGTTTTGTAGTATGGCTTCAGACATTGGGCTACCTGCTAATATGAATCGGGATGTCGCCAATTTGGGTAACATCCTGTTGAGTCGCCATGGTTTGAACATGGCGAGAGCGAACCAAGTCGCTTAGTTTTTTATTGTTCAAAAATTCGAAGAATTCTTGGCTGAGATTAGTCCATAGATTGTGCGTAAGGCATGGATCAACATCGCTACAGGTGTTGCCACCACCACAAGCGAGATTAATCTGCTCGTCTGAGGCAACTAGGATGTCGGCTAATGAAATGTCTTTGTCCGCTTTGGCGAGCATATAGCCGCCTTTGGCGCCACGCACGGACTGCACCAAACCAGCGTTACGCAAGCTGCGAAACAACTGCTCAAGATACGCTAAGGAAATCTTTTGCCGTTCAGCGATGTCTACCAAGGCCACGCGATCAAGTTTGGCGTGCAGAGCCAAATCCATCATTGCTGTTACCGCATAGCGGCCTTTTGTGGTGAGTTTCATGCTAAAAGAAAGTGAATTCGTAAGCTTGTCGGATGCGTTATCTAAAGAGAGTAAACGCTGTGCTGTGATCGTTGAGTCAATAAATCCGAGTAATTTACTCAGGAATCGGAGTATAGGCACCTCAAAGCCTCGAATCAAGCTGATTTAGGCAATTCTAAGAATGTTACTAATTGTTACAAACCTAATTAATACAAGGCTTTTCGGCTATATTAGGTATAACAAATATAGTTTTGGGGTGAAAGTGATGTTCAATTTTAAGAGCATGAGTGTGTTGCTAACTGTTTGCGCATTAGCCGTGGTTTGTATGTTGCAGGCCGCAAGCGCTCAATCACGTTTGCCAATTGCATTAGATAACCCGACTGCAGCGGCGTTAACTAATCACACCGTGCGTATCGAAATCAATGCTACTAATGCACCAGGTTTTGACTTCACGAATAATGGCGACGACCTAATTGCCTGGAATAGTGATACCAGTGCGATGCTGGACTTCTTTGTCGAAAGTGTTGACCCAGTTGGGCAGACGGCGGTGGTATGGATTGAAGTGCCATCGGTGCCGGTAAGCCCACCCAATACCGATATATTTCTTGATTACAATCGAACAGATGTCGTTGCTCCATTAAGTGATGCATCGGCAACCTTCGCTGACCAAGGCTTTAAGTATCATACACAGCAATACAGCGACGCTGACCCTGGCCCTGAAACGCGGGCGGAAGGCGAGGCTATTTTTGATTTTGACACCGTTGCCGCTCCTGGCAGTGGTTACGGATGCTCGACAATAACGACCTACTCGGATGGAGTTGCCGTTGTTGATAATTCAACCGTGTATGGGTCCAATATGGATATTGGCTTTTTTATGGAGACCATGCTGATTGTTCCTGCGGACGCGCGCTACGAATTTCGTATCGGAGGTGATTTTGGCCATGGCGCAGAACTTTACCTTGACGGTACGACCTTGGAAGCTGATTGGGTTAACGATCTGTGGTGGGCAAACAGTTACGCCAATACAACTGAAGTGTTACAGGGCGACCGGCTATTGACTGCTGGCACGCACACATTAAAGGTTTTGGGCTTTGAGCGTTGTTGTGATGGCCCGGCGGGTTTTCAGTATCGTTATGACAGCGATGGTGATGGTAGCCTGGCTGACGAAACGTTTACCAATTTAACCACCTCGAGCCCAGGCATTTTATTGGCCGCGCCGAGTTGCCCAGTAACGAATACCACCTTGGGCCCAATTGCTACGGTGCCGGTTACTCTCAGTAAGTTTGAGAGTACCAAGATCGGACCGTTTCTCAAAGTGGAGTGGGAAACCGCGGATGAAACTTTCAACGCCGGTTTTGATATCTGGACTCTTAGCAAGCGGGGCACCAATCAAGAAGAGCTTGTACAACTCAATAGACGATTGGTACGCAGCAAGCGGTTTGATTCTTTAAGCACACAGAAATATCAACGCAAGATAAGCCTCAAGCAGGAGCTTGATAATGTTGTTATTTCGAGTGTTGACATCAATGGCACTCAAGAATTTTTCGGGCCATTTGATTTAGGCGAATCTTACGGGGCAGATTTCAAGTCTCAGCCGATTGATTGGCAGCGTGTACAAGAAGATTTCGCTAGCGCGATGACCCAGCGTGGTTTTGTTCGAGTTCATAACCGCTGGAGAAAACTTAGAAAAGGCGATACTCAAGACGAGGGTAGCGCTGTCGCACAAATCGCCGTGACAGAGCGCGGCATTCACCGAGTAAGCTATGAAGATTTAGTCGCTGCGGGTGTGGATCTGCGAGGTTCTTTGCGAAGAAACATTGCTGTTACGCAAGATGGTAAACCCCTACCAAGGCGTATCGGAGGTAAAAGCTCACTATTTGGCTCAGGTAGTTTTATCGACTTCGTAGGCGTGCCTGCGCGCGGAACAGACAGTATTTACCGGGCAGAAGGGCTTTATCAGATTTCGGTAGACTCAAGCAAAGCAAGGCCTGTTCGGTGGAACCGCAGAGAAGCAACTAATCCACAAACTTGGAGTTATCAAGCCAAGCTTATCGATAACAATACGGTGCATAACATTGCTAGCCCGGGCGATTCACCTTGGTTGATGGACGTTATGTTTCGTGCCAGCAGGCCCGCAACTAGAAATTACACAATTCAGGTTGAGGAGCATGAGTTACTGCGTGATGACATTAACTCCGTGCTGGATGTCGGCCTTGTGGGAGTTACTAATCTTCCCTATCAAGATATCGATGGTGACGGCAACTATGACCCAGACCATAGAGCCGAAATTTGGTTGAATGGCGAGTTAGTGAAAGTGACGACGTTTGAAGGCCAAGTAACAAGTAAGCAATCAATCGAATTACCCGCCGGGATGGTGAAAACCGGGCAAAACACAATTCAAGTGCGTGTTGCTGGCAGCGGCTATTGGTTTGACGCCATTGGAGTTGACTATGTGAAACTCAGCTATCCAGTTGCGAATTCGCGCTCTGATTTCGAGTACGGCATTATCGGCGTTAATGAAAAAACTGGCGATGGCTTTATGTTTGAGTCGAAATCACGGCGAGGAAAAATCGCGTATACCTATCGTGATGACCACAATCTAATGCCACTGAAAATTCGGCGAGTCAAAGATAAACGTGGCTGGTTCAGTGTGCCTTTTGCGGCGCAAGGTAATGCCCGTCTGTTTCTTGGGAGTGCCTCAGAGTTAAAAACACCGGCTCGAATTGAGCAGTTTGAGGATGCTGAAGATATAACACTGTACGACGCCAACTTACTGATCGTGAGTCATCCAGCATTTATCGGTGAGCGACTTGAACGATACGTAACAGAGAGAAACCAACAAGGGGTTAGCGCGCAGATAGTTTCTACCCGAGATATTGCGGCCAACTACGGTTTGGACGTGCCTTTGCATATTGCGATTAAACGTTTTCTTGAAGCAGCTGATTCGCAAATAAACTACGAATCAGTGTTGATCGTAGGTGGG
>CALKRK010000214.1 GCA_937989675.1 uncultured Arenicella sp. | reverse complement strand
AATTAACACGCGTTTACCCGCCGAAACGGCCGCAAAAGTAGGCCGTAGCCCGGCTGCGCCGACGATTGCTGACATAATGCTGTCGCAGTTGCGATCAGCCGCTGCATCCGTAACGGCTTGCGCACCGCTTCGCACGGCAATGTGACGCAAACCAACAACGGCCAACTTATCGGCTAGTTTCTCAGCAGCAGCCTCATCAACCATCACAACCGATGCTGGACTAAAGGCTCTACATTGCTCCAACATGGCGTCGACATTACTTTGAGCGGTCAACGTTGCGACGCGAAAGCGATCTTGATGAAGCGCTAACACGCGCAAAGTGCTCTTGCCGACCGACCCTGTGGAACCGAGAATGGTGATTCGCTGCATAATAAGTCAGCCTATTCAGCTCAATAGAGTTAAACCAAAAAAGAAAAAGGGTGAACCTGCCAGCATACTATCGACTCGATCCAACATCCCACCATGACCTGGAAGGATTTGGCTACTGTCTTTCAAACCAACGTGTCGTTTTAATTTACTCTCGAAAAGGTCACCACCGACCGAAACGATAGACGTAACTAACACCGCAACCGTTAATAACATGGCGTTCTTAACATCAAATACACTGAACAAAATCGGCACAAAAATGATGGTCACGACGCCCAGGCCACCAAATAAACCTTCTACAGTCTTTCCGGGGCTGACTTTTGGAGCCAACTTTGTTTTGCCAAACTTCCGACCTACAAAATAAGCACCGATATCGGCAAAACTGACCGCGCCAATAAAACAAATCACCCAAAGCGCTCCATGCTCTATGGTTTTAATTTCGATCACTAACCAACCTGCCACGGCCAACACAAACACGCCAATGACAAGTTTGACCCAACGTTGATGCAGAAACGCCAGTGCATCGGTCAGAGTGAATACCAACAAAGCAAGCCAAACAACACACGCAAGAGGAACAACGATGTTTATATCAACAATGCCGGACTGGAAACCGTAAAACACGGCCAAAAACACCGCAAAACTCGCTACTTTATGCAGTGCGGAGTCTATTTCACAAAAACGTAGCCATTCGTAAAAGCCAACTAAAACCACAACCGAAATCAAGGCACGCCAATACAAAATATTTTCTGCAAATAAGGCCGCCAGAACCACCGCCACCAAAACTAAAGCGGTCAAAATCCGTTGCTTAAGCATGCTTGGTGGCCGCCTGACTTTCGTTATCAACTTCTTCAGTTGCTTTGTTTGTAACGGCATCAATGGCATTGCCAAAACGACGATCTCGGCGCATATACTTCAACAACGCGTCGGTAAACGCAGCTTCATCGAAATCAGGCCAAAGCACGTCCGTAAAATAAAACTCAGAGTACGCAGCCTGCCATAATAGGAAATTACTAATCCGATATTCACCGCTGGTGCGAATATACAAGTCCGGATCAGGCATATCAGACGTTGAAAGCTCGTTCGTTAAGGCTTGCTCAGTTATGTCAGAGCTTTGAATTTCACCGCTAGCAACTCGTTCAGCTAATCGCTGACAAGCCTGGGTTATATCCCAACGACCGCCATAATTGATGGCGACGTTTAAGATTAACTTATTATTGTGTGAGGTCTGCTCAAGCGCGCTCGCAGCCAATGTTTGGATTTGCTCATTAAACTTCGATAAATCTCCAAGTAACTGCAGCCTAATGCCATTTTCATTGAGTTTACGAGTTTGAGTCTCCAGCGCATTGATCAATAAATCCATCAAAGCATCGACTTCTGCACGCGGCCGAGTCCAGTTTTCGCTGCTGAATGCAAAGATAGAAAGATAGCGAATATCATGCTGAATGCAGCCCTTAATCAGCGACTTTACAGAATCCACGCCGCGTTTGTGGCCGGCAATTCGCGACAAACCCTTAGCATTAGCCCAACGCCCATTGCCATCCATAATCACCGCAACGTGTTCTGGCTTCGGTGAAATAACAATGTCTTTCGCAAGCTCATCCCGCGGGGTTTGCGTAGTCACCAAACCTAACAGTGTTTTTAATTTGGTCAGCATGAGAGGTCTCGCTCAACAAAAATACTAAGTGCAAACACAGCGAGGCATCGCACGTACTAAACTCGTTAAACCGTCAGAATCTCCGCTTCTTTTTCCTTAACCACCTCATCAACTTGGGCGACAAACTTGTCGGTAAGTGTCTGAATGCTGGCTTCAGCGCCCTTCTCTTCATCTTCGCTGATTTCTTTGTCTTTCAATAGCGACTTAAAATCACTATTCGCGTCACGACGAATATTACGAATAGCCACCTTACCGCTCTCACCTTCGGCCGCAGCAACTTTAACCATTTCTTTGCGCCGCTCTTCGGTCAACGGGGGCATTGGAATACGAATCAAATCGCCCGCCGTTACCGGGTTTAAGCCCAAATTAGCTTCCATAATAGCTCGTTCGACCACAGGGACCATATTTTTCTCCCATGGCTGTACTGCAAGAGTACGTGCATCTTGAACGGAAATATTGGCAACTTGGCTGATCGGAGTCGATACTCCGTAATAATCTACGTTTAAATAGTCAATCAACGCCGGGCTAGCACGCCCAGTTCTAATTTTTGCCATCTCGCCTCGCATCGATTCAATGCTCTTTTGCATTCTTTGCTCAGCATCCTTAAGAATATCGTCAATCATATTCGCCTCTAATTCGCCTAACTCGGCTTTATTATAATTGTTTGTGTGAAAAAGATTAGGAAAACCTAAACGCCAGTAATAAGCGTTCCAATTTCATGGCCCTGAGCCATTTTTGCCAGTGCGCCTTCATCGCTGATGGACAGTACTCGCATATCCATATTGTTATCACGACACAGTGCAATGGCTGTCGCGTCCATTACGCCTAGTCGTTGTTGCAACACCTCATCATAACTGACTTTTTCATATCGAACAGCATCAGGGTTAGATACTGGGTCAGAATCATACACGCCGTCGACTTTAGTCGCTTTAACTAGAATATCTGCGTTAATCTCCGCCGCTCGAAGACTGGCAGCGGTATCGGTAGTGAAGTAAGGGTTACCGGTGCCGGCGGCAAAAATCACAACACGGCCCAAATTGAGGTGTTTAAGTGCGCGCAAACGTACATATGGCTCTGAAACTGGCGAAATAGGTATCGCCGATTGAACACGCGCGTGCACACCAATTTGTTTCAAACCTTGCTGAACCGCAAGTGCATTCATGACGGTAGCCAACATCCCAATGTAGTCGGCTGTTGCCCTTTCAATCCCTGATTCAGAGGCGGAAATCCCTCTGAAAAAGTTGCCGCCACCAATAACAACGGCAACTTGTGTTCCAGTCTCAACTACGCCTGCTATTTCTTTACAAACGTCGTTAAGGGTTTGCGCATCTATTCCAAATTTTGTATCACCTGAGCTTCCTGCCAGTGCTTCACCACTAAGCTTGAGAAGTATTCGTCTAAAACCTTTTGTTGAAGATTCGCTCGGCATTTGGCGTTTACTCCTCGAGTAATTTATTGGGTGCGACTAATTCGATATTGATGCGCTTGGTTATTTCTAGTATGTCAGCTTTTAAGCTTTACCAGCTTGTGCCATTACTTCGCTAACAAAGTCATCTTCTTTCTTTTCGATGCCTTCGCCAACTTCATAACGAACAAATTCGCTGACCGAAGCGCTGGCTGATTTTAACAACTTTTCAACGGTTTGGTCTGGATCTTTTACAAACGATTGACCAAGAAGCGTGACTTCATTCAAATACTTACGAATGCGACCTTCAACCATTTTCTCCATGATCTCAGCAGGCTTACCACTTTCTGCCGCTTGCGCTGCGAAAATCTTACGCTCCGCGTCAAGCAAATCAGCTGGAACTTGGTCTGCCGACACACATACTGGCTTACTCGCCGCAACGTGCATCGCTATATCTTTTGCCAATTCCTCGCTCGCGCCAGCAAGCTTAGTCAAAACCGAGATTTTGTTACCATGCTGATAAGCGCCCAAAACTTCACCGTCAGCCGCTTCAACAACTTGGAAACGACGTACAGTAATGTTTTCGCCAATCTCTTGAATTAACGATTGACGCGCTTCTTCTACAGTCTGGCCGCCTTCTACTGGCGTAGCCGCAAGCGCATCAAGATCTGCAGGAGCGCTCGCAATAACCGCTTTGGCAACTTGGTTAGCAAAGTTCACAAACCCTTCGTTCTTAGCTGAAAAGTCAGTTTCTGAATTCACTTCAACGGCTACGCCACGCGCGCCGTCTACCAGAGTAACGATTGTACCTTCGGCCGCAATACGACCTGCTTTTTTATCCGCTTGCGCTGCGCCACGCTTACGTAGCTCCTCGATAGCAGCATCAATGTCACCGTTTGTTTCAGTCAACATTTTTTTGCATTCCATCATGCCTGCGCCGGTACGCTCGCGCAGCTCTTTTACGAGTGAGGCAGTAATTGCCATGTCTTCACCTATCTATAAATATGAAGTTAAATATTTTCTATCAACGAATTATCGCGTAATAATTTTACGCAACTTTTGCTTTGGCTTGAGCGATCCACTCTTCACGATCAATACGACCTTTGAAGTTAAGCTCGCCGTCAATACGCTCTACGTCTTCAGCCGTGAAGTCTGCGATTTGCTTAAACGTGGTGATGCCCAGTGCGTTCAGCTTGCCCTCAATCACCGGGCCAATGCCGTTGATGTCTGTCAGCTTATCGGCTTCACCACTCGGTGCAGCTGCTGGTTCTTCTTTGGCAACAGGAGCCTCTTCAACTGGCGCCGCTTCTTCTTTAGGCTCAGCAGCAACTGGAGCGGCCGCTTTAGCAGCTGGTACTTCAGCAACTTCCGACTCGTCTACTTCAACGTATTCGTTAGCATCACCTTCGCTAACGGCAGGCTTGATCTGAGCGGCTGCACGAGCATTGATGATCGTGTCGGCAACGGTCTCAGTGTAAAGACGTATCGCACGAATCGCATCGTCATTACCTGGAATCACATAGTCAATACCGTCTGGCTGGCAGTTAGTATCAACGACCGCGATCACTGGGATACCCAATTTGTTAGCTTCGGAAACCGCGATGTACTCCGATTTCACATCAACAACGAATAAGGCATCAGGAAGGCCTTGCATGTTCTTAATACCGCCCAAACTACGCTCTAATTTGATGCGCTCACGGTCTAAGGTTAATGACTCTTTCTTGCTCAACCGAGCATTTGTGCCTTCTACTAACTGTGTATCTAGTTCTTTCAAGCGACGAATTGAGTTCTTAACCGTCTTGTAGTTGGTCAACATACCACCTAACCAACGGTGGTTTACATATGGAGTGCCAGCACGTTCAGCGGCTTCTTTAACTAACTTGCTAGCAGAACGCTTGGTACCAACCATCATTACCTGACCGCCATTTCCAACAACTTGACCGATATAGTTCATCGCGTCGTTGAACAGAGGTAGCGTTTGCTCAAGGTTAATAATGTGAATTTTGTTGCGCTCTCCGAAGATAAACGGGCGCATTTTAGGTGACCAGTAACGAGTTTGATGGCCGAAGTGCACGCCAGCTTCCAGCATCTGGCGCATAGTAACGTTAGACATAAGTGTACTCCAAATTGTACGGGTTTAGACAAATCCGAATGATCTGAGCAGTTAACCTTCCAACAATGAAAGCGATGCTTTTCCAAGAAAAATCAATCACCTACAAAGCTAAAAAGCACCCAACTGCACTTGGCGATAATCGGATGATTTAAGTTGAGGCGCGTTTATACCATAAGGCAATAATATTGCAAAGAAATATAGGTGAAAATCGGTGCTTTTCAGGCCGGCATTGTTGAGCTGAACACTCACAACGATACTGACTATTGATGATAAGAATTTGAATCAAATGACGCTTTATCCAGTTCAATGTATGATGAGTCTATCCAACGAATCCTTAGAGGACTGACGATTTGCAACAACTCAGTGGCCTAGACGCATCCTTTCTTTATCTAGAGACAGCAAACTCGCCTATGCACATCGGCGGCTTAGCGATTTATGACCCATCTACCGCTCCCGGTGGTGCTGTCGGCTTTAAGCAAATCATGTCTAATGTGTTGCAGCGCGCCCATCGCGTGGCGACCATGAACAACGTACTGCTTGAAGTACCTCTGCGCCTTGACCACCCCTATTGGCGGTCCAATGGTGAATTCGACCCTGAGTTTCATATTCGACACATCGCCTTACCCAAACCAGGAGACTGGCGACAACTATGCATTCAAGCCTCACGCTTGCATGCGCGCCCGCTGGATCGTGCTCGCCCGCTTTGGGAAATGTACATTGTCGAAGGCCTCGATAATGTTGAGGGCTATCCACCGGGTTGCTTTGCTCTGATCAGCAAAATGCATCATGCCGCTATTGACGGCGCTTCAGGCGTAGAGATTGCCGCGGCCATACATGACCTCTCGCCAGACTACGAGTCAGCGCTATCTCCAGAACCCGTTCCCAAAGATCGTGAGCCCGGCAATTTTGAGTTAATTTGGCGCTCACAATTGAACAGCATAAAAACACCGGGCCGCATACTCGAGGTTGCAAAGAATACGGTTCCAGGCTTTGCTAAGATGCTAACCGGCCTGGCACGTGGGCGCCTTTCAAGAGTGACAGACATTCCACGAACACGCTTCAACACCAATGTATCGCCCCATCGAGTCTTTACCGCAGTTGAAGTTGAGCTGGCCAAAATAAAGCAAATTAAGGATGCCGTGACTGATGTCACGGTCAATGATGTGGCACTTGCTATTTGCGGAGGAGCACTGCGCCGATATCTGGATAGTAAAGGCGAATTACCGGAGCGTTCGCTAGTGGCGATGGCGCCAATAAACGTGCGAACAAAAGACAAAGAAGGTACTGCTGGCAACCAAGTATCGCAAATGACTGTTCGTGTTGGCAGCAACATAGCAGACCCACTGGACCGCCTTACCAAAGTTCACCGAGGCACGCGTCAAGCAAAGCAACTCACAGTCGCGATTGGTGCTAAAACGATGACCGATTACGCGCAGTTCGTTCCTTCGACGTTGACAGCCTCCGCAGCTAAGCTATACAGCCGCTTAGGAATGGCAAATCGTATAAAGCCAGCCTATAACTGTGTTATTACGAATGTGCCTGGCCCACAAATACCACTGTATTTTACCGGTGCAAAAATGCTCAGCAGTTTCTCACTAGGTCCTCCAATCGATGGAATGGGCTTATTCCATGGGCTAGGCAGCTACTGTGGTAAATTCAACATCTCTGTAAGCGCCTGCCGTGAAATGATGCCTGACCCAGCGTTCTACGCTCAATGCTTGCAAGAGTCTTTCGATGAACTCCTGGCCGCAACGGCCCAAAAAAAACCGCAGCCTTCGCGTAAAAAGACGAAAAAGAAACGGAGCAAAAAAGTCGCTAAGAAGGTAAGTCGCAAGAAAACCGCAAAAAAAGCAACAAAAAAGTAAATAGTACGTTGAAATGAATGAGAAATACTTGATGGCCAACGGCTTGCGCTTGGCCTATGACGAGTTTGGTAAAGAAAGCGACCCAGCCATTATCCTAGTTATGGGGCTTGGAACTCAGATGATTGCGTGGCCTGAGACTTTATGCACACAGCTCGCCGAACACGGTTTTAGAGTAATTCGATTTGATAATCGTGACATTGGATTATCACAAAAAGTCGAGACTAAGAAAAAGGTTAATTTACTCAAACTATTGCTCAGAAAACAGCTTGGTTTGTCGGTTCGAGCGCCCTACTCTTTGAGAGATATGGCCGCCGACGCCATTGGAGTATTAGATCATTTAGAAATTGACCGCGCGCATTGGGTTGGCGCTTCCATGGGAGGCATGATCGCGCAAATCTTAGCCGCTGAAAACCCTGATCGCAGCCTATCTCTCACGTCGATCATGTCCACCACTGGCAACCCGGCGTTACCGCAAACAAGCTGGAAGGTATCAAAGCAACTATTATCGCGGCCAAGCGCGAAGAACGAACAAGCATACCTTGCTCACTCTCTTAAAACCTGGGCTATAATCGGCAGCCCCGATTACCCCCCAAGCAAAGAAGAGCTATCTGAGCGCATACTTCGGGGCGTGCGTCGCTCTTACTCACCACAAGGTTTTCAAAATCAAATGGCCGCAATACTTGAGTCTGGAGACAGACGTGGAATGTTGCGCAAGATAACACTGCCAACTCTCATTATTCACGGCAAAGCCGATGTCTTAGTACCAGTAGAGGGTGGTATTGACACTGCAGAACACATAAAACATGCTGAGCTCAAATTGGTGGAAGGCATGGGCCACGATTTACCACGCGAATTGATACCCAAGTTTGCTCGCTGGATAGGCGAACACGCTACACAAGCAAGTGAAAACTAACAGGTTCAGTGCGCGTGATTTGGGCTGAAATGGCGTTTACCAGGTTTCTTAAAAACCAGTTTCTTTAGGCCTCGACGATCAAACGCCTGCCACTCTCCATCTGGTTGCACAAGTCGATCCGCCAGCACCACCATCACCAATGGGTTGACACCAAGCCCCAAATGGCTTGCGGGCACTTCAATATTTTCGATTTCATCACCGTGTTTTTGAACGGAGCCTTCCCATGCAACGATGCCATCAGTTCTTGAGTAAATGGACGTGGTCGGCACCGGCGGAGCCTCATGCAAATGCCTTTGCCGTGCTTTATCTTGCTCTGTTGGCTCTCCATTAATCGCTTGAAACAATGCATGCGCATTGGAGTGCCGATTGCGGCCAGAAATAGGGCTGCCCATGGTGATCACCCCACGAACTAACTCAGGGCACGCTTTCGCTACCTCTCGTGCATACAAACCACCGAGGCTCCAACCTAGTAACGATACTTTCTGATCTGATTTTTCAGCGACCTCCCTAACCAAGGCCACCATCTCAGCTTCTAATTCATCATCGAAAAAGAGATTCGAGCCGAGCCCCCAGCCATGCGCTTCATAGCCTAACGAGGAAAGTAAGCCTCTTAATGGTTTTGTGGAACGATCACTACCGCCAAAGCCAGGAAATACAATCACCGGATGACCATCACCTTTTGGCAACCTCTTCAGAAATGGGCGCAGCGCGTAAAAACTCTGCCATTCAAATATCGCGCGTGGCTCCATATAACGCCAAAATTTAAATCCTACTCTTCTCATCAGCCCGAACGCCATAGCCATAAACTCACCATATTAATATTATTATGTGCTCAGCTTACCGTTGTTGTTTAAGGATTACGACCACTTTTACCATGATATTAAAGCTAGAATAGTTAGAGAAAGCTAGTAACTCTGAATTTTGTTACACTAACGCCCATTCATTATATAAATAAAATACTCATGAGCGTTTCCATAAAAACAAGCGATGAAATCGAAAAAATGCGTGTTGCTGGCCGATTGGCAAGTGAGGTGCTAGACATGATCGAGCCGCATGTTAAAGCCGGCGTTACTACCGATGAATTGAATACTCTGTGCCACGACTATATCGTCAATATTCAGGAAGCCATTCCCGCACCACTCAATTATCGAGGATTTCCCAAATCAATATGTACGTCGGTGAACCACGTTATTTGCCATGGCATACCCGGTGAAAAAAAGCTAAAGAAAGGTGACATCGTCAATATTGACGTAACCGTTATTAAAGACGGTTATCACGGTGACAACAGCCGTATGTATTACGTTGGCAAACCCAGCGTTCTGGCGAATCGCCTCTCTGAAGTGTCCAAAGAAGCCATGCTTCTGGGTATAGAAATGGTCAAGCCTGGCGTGCAGCTTGGCGACATCGGCCACGCCATCCAAAAGCACGCTGAAGCGGCTAATTTTTCGGTAGTTCGCGAATATTGCGGGCACGGCATTGGTCGCGTCTTCCATGAAGAACCGCAGGTATTACATTATGGAAAGCCCAATACTGGAATGGCTCTCAAAGAAGGTATGACCTTCACCATCGAACCGATGATCAACGCTGGCCGTAAAGAAACAAGGCTACTGCCCGATAACTGGACGGTCGTAACCCGCGATCATTCGCTGTCAGCTCAGTGGGAACACACAATATTAGTAACCAATTCGGGTTATGAAATACTAACCAACTCAAGCAACGCCGTACTCCCCTAGCACGCCAATTGGCACATTTGAGTACTAAACAAGCAACGATTTAACGCAAACACAAGCCAAACAAACCTCCCAAAGCAGGCACGGGATTATTCTGTATGCATTTCGCCAAAAGCAAATTACTCAACCCAACGGTATTTAAGCATTCGCTCGGCGAGGCTAAACAGTTACCTATTGCGCCGTTTAAGAAAGCCATCAAGAACGCGCTTGTCGAACTCAAACAACACCAGGTGCAAGGCGCATCATCTGCCGACCTAGTTGAAAAGTTCACTTGGATGATCGATGAACTGGTTGTTATTGTTTGGCGGCACTATCGAGAGATGGCACCAAACAATGTGGAGATGGAGTTAGTTGCCGTTGGTGGATATGGTCGTGGAGAACTGCACCCATTTTCTGACGTAGATTTACTAATTCTTCTTAAAAAAGATCAGTACGAAGAAGCGAAAGAATTCGTCGAAACCTTCCTACGTTTTTTGTGGGACATCGGCTTAGATATCGGCCACAGTGTACGTTCTCTAAAAGATTGCATTAAAGAAGCCCGCACTGATATCACCATCATGACCAACCTGCTGGAGGCGCGCCATTTAGCCGGTGACGACTCATTGTTTACGAATCTCAATGAGAAGATTCGTAATACACGCAGCTGGGCACCTGATAAGTTTTTCAGTGGCAAAGTCGAAGAACAAGAGCAGCGCCACGCGCAGTATCAAGACACTGCCTATTCTTTAGAGCCGAATCTAAAAGAAAGCCCAGGCGGTTTACGTGACTTGCAAACGATTCTTTGGGTTTATAACCGCCACTACGGTGTGCGCTCTTTCCGCCAAATGCGTGAACAAGAGCTTATTGACGATGATGAATATCGCATTCTCATTCGTGCGCGCAATATCCTTTGGCGAATGCGTTCTGGCTTGCACCTGATCACTAATCGGCACGAAGATCGTTTGTTATTCGACACTCAAAGGCAATTGGCGGAAGAATTCGGTTATCACGATACCAATGCGCATCTTGCGGTCGAACAGTTGATGAAACGTTATTACCGAACCGCAAAACAAGTAATTTATCTGAATGAAGTTTTACTGGC
>CALKRK010000213.1 GCA_937989675.1 uncultured Arenicella sp. | reverse complement strand
CATCCGAGTTGAACGATAGGCAAGCGCGCCTAATCTCGGCCAAGCTCGCCAGTTGCGCGGGCCAAGACGGCATGGTTGGTGGACAAATGTTAGACATCGAAGCCACCACAAAACAAAGCACTGAATCAAAGCTCAACCGTGCGCAACTGGAAGATATTCACCGTCGTAAGACTGGGGCATTAATCAACGCGGCAGTCGCTTGTGGCGCACATTGCGCTGGCGCCAATGAATCTACGCTAAACTATCTACAACAATACAGTAGCCGGATTG
The DNA here is from genome assembly GCA_937989675.1 of uncultured Arenicella sp. Classification (GTDB taxonomy): domain Bacteria; phylum Pseudomonadota; class Gammaproteobacteria; order Arenicellales; family Arenicellaceae; genus Arenicella. The sequence continues at coordinate 3,671 of CALKRK010000213.1, read as the reverse complement.
GTCTTGCCTTTCAGGTTATTGATGACGTATTAGACATAGAATCAACCACGGAACAACTCGGCAAACCCAGTGGATCAGACACAAAGCTCGGAAAAGCAACTTATCCGGCCATCATCGGCTTAGAAGAATCAAAAGCGCTGGCTGAAAATCTTTATCATGAGGCCATAGAAAGCCTGCAGCCGATCAGCGATAATAGCGGGTCGGCGGCATCTATAAACTTGTTGGTCGATTTAGCCTCGCTGGTGGTAAAACGCCATCATTAGCTAAGCACAAGCAAACGATGAAAACTGTTAACGAGCACAATCAATCAACGCAGTAGCACCACGACTTAGAAAGAAAATAACGTGACAGACCAAGCAAACTATCCCCTGCTAATGACGCTGGATCAACCCAGTGATCTACGTGCATGCTCTGAAGATCAGCTACAGCAAGTGTGCGATGAAACGCGTCAGTTCTTGATAGACACTGTATCGAAAATCGGTGGTCACCTATCGGCTGGGCTAGGCACTGTGGAACTAACAACCGCCTTGCACTATGTGTTCAATACGCCAAATGACAGAATTGTTTGGGATATTGGCCATCAAGCCTACCCGCATAAAATTCTCACAGGGCGGCGCGACCAACTGCACACAATCCGTCAACCTGGTGGTTTATCAGGCTTTTTGAAACGAACTGAAAGCGAATACGACACATTTGGCGCTGGCCACTCAAGCACCTCAATCAGCGCCGCACTCGGCATGGCGGTCGCCGCTTCGCAACAAAAGCTTGAGCGCGATGTTGTGGCGATTATTGGCGATGGCGCACTTACCGCTGGCATGGCCTTTGAGGCCCTGAATAATGCCGGAGACATGGATGCCAATGTGCTGGTTATTCTGAACGACAACGACATGTCGATCTCACCCAATGTGGGCGCGCTAAAAAACTATCTCACCAAATTAATGACCGGGCCAACCATCAGCTCGGTCCGCCGCGGTACCAAAAAGGCACTCAGCGGCCTGCCGCCTGTGCGTGACTACGCGCGCCGCTGGGAAGAACACATAAAGGGCATGATTTTGCCCAGTACCTTTTTCGAGGAAATGGGTTTCTATTACGCCGGACCGATAGATGGCCACGATATCGAAACATTGGTGACCACATTACGGAACCTCAAAGAAATCGAGGGCCCGCGCTTTTTACACATCGTTACCAAGAAAGGCAAAGGTTTTGAACCGGCCGAAGATGCACCGATAAAGTACCATGGCGTATCACCCTTTAACCCGACAACTGGCGAGTTTGGTAAAAAGGTTAAAACTCGAACTTATACCGACGTATTCAGTGATTGGCTTTGTGACATGGCCGCTGTCGATCAAAAATTGATAGGCATCACTCCAGCGATGCGAGAAGGTTCTGGGCTAGTACGCTTTTCTGAAGAGTATCCAGAGCGCTATTTTGATGTGGCAATTGCCGAACAGCACGCACTTACCTTCGCGGCTGGCATGGCCTGCGATGGCCAGAAACCCGTGGTCGCCATTTATTCTACTTTTCTGCAACGCGCTTACGACCAACTTATTCACGATGTAAGCGTGCAAGATCTCGACGTTATGCTCGCCATTGATCGAGCCGGTTTAGTGGGTGCGGATGGCGCCACACATGCTGGGGTCTTCGACTACAGTTTTTTACGCTGCGTTCCTGGTTGTGTTATCTACGCCCCCAGTGACGAAGCCGAATGCCGAGATATGCTTTACAGTGCCTACCAGCACACCGGTTTAACCGCCGTACGCTACCCTCGAGGGTCTGGCACCGGAGCTAAAGAGCGCAAAGAAATGTCGATCATTCCACTTGGCAAAGGCGAAATTGTGCAAAACGGCCAGCAGGTGGCAATACTTTCATTTGGCACCTTATTGCCAGCGGCCTTAGAAGCGGCAAAGAACCTGAACTCGACAGTCGTGAACATGCGTTTCGTAAAACCAATAGACGAAGCTCTAATTCGTGAGCTGTGTGCCACCCATGATTTACTGGTTACCATCGAAGAAAATGTTGTCGCTGGTGGCGCGGGGTCAGCCGTTAATGAATTTATCGCCGCGGACGGTTTAGGCACTCCAAGCTTGAATTTAGGCTTACCAGACCGATATATAGACCACGGCAATCAGGCCGACTTGCTCGCCGAGTGCGGGCTTGATGCGGCGGGCATACAACAGTCAATTGTGGCATCGCCCTACTATCAACCCATTCCAGAAAAGAAAACCAAATTAGTTTAATTTTTCTTGATAAACAAGATGATACCGGCGCTAGCTTAGGCCGCGTATCAATGAAAATACCATCATGAGTTCCTCAAACGCACCTAAATCGCCAATGGAAGACGTCCAAGCCAGTTTCGACACGCGCGAGATTCCAATCAATCGAGTGGGCATCAAAGACATTCAGCACCCAGTAACAATTCTTAATCGCGATGGGAGCCGGTCTGCCAGCATTGCCACATTTTCTATGTCTGTCAGTCTGCCTCATGACCAGAAAGGCACACATATGTCGCGCTTCATTCAAATGCTGAATGAGACAGAAACGGAAATTTCCGCGAAACATTTTCACCGCATGCTGAGCGACATGGTAAAACGACTTGAGGCTGACTCAGGCTACGTTGAGCTACAATTCCCCTACTTCATTGAGAAAACGGCACCGGTGTCTGGCGTCAAAAGTTTGATGGACTATCAGGTAAATTTAGTTGGTCAAATTGAGAATGGGCATTTAGATTCAACGCTTGAAGTTACCATCCCGGTTAAAAGCTTATGCCCGTGCTCGAAGAAAATTTCCGAATACGGCGCACACAACCAGCGTTCACACATTACGGTCGGCATTAATTGTTCTAGTAAACTCTGGTTAAACGAGCTTATTCAAAGCGTCGAAGCACAAGCCAGCGCCGAGCTGTTCGCCATACTTAAGCGCCCGGATGAAAAATATATTACTGAACGCGCTTACAACAACCCTAAGTTTGTTGAAGATGTGGTGCGAGATGTCGCCAATGAATTTGACAACAACGACCGTATCTTACGCTACTACGTGCACGCCGAAAACTTTGAATCGATTCACAATCACAGTGCTTTTGCGGTGATTGAGCACGACAAAACTGTTTAAAAAAGAAATTTGAAAATTTCACCCGTTTGGGTGAAGCGCCGCAAACCTTAATTGCCCTATACTTTAGCTTCCTAACCGGGAGAGACTAACAAACACTTTTCCAACGGGTGTTTTAAAGTCATAAAGCTGCAATGGGAGTTGTCGGGGACACAGGAGTAATCCTAGCTTTATAGAGAGCCGCATCAGAGTCGAGTCTGTGCGGCTCTTTTTATTGGCTGCTTATATTTAAAAACGTCAACTAGATCTAGCGCTATAAAAATCGAGGTTAAACAAGATCTAACAAATGATCTTTACTTTTAAAAAAGGCAGAATCAATACATAGCGATCATCTCTTACTCACTGAAAAAGAGCTCTACAAACAAATAGAAGATACTTTGTCGTTGCTCGATTTAATAGCTACGCATATTGGCTCGTCTTGTTCCTGCGGAGCCGTATAGCTAATACAGTATATGGGGACCGCAGTATTACAGGTTGGTGCGCTACCGGTTATATAATTTTGGTTCAGCGCATTCGATGCCCCTCCAATGCCAGACTCAGCAGCATTGTTGCTGGTCCAGTTTAGA